>CAYQMI010000068.1:0-20212 GCA_964418575.1 uncultured Glaciecola sp.
ATGCTGCAATAAAGAAATATAAAGAAACGAGCGTTAAACATACTGCAAGTCCAATCAATACTTTGAGTTTTAGCGACGGCTTAAACGAATTTTCCATACCCACTTTCCATAAAAATATTACAACAGCCTGAGCGCCTCAGGTACATATGCTTAAGAATTTACACAAGGTAAAAAAGCCCACACATTGGTGGGCTTTTCATCGCCTTTACGGTCTAAAATACATAGTTGATGGCAACGCGTCCTAAAGACGTTTCTGCATCATCATTTAATGCATCGGTATAACGACTGTAATCTGCTTTAAGTGCGACGTTAGTGTCGAACTCATAGCGGATGCTCACAGTGGCAACATCATAGCTTTCAGCAAACTGACCATTCAAACCAAGTACAATAGGTCTGTAGGCCTCTTGTAAGCCAGCAGAAAGCTGAGCCAACTGGTCTAAGCCCTTCACTTCATCACCTTCAAAGGATTCATACGTCACTGAGGGCGTCCATTTTCCAGCGCGGAAACCAGCAGTCGCATACCAAGCTTTATCGGTCGGTGTGTATGACTCTTCGATATCAATTTCAGTGTATTCTGCGCCAATGAACCAACTAGCACGGTCAATTTCAATACCAACACCATAATAACTCGCGGTGTCTTCATCAATCGCTAAAAAGTCAGCAAAGCTTGGCGAACCTTGAGCAACGATACCAATAATGGCGTTTAGTTCAGCTTGATCAAAAGTTGTTTTTGCTCCGCCGTAAACACCACGGATACTGAACCAGTCGTTCGATATTTCAGCACTCGCGATATAGGCGTTGTCACCTTCGATTTCACCGCCGGCTACATCATTTTTGAATGTGCCATATGCAGCGCCTAATTCAAATTCCCAGTTACCAACAAAGTTTGAATAATCGACCCTAAAGCCGTCTAAATCGTTAAACGGAATATCGTAAACGTTTCTAGGAGCGGACACCCAATGGTGTGAATAACCAACATCAAGAGAGTCTGAAAAACGGAATAAGGGAAGTCTGAATCGTCCTGCAGATATCGACGTGTTATTCGTTGCTTGGTAAGTTAAATATGCCCACTCAAAATCAACGTCATAGTCGTTAACACCGCGCGCTAAAATTTGTACTGTAGCGGTCATTCTATCATTGATGTCGCTACTCGCTTGAAGTGCAAACAAGCTTTCTTCACTGAAGCCAACACCGTCATCATAACCATATAAGCTTTCATCGCTGCCAGTCATGCCACCAACAAAGTTGGCAAAACCATTTATACGAACTTCGGCTTGTGCATGCGTTGCAAGCGCCATCGTGATTGCTGTTGCAAGTAATACTTTTTTCATGACAGGTTCCTTAGTCTAGGTTTACGACTTTTACGTCAGCAGTTACGGATTCAGAATCGATGTAGCCAATTACCGAGCTATCTTGCTTGATGAGTTCAATAATCTCTGCATCTGAAGCAACTTCTTGTGGAAGGATACCTCTACCGGTGAATACCAATTTTGACCATTGCGCTGAAATTTGCGCAGAGCTACGGCCAATAACTTCGCTTTCAAATTCGCTGCGAATTGCATTGCTTGATACTTGATTCACGGGAGTAGGTACTACGCCTGTTGAAAACTCATTCTCTTTTCCTAAAAAGATGCGTTTTACTGATTGAGCGCTTAACGCTGCGTTGTTGTCAGGGCTCACAACAACCACCACGTCAGCTAAGGCTTGCAAACTGAAGAGGGTGCCAATTAGAGTAGCACCAATAATGCTTTTCATTTTTGTCTGTTCCTTGATTATTATTTTAATCCCATAGCAACACTTACCCTCATCAATCTACAACTCGATATAGAATAGTGCTCGATAAGTGAAATTATGTTGAGTAGTATTTTATTTATAAGCTTTTCAGCGTCGATGTATGTTGAGTGTGTAAAAAACATACAGGTTGGACATCAGACCACTATAAAGCGCGCTAAAGATTTACATTCGCACCTCAAAAAGTCAAGTCCTTAAGCGCTATGTTGAATGCCAAAACTATCAATTTTTAATTAAATTTTTATGACTACGAATATTGTTTGTAGTGAAATTACAGAAACTTGCAGGATATGTTTTCCAGTGTATTCATGTAAAAAGAATAATTGCAGAAAGTTTATAATAATAGTTTGTTCCCTTTATTGTTTTGGGGCTCAACCAATAAAGGGAACAAAAACACTATGCATTTCGTTCGTCTTATTAAACTAATTCAAAGTTTTAGATATCATAGCGTCTGTCAATGCCTAAAAAGTATGAATTTTCTACACAGCTATGACTTCAAAACCTTAATCTTTTATTCTGACAGCAAGTACATCTTGTTCTACACCATGTAGGACAGAATTCGCCGTTGAACCTAATAAAAGCTTAATACCGCTTCTACCGTGAGTGCCAATTACAATTAAATCTGCGTGTATCTGACATGCTATACTACGAATTTCGTCTGCAGCTTCGCCCACTTTGAAATAGACATTTTGCTCTGCGATACCAAATTGTTTTGCTATATCTTTCAGTCGGTCATGTGCTTTAGTTTCTCTTTCGGCGTCATTTATTGAGCCGTAATCCACCCCGTATAAATACGGGCTTATGTATGTCATGGGCAAGGGTACGTATACTAGGCTAAGTTCTTCAACAGATTGACATACTGTGAGTGCCTTGTTTATGACTTGGTCATACTGGGCATTTATGTCAATTGCGACCAGAATTTTTTGATAACTATTCATAAGCTTTTTCCTCAATACAAGTATGCAGTGATAAGCAAAGTTAAGCACTGCTGACTATTAATTTACAATCACGCCGAACAAGTTGTAATTTACACGATAACAAGCGGCTTATATCTTCTCTCTTGTTGAATAGGCTTAACAATATTAACAAAGCCGACGATTTAACTTTTAATTTAGATCAACAAAATAAAATTAAATTAAATTGTAATTGTTCGTTCTGCTTTTTACCTAGATAGCTATGTTTGTTTACTAAGCGATTTTTGTTTTTAAAGAAGGTCGAGTATTGAGCTAAATAAAAGAGCAACTCAGCCTCTTGGAGGATAAGTTGCACACTCATTCTTTCGGTATTTCATGTTGCTCTCTACCAAGAGCCATACATAGGATTTGGTAATAAAATTAAGCGTGTTGGCCATTTAGCAACCAATGCGTCTGGTGTCGCAGTCTCTTGAGACACTCCGCTAAAGTCCTCAATATTGTCTCCAACTTCCATTACTATACTCTGTTGCTCACTCCAAGCATTTGGCTTGTCACCATATACTTTAAAGCAGTCGGCTTGACCATTAATTACTTGCTGTCGGCGCAAGTCTTTATCGTTAATTATCCCAGCATTGCCTAAGGCGTTTTTATCTTGCGCTGACCGTCCCAGTAAACAAGTATTTTCAGCGTTTAGCTTCAAGCCTACTGATTGTAAATTGCGCCAAGTGTGCTCATCTAGACTTTTATCGCGGTTGGTCACCAATGCGAGTTTACCGCCTTTATCTAACACTGATTGAATAAAGCCAGCGGCACCAGGAACTAATGTAGCTTGCTCACGTTGGACCCATTGTGCCCACGTTTCGCTGCTATAACTGTCACCTTTTACATCAAGTTCCACTTGATACTGACTGTTGTCTAAAATTGTCTCGTCTACATCCATTACCACTACCCATGATGTTTGCGGTAGTGCTATTTGTTCAATTGATGTTTGCGCCTGTTGATAAATTGCGCGTGTTAAAAACGAGTATTCTTTACTCTGTGTTTGCCATTTCACTGCATTAGTGATTGGTTTTGGATTAGAGCTGATAGTTAGCGATACCGCGCAGTGGTCGCTAAGCATTTCGTCAGGCTCCATGTTGTTAAAGTTATGAGCAGCGGTAGACAGTTGTATCGATTCGTTATGAATACTCTGGTACATCCCGCCTATAAATATTAAGTCGATGGGCGCAGGGTAGTAGGGGTGGCAGCCAATAAGCTTTTCTGTGGCGTTGTGAAGAGTAGAGTTTGAGCCGTCAGAATTATTAAATATGGCTTGTGTTAAGTGGTTGTATGGCGCGCTCAAGCGATGATTAAAATCTCCAAGCACCATATACTGGAGCTTGCTTCGCTCTTTCTCTTCTATCCAAGCATCTAAAATAGGCGCTTGTTGAGCAAATACTGCGCAGGCTTCTCGGTCTGAGCGGGTGTAGTTGTCAACAAAGCAACCGCTTTTCATGTGTACATTCAATATTGAAATAGGTCCAAGCTCGGTATCTACATTTAGTTCAAGACCATAGCGCAAGCCTGGCATGTTAAGGCCAAGTGTTGAGAGCGCCTTAACGCTGTTAATCGCAACCGTTTTTTTCACTGCATAGGCGACTTTTTGTTGCGTAGATGTTTTGCCAGACTCACGGCAGACATAGGGCTCGCTGTTTTCGCGCGGCGACATTAAAACTTGCCAATTGACCTCTGGAAAAATTTGACGAACGGCTTGTTCAGACGCGACCTCTTGCAAAGCAAAAATATCAGCGTCAACACGTTCAGCGTATTCACGCATAGCGGCAATTTCATCTTCGCTTCGCGCTCTACAGCCGCTATCACTAGGAAAAGCAAGGTGCTCAACATTCCAAGTTGCGACCTTTAGCTCACCAACATGTTGAACATTAGCTTGCTTAACAATTGTGTGCATTGATGCGGTTTCAGCATCAGCCGTTAGTGTATAAACATCGGCAAGTTTCTCACTGCTAGCGCATGCGAGCGCACTAAAAGACAAAGTGAGGATTATTGCGTTTTTAAGTAGGTTTAGGTGTAGCGATTTGTAGGCAAGCATGACGACTCCGTAACAAAATTGCGCTTTGCATAGTAGCAAAAACAATATCAAGCGATGCATATTTTTACTCTAAATTAGCTTGCTTGCCTATATTTTATGTTTAGAAATACTAATCCGCAAAATACTTGACTAAAATAGTGGGTTAAATACTTGACCAATCCAGTAGGTTATGAAAAGATCCACAACTCTGACTAGTTATGGAGTGAGCATGAAACTAACATCGAAAGGTCGTTATGCGGTTACCGCAATGCTAGATTTAGCAATCCGCTATGATACTGGCCCTGTCTCCTTGTCGGATATCTCTGAACGTCAAGACATTTCGTTATCTTATCTTGAGCAATTATTTGCTCGTTTGCGTAAAGCTGAATTAGTTAGCAGTGTGCGTGGGCCTGGTGGCGGATATATTCTTGCCCGCAGTGCTCAAGAGATTTCGGTTAGTGCAGTCATCCATGCGGTCAATGAAACGGTGGATGCAACTCGTTGCAAAGGTAACGCAGATTGCCAAGGCGGAGAGCGCTGCTTGACTCACAATCTTTGGCAAGATTTAAGCGACCGTGTAAACGATTTCTTAGACGGCATTTCGCTGCAAGATTTAACCAGCACAGCGCAGGTTAAAGACGTATCAACTCGTCAAGACAGCCGCATTACACAAAGCGGCATCAATATTAGGCTGCATGTATAAGCTAAGTGCCACAAATTAAATATTTTATTGAGCCTGCATTGGTCTAGTTTATCTGTATAACGTAATTATTCGTTTTATTGATTTTATGCAGGTTTTATTAGCATAGTTCGGTATAATTAAGGGCTATACGCTTAAGCTATTAAACTAGACGCCAACACAGCAATAGTTAAGAAAGAAACTAACAAATAAGTGGGTTCAAATATGAGTGAACAGATAGAACAAGCATTAGAACGTAAGTACGATGCCGGTTTTTATTCTGAAATCGAATCAGAAACTTTTGAAGCAGGTTTGGATGAGTCCGTCATCCGTCGTATTTCTGAGATGAAAGGTGAGCCTGAGTGGATGCTGGCATGGCGACTAAAAGCTTACGAAACATGGCTGAAAATGGAAGAGCCAGACTGGGCACACGTTGATTATCCTAAAATCGACTACCAGAGTATTTCTTATTACTCAGCGCCTAAAAGCATGGCTGATAAGCCTCAGTCTCTAGACGAAGTCGACCCTGAATTGTTACGTACCTATGAGAAATTAGGTATTCCTCTGCACGAGCAGGAAATGCTCGCAGGTGTTGCTGTTGATGCTGTGTTTGATTCAGTGTCAGTTGTCACGACATTCCGTAGCAAGCTTGAGGAAGCTGGCGTAATATTTTGCCCCATCTCTGAAGCGGTGCACAAATATCCTGACTTGGTCAAAAAGTACATCGGCTCAGTAGTCCCTCGCGCCGACAATTACTTTGCAGCGCTCAACAGCGCGGTATTTACCGACGGTTCATTCGTGTACATTCCCAAAGGCGTTCGTTGTCCGATGGAGCTCTCGACGTATTTTCGTATTAACGAAATGAACACAGGGCAGTTTGAGCGCACGCTAATTGTGGCAGATGAAGGCAGTCACGTAAGCTACTTAGAGGGCTGCACAGCTCCACAGCGCGACGAAAATCAACTCCACGCTGCGGTTGTAGAGCTTGTTGCCTTAGACGATGCGACCATTAAATATTCAACGGTACAGAACTGGTATCCGGGCGATGAGAACGGCGTTGGCGGTATTTATAACTTTGTGACTAAGCGCGGTATTTGCCATACCAATGCCAAAATATCTTGGACGCAAGTGGAGACCGGCTCTGCGGTTACTTGGAAATACCCAAGCTGCGTATTGAAAGGCGACAACAGCGTTGGCGAGTTTTATTCAGTGGCGTTAACGCGCGGAAGACAGCAAGCAGATACGGGTACCAAGATGATTCACCTTGGTAAAAACACGCGTTCGACCATCATTTCAAAAGGTATTTCTGCAGGCAGAAGTAACAACGCCTATCGCGGTCTTGTTAAAATGGGCCCTAAAGCAGACGGTGCGCGTAACTTTACAGAATGTGATTCATTGCTTATCGGCGATACCTGCGGAGCGCATACCTTTCCGTACATTGAAAGCAGAAACCCCACCGCCATTGTTGAGCATGAAGCTACCACCTCTAAAGTCAGCGACGAGCAATTGTTTTTATGCCAGCAACGCGGCTTAAATCCAGAGAAAGCAGTGTCGATGATTGTGAACGGTTTTTGTAAAGAAGTATTCAAAGAGCTGCCGATGGAGTTTGCCGTCGAAGCAGGAAAATTACTTGAAATAAGTTTAGAAGGGTCAGTGGGATAGTAATGTTAAAAATTAATAATTTGCACGCGCGAGTAGAAGAAAAAACCATTTTAAACGGCCTTAACCTTGAGATTAAGCCCGGTGAAGTTCATGCCATCATGGGACCAAACGGTGCTGGTAAAAGTACCTTAGGTTATGTTTTATCTGGTCGCGAAGGCTACGAAGTGATTGAAGGCGATGTGTCTTTTAATGACCAAGACTTGTTCGACATGGAAATTGAAGAACGCGCTTCAAGCGGACTATTTTTAGCATTTCAGTATCCAGTTGAAATTCCTGGTGTCAGTAATATGGAATTTATGAAAGAGTCGGTCAATGCCGTGCGTGAACAGCAGGGGCTAGAAGCAATTTCAGCTGCAGAATTTCTCAAAAGTGCTAAAGAAGCTTGTAAACAAGTTCAGTTGCCACTCGATTTTTTAAAGCGCGGCGTAAACGAAGGCTTTTCTGGTGGTGAGAAAAAGCGTAATGAAATCATGCAGATGATTTTACTTAAGCCTAGCTTGTGCATTTTAGATGAATCTGACTCTGGTTTGGACATTGACGCCTTACAAGTGGTTGCTAACGGCGTGAATAGCCAACGTAGCGACAAGCGCAGCTTTATTGTGATCACGCATTACCAAAGACTACTAGATTATATTAAGCCGGATTTTGTGCACATCCTTGCCAACGGCAAAATTGTGAAAAGCGGTGATGCTTCACTTGCATTAAAAGTTGAAAAAGAAGGTTATGCCTTTTTAGGGAAAGAGTTTGAAGGAGTTGAGGCATGAGTCAATGGCTAAACAAGGTCATTGATGATGCAGCAAACGTGCAAGACTATCTTGCACCGATGCGTCAGCAGGCCCTTGAGCAGTTGCGCACAGAAGGTTGGCCGACCGGACGCAATGAAGCATGGCGCTTTACGCCTTTAAGCCCTTTAAAAGAGCGCGAAGCTGCCTTGACTAAAGGTGACGAGGCTGCAACATTTCATGCGCCAGAGAGTATCCCCGGTTTGTCGTCAATCGATATCGTATTTGTAGACGGTCAGTTGGTAAGCGACTTAAGTTCGCTCTCTTTACCTGATGGTTTGCACGTTCATTCAATAAGCAGTGCGCCTGATGAGGTACAAACTCAAATAAGCGCAGTGTTTGGTGTTGTAAAGCCCACACGTCACCTCTTTGGACTGGTTAACGACGCTTTGTGTCAGCAGGGCGTTTATATTGAAGTACAAGAGGGTGCGCAAATTGATGTACCTGTGCGGATTGTTAATAAGGCTACACAAGATACAGATGCGCATACACGCGTCTTGGTGAATATGAAAAGCAACAGCAAATGTTCAGTGATTGAATATGGCAGTGGTACTGAACAGAGTTTTACTACTGCGTTCGCCGAGTATGTAATTGCTGAGTCGGCCTCTCTTGAGCATTATCGCTTTGCGTTTTTTACAAAGCTTGCCAAGCAAGTAGGTGGAAGTCACTTTAGTTTGCATGATAACGCCCGTTTAAACAGTACACTAGTAGGCTATGGTAGCGAGTTATCGCGTGTTGACGTAGATATCATCCACGCTGGTGAGCACGCCAAGGCAAAGATGAATGCAATTTATTTGTTGGGTGAAGGCGAGTTATTCGACCTGCATTCAACCATTGAACATGCTATGCCAAACGGCACTACTGAAGAAAATGCACGCGGAATAGTGGGCGATAGAGCTCGTGCGGTATTCAACGGGCGCATTCATATTCATCGCGATGCGCAAAAAACATTGGCAGAACTGAATAACCGCAACTTATTGTTATCACGTCGCGGCATCATAAATACCAAGCCAGAGCTTGAAATATATGCCGACGATGTTCAGTGTGCACACGGGGCAACGGTTGCCGAAATAGAAGAAAAAGCACTTTATTATCTTCTAAGCCGCGGCATTAAACGTTCAAAAGCACTGGTTATGCTTAACTTTGGTTTTATTCAAGAGTTGGTCAATGCTATACCCAACCCTGCGATTCGTGACTGGTTAACGCCTTTGCTGAGCGAGCGTTTTGAGAGCATGGAGGTTAAATGAGCTTTGATGTAGAGGCTATCCGTGCTCAGTTTCCTTTGCTTGCGCAGAAGATTAACGGCAAGCCATTAGTGTATCTTGATAACGCTGCCACCACGCAAAAGCCGCAAGCGGTAATCGACGCTATTATCGACTTTTACACGCAGTGCAATGCCAATGTGCACCGCGGTGCGCATTATTTATCAGATGATGCAACGCGCAGATACGAAAAGGCTCGCGATGACGTTGCTGCATTTATTCACGCACCACGCAGAGAAGAAGTTATCTGGACGAGCGGCACGACTGAGAGCATCAACTTGGTAGCTAATGGTCTTGGTCAGCTTTTAAAGCCGAGCGATGAAGTCATAGTGACCGAAATGGAGCATCACGCCAATTTGGTTACGTGGCAGCAAGCATGCAAGCGCAGCGGTGCTAGCTTAAAAGTGTGCCCAATGACTAAAGACGGTGAATTAGACTTAGCTGCTTTTGATTCATTGTTAAATGAAAACACCAAGATGGTGGCGTTTCCGCACGTATCTAATGCTTTGGGTACAATTAATCCAATAAAACTTCTTACTGCGAAGGCAAAAGAGAAGGGCGCTTGGGTGTTAGTAGATGGCGCACAAGGCATTGCCCATGGCGATGTTGATGTTGCAGACATAGGCTGTGATTTTTACGCGTTTTCAGGCCATAAGATTTTTGCACCAACAGGTGTTGGGGTACTCTGGGGTAAGTATGATGTGCTCGAAAATTGGCCCGTTTGGCAAACCGGCGGCGAAATGATTCACGATGTGGATTACGACGGCGCTACTTGGGGAGCATTGCCAAACCGTTTAGAGGCTGGCACGCCTAATATTGCAGGCGTAATAGGCTTGGGCGCTGCGGTAAATTGGCTCAAAAGCCAAGATATGCCAGCTCTCCAAGCCCACGAAAAAAGCCTGCTTGAATACGCTACCAAGCAAGCCAATGAATTTGATGGAATGCGAATTATTGGCAATGCAAAGAATAAAATTGGTGTGATGAGCTTTTTGTTTGATGGTGCGCATCCTGCCGACATCGGTTTTATTTTGGATAAGCAAGGTGTAGCAATTCGTACCGGTGACAACTGTGCCCAACCGCTTATGAAGCGTTTGAGCATTCCAGGTACTGCCCGAGCTTCGTTTTCCATATATAATACCCACGAAGAAATTGATCAGCTTTTTGCTGCGCTTAAAAAAGCCAAGACAATGCTGGCTTAGGAGTCTATATGAGTGTAGAAACATTTGTTCCAAATACCCAAGTGATTAGCATGACTGACACAGCCATTGCTCACTTTGAAAGTAGCCTTGCAAACAAGCCTGGCAGCATTATTCGCTTTTCTACTAAGATGAGCGGATGCACCGGTTATGCTTATGTTCTTGATTTTGCAGACGCGCCAAAAGAAGGTGACGAAGTAATCGAGTTCAGCGAAAAATTGACCGTTGCCATTGCATCAGATGCGGTTGGTTTGATTAGAGACACCGAGATTGATTACGTTAAAGCTGGCGTAAATGGCATTATTCAATATAACAACCCGAATGTGGTGAATGAATGCGGTTGTGGTGAGAGCTTTAACGTAGGTTAAAGCCAGCAAGCCGAGTACAAAAGGTAATATAAAGTAACATGAAGCAAAAATTGGTAGTCACTGAGCGTGACTGTAAAGCGCGATTAGTTCCCGTAGGCAATCCCGCGACCATTCCAGAAGGTGAGTTTGTTAATATTACCCAAGATTTAGGCGGTAACTACACGGTAACCTGGCGCGGCAACATGTACCGAATCGACGGCACTGACGCCGACGCCATTGGTCGCAAAACTATACAGCTTTCTTTTGACGAGCCCACCGACGGAAAAATATCTGAAGAACAAGTTTGGGAAGCGCTCGAAAGTGTATTCGACCCAGAGATCCCCATTAATCTTGTGTCTTTAGGTTTGATATATAAAGTCAGCATCGACCAAGATAACAAGCGCGTTAATATCGACATGACGCTTACTGCTCCTGCCTGTGGTATGGGACCAGTATTGGTAGGTGATGTTGAGTATCGCGTTAACATGGTTCCTTTTGTGGATGAAGTTAAGGTTGAATTGATATTCGACCCGCCGTGGTCTCGCGATATGATGAGCGAAGAAGCGCAACTCGAAGCTGGCGTATTTTTTTAATTTGATTGATGATGCGTGCGTTGTCAATCAAGCATGCATCTATGAGCTTTTTATTCTTTTTTGAGCAAACTTATCCCTTAAACAGGAAATACAATGCAATTACCAACAAGCGATGAAATTATTGATGACTTAGCCTTCTTTGACGATTGGGAACAGCGCTATCAATATATTATCGACCTAGGTAAGCATGTGCCTCGTTTGCCAGAGAGTGAACAAAGTCCTGATAGGCTGGTAAAGGGCTGTCAGAGTAACGTATGGCTAAAAGCTGAGCAAAGTAACGGCAAGTTTAAGTTTTTAGTCGATAGCGATGCTGTGATTGTGCAGGGTTTACTTGGCTTAGTTATGGCTGCGTATAACGACAAATCAGCTTCAGATATTCTTACTTTTGATATTGATGACTATTTTTTACAACTTGACCTAGAGAGTCACATCACACCTACACGTGGAAATGGTTTGCGCGCAATCGTAGGCAAAATTCGCGAGATGGCGCAAAATACTACCAAGCAAAACTAGTAGTCATTCCTTCGCACGCAAGACCCTGTTCGCTTAAGCAATCTAATGTCATTGCCGCGGAGGCGGTAATCTCCCGACACAACAACTAACACCCTTACAGGCTGAAGATTTGCGCATTAGCGCGATATTTGGGAGCTTTTTGCTTGCGCAGCAATGACGTTTTTCCTCTAGCGAACAGCACTGCACTTTCGTAGGAATGACATTTTTAAGCAAGAGCTTTCAATATTGCTCTGCCAAATAGGTATACCAGCCCAATTATTAACAAAACAGCTAAATCGAACAGTAAATATATTTCAAATTTAGACATGGCAAACTCATACTAAGTTAAATTATTTACTGCCAGATTGTTTTGTTTTTGCACATGCATTGACCTTTTCACTACCTAAAAAGTAGTCATTCAATTCGCTGAATCTTGTGTAGACTTGCGCATAATCATCATAGTCCATGACCTCAAACAAGAGAGGCAGAACTTGCTTAAAGGTTTTGTAGCAGAGCATACGCCATTGCTTGGTCAACAAGTCATCACAAATGATCTCTTCAAATGTTCTGATCATTCGCGCATAAACGTGATGTGCACAAGAAATTGTGTGACAGTTTCTCGCGGCTTGTAAACAAAGGTTCAAATAGCACTTGATCATTGCTCTATCGTGATTATCTTGCGGCTCTCTTATTGCTTTTTCATAACAGTCTAATGCGTAAAAATGCATAATCTACCTCGATGTCAGCTTAGTTGATATGATGTTCATGATTCTCATGGGATTAAACATAGCGCAAGAAATGCATAAATACAAATAATTCTCATTTGCGTTTGTTTTGCTTTGTGGGGACTAGCAAAAAAGCTATTGTGAGTGAAATTAATGATTGTGCCTGTTCTTAAATCTCCCTTTTACCGATTCTTACAAAAATAGGTATAATGCTTCTCACAAAATATGCATTGGAGAGCAGATGCAAGCGCATAGAAAGGGAAGCGACTACTTAAAACTAGCGGCAAAAGGAATGCTAATGGGAGCGGCAGATGCAGTCCCCGGCGTTTCGGGCGGAACTATCGCTTTCATTACCGGTATTTACCAAGAGCTTATACACTCTATTAAATTATGCGGCGTACATGCACTTCAAATGCTATTTCGCCAAGGCCCGATGGCTGCTTTCAGCTATGTTAATGGTGCCTTTTTAGTTACCTTGCTTGCGGGGATGTTACTCAGCATATTGAGTTTATCTCGTGTGGTGGTGTACTTACTTAACACACATCCACTGCTCTTGTGGTCATTCTTTTTTGGCCTTATTTTAGCTGCTGTATGGTCGCTAGTGCGACATATTGAAAAATACACCTTTGCTTTGTTGCTTGCCTTTTTAGCGGGCACTGCGATCGCATATGTAATCACTAGCCTTTCTCCCTCAGCCATTGACCCCACTGCATTTAACTTCTTTTTAGCAGGCATGATAGCGATTTGCGCCATGATTTTACCGGGGATTTCTGGGTCATTTATTTTATTATTGCTGGGCATGTATGGGCATGTAATGTTGGCCATTAAACAATTTCAATTCGACATGCTTAGTCTATTTGCTGGCGGCTGCGTGGTTGGTATATTAAGCTTTTCTCGTGTTCTTGATTGGATGTTTACAAAGCATAAAAATATTACGTTAGCGATACTAGGTGGTTTTGTTTTAGGCTCATTAAATAAGGTATGGCCGTGGAAAGAAGCTTTGGAAACAGTTGTAAAAGCAGACGGTGAAATAATCGTCCTTGTTGAGCGAAATATCTTGCCTAGCACCTTTGAACAGATAAGTGGGCAGTCTGCTTCTTTGACGTCTGCGCTTGTGCTCATGGTAGTGGGTTTTGCCTGTGTGATACTGCTGGAAATATTTGGCAACACAAAGTCGCAAAAAAGCAATTAAGGCTTGTCTAAATATCCTGACGGTTCATCAAATTTACCGCATGATCCACTGCTCTTGCTGTGAGTGCCATATATGTCACCGAAGGGTTTTTGCACGAACCGGATGCCATGCATGCACCATCAGTGACAAAAACATTCGGGATATCATGACATTGGTTGTATTTGTTAAGCACTGAAGTTGCAGGGTCTTTGCCCATGCGAGCGGTTCCCATTTCGTGGATACAATCACCTGGAACGTAGGCATGTTTGCGATTAAAACCCTGAATGTTGGTCGCGCCTGCAGCCTCAAGCATTTCTATTGCGCTTTTTTCCATGTCTTTGCGCATAGCGCTTTCGTTTTCCGTAAACTCAGCCTGAATATGCAGGGTCGGTAAGCCATGAATATCTTTTTTGTCAGTGTTTAAAGAAATGCGATTGTTTGGATTGGGTAAGGATTCGCCAAAACCCAAAAACTCCATTTTCCACTCACCCGGATGATGGAGACTATTTTTAAAGTCTTCTCCTATGCCGGCGCTGTTTATACCTCTTTGCCAACCTAGCCTGGAGGCCCATCCCTGATAATTAAATCCGCGCAAATAATCACTGCGCTGCTCTTCTAAATTTCTAAAACGCGGCACAATTATGCCAGTGGGGCGGTTCCCGTAGTAATAGCTATCTTCAAACCCCGGCATCGTGCCACGTGCGCCCACATGATAATGTTGGTCGATAAGGTTTTTGCCCAATTCGCCGCTAGAGTTTGCTAAGCCATGAGGAAACTGCGCATTAGCTGAATGCATCAATAGCCACGTAGAGTTCAATGTTGCTGCACATAAGAATATAACTTTGGCCTCATAAAACTCCAGCTCATTGTTTTGTGTGTTTTGAACTTCAACTCCTCTTGCTCGATTCTTGTTTGCATCATAGATTATACGCGTCACTACAGAGTCTGCTTTTATCGTCAAATTGCCAGTTGCGCTAGCCGCAGGCAAAGTGCTGCTTAAACTCGAAAAGTAAGCAGAAAATGGACACCCTCGATAACATAAATTGCGGTTTTGACACTTACCACGGCCATTGTGCGCTTGGCTCAAATTAGCGACTCTGCCTATGGTGAGCATGCGATCTTCAAAGCGCTCGGCAATTGCTTTTTTAACATGCTTTTCTACAGCATTCATTTCCATTGGCGGTAAGAACTGACCGTCGGGTAATTGTGCAAGACCTTCTTTTTGTCCACTTACTCCAATAAAACGCTCTACATAATCATACCACGGAGCGATATCATCATAAGATATCGCCCATGGAATGCCGTAGCCGTCTTTTTCATTAGCACTGAAATCAACAGGTGCCCATCGCGAGCATTGCCGCCCCCAGGTAATACTTTTCCCTCCAACTTGATAGCCCCGTATCCAATGAAAAGGCTTGCCCTCTGGCGTTGTATAGGGGTGTTCACTGTCTTTCACCCAGAATTTTTTAGTAGAATCACTAAAGGCATAACAAGTAGATTGCACCGAATAGTCTTTAAGCTCTTCAGTGCTGACTCGATTGCGAGTGTCTAGCTCCCAAGGTGCAGTCATTGCGGTGTCGTAATCTTTTATATGAGTGATATCTTGCCCACGCTCAAGTACCAAGGTTTTCAAACCACGTTCACAAAATTCTTTTGCTGCCCAGCCTCCTGTTATTCCAGAGCCCACTACGATTGCATCGAATATTGTATTGTTTCTCATATATTGATGCTCACAAACTGCTTAGTACTTTCATCGGCTTCAATATCCCCTTGGTATTCGCCAGGAATAAAATGAAAATCGAGCTGCTGTTTGAGCACGCGTTCATTGCTGAAATACCCCAAAAGGGCATATTCTTTGAGTCGTTTATAGACAAATCGTATTACAGATTCGTAGCTACCTAATGTTTCATTTGTTACTTGCGAAAAGGCGATGGCATCGAGCTTTTTAACGTCTGCTTCTTGTAATTGTGCATGCTCATTGCGATAGCGGGAAAAAGCGTTCAGCGCAATGGTTTGTTGTTCAGTGCTAAGGAGCTTTGCAAAGCAGTGATCTACAAAGCGATAAAGCTCGATATCATCTGCACCTAATGTGCTGGAGGACGGAAGCATCAACGCTAATATTGCTTTAAGAGTGGGTAGGTCTTGTTGGGTGAATGCGCTTGGTAACCATGATTTTGTTTTATCTTGACTCAAGCTAGCGAGAAAAGTTAGCTCTGTTGTGCTAACAACCATGCCAATGCCTAATGCGATTTGTTTAAGCAGGTCTCGTCGATGCATGAAGTCACTCAATTTATATTGAACTCGTTTCAAATTAGCATAATGATAGCTAAAAGCAATTCAAACAAGGGTGGGCAAGATGCTCAAAATTGTAGTTACCATTATTGTAAGTTTGAGTCCTTTTTTAGCTCCCGCAGCTAAAGCTGCGATGGATGATAGAAAAAAGGAGCTTCTAAATACCTCCGCAACCTTCATTGCCAACTTCGATGATAGTGAAAACGCCAATTTTGCTCGAGGCGATTCCCGTATTTTTACCGCCGCCTCAATGCAATCATTAGATGCGGCATCGCCCGGTATTAACAGCGACGCGCTGCACTGGGTAAAAGCTGGCGGAAAGCACTCAGGCGCTCTTTCTTTTAAACAATCTAGTGAGCATGTGCTTCTATTTAAAGGGAGCAACAATATTAACTACAGCGCACAAAACTTTTCGGGCAGTGTATCTTTGTGGATGAAACTCAATCCACAACAGGATTTACCCGAGGGCTATGTTGACCCAATCATGATTTACGATAAAGCATGGAATGATGCTTCTTTTTTTATTGATTTTGACAAGGAACAGAATCGAGATTTTCGCTTAGGGGTATTTTCAGATTATGCCTTTTGGAACCCTGACGATATCGCCTTTGATGATCTTGCAAGCGAGGCCAAACCTTTGTATTTGTCTGAGGATGCGACCTTTTCAGACCAAAAATGGATTCATGTCGCTTTTACATGGCACGGTATTAATAGCGATTCTGGCGCAACAGTTCGGCTTTACGTTGATGGGCAACTGAGTATTGAACGCAAACAGCACTACCAATTTACTTGGGATACCGACAAAGTGAATATTATCGTAGGTTTGAATTATGTAGGTTTGCTTGACGAGCTAGTCATATTTGATAAAGCGCTTTCGGCAGACGAAATTAAGATTTTATTAAATCATTAAAATCGCCTGCTTAAACGTTAATGACCAAACTGTATTCTGATACCGCCGTTAATTATAAACCCATCATTTCTCGACCAAATATCAGTTGTCCATCTTCCACTAGGCGCTCTGGCAGGCATCAGTAAAGGGTGCTCATCGCTTTGTTTAACATCGAGTAAATTCTCTAAATTAATGAAATAACTGACTCTTCCTTTTGTGATTTCTCCCATTAAGCCTAAGTGCCAGTAAGGACGAGATTCTTCAATATATGGATTGTTTTCTAGACGCTGAACGCCTGTGTAATAGGCTTCAAAGCCTAGTCGAAAGTCACCGTGACTTTCCCACATTGCCACAAAGCCGGCAGAGTGCTCTGGCGTGAGTGGGATCTGTTCTTCGCCGTTGGAACCACCCGATACATCTAGTTTTTGCTGTGAGCTGTCGAGGTACAGATAGCTGGCGGTGAGTTTCACATCTTGCCAGTAGTAGCGTAGTAGCAGTTCTGACCCTCTAATTTGATTAGTTCCTGGGCCATTTTTCAAACGTACGCGGTCTAATTGACTGTCGTTGGAAGATGACAAAGCGACTAGTTGCGTTGCGTTTTCTACATCTGAGCCAAAAATCGTCAAACTTGTTTCAATGTTCTCGAAGGTGTAGGTAAGGTCGAGCGAGGCGGTTTTGGCCTGCTCAGCCTCTAAGTCTTGCAAAGGTTCCAGTCTCGACAAGCCTGCATCTTCAATCTCTTCAACAAAGGGAGTAGGCGCGTAATAGCCTTCACCGTATGAGCCTCTTAGCGTTAAATCGTCAAACCGATAAAGCAAAGATACTCGAGGACTGAACTGCGTACCGTATTCACTATGATCATCGAGACGTGCACTCACCGAACTTGTTAAATTATCGCTGATTTCGTAATCCACTTGCCCGAAAATAGCTGGCACTTCATAGTCATAGTCAAATTGCTCGAATGTTTCTGAATCAAAAACTTCCGACTGATAGGCAAGACCAATGAGCCAGTCGCTGTGCTCACTATATCCAGATAAACTGCTTTCTAGCAAGTAGCTTTCGTGTTGGTCTTTCTCTGGGATTAGACCAAACACATGCTCGTGATCTTGCATCATGGCGGAAGCGCGCGCACTGAAACTAGCATTCTCAAATACGGGCACTTTATACAGCATACCACCATCGAAACGCTCGGAGTTTTGCGACTGAACAAAGGGCATACCGTCGGCTAAAACAGCGCCATCAAGGGTTCCGCCAAGCCTGTTTTCAGTCATCAGTCCGAGCGTGGCATATAAGGTCTCACCTTCATCGCCTTGCCAAAATAGGCGAGGGCGGGCTACATAGCGCTCATAGCCTGGAAGGTCAATCCAGCCGTCACCGTCTGTATCTTCTGTTTTTTGATGATGGGCACCTGCGGTAAATGATGCTTGCATGTCATCGCTTAGCGCCGATTCTGCATAAGCTGTGAAGTCTTGTCCATCTCGAGTAGTCAGGTTAATTAAGGCTTCGCTGCTAAATTCATCAGACGGGCGTCTTGACACTAAGTTAATCACGCCACCTAGTGCCGAGCCACCGTATAAAGATGATGCTGAACCTTTAATTATTTCGACGCGGCCAAGATCTGTCGGAGGAATTTGTAGCAAACCGATAGATGCAGCTTGATTGCCATAGAGCGGTAAACCGTCGGCAAGTAGCTGTGTGTAGCGTCCGCTCATGCCCTGCAAGCGAATATTTGCGCTGCCTAAAGCAGGAGAGGTAGTTTGCACCCTAACGCCACCTGTTTCAGCCACCAGCATAGAGATATTGCCTGGGCGCATGGTGGCTTTCTCGAGTATTTCCTCGCGATTAATTAGCTCAACACGAATAGGTTGTTCATCGGCAATTCTGCCAGAGCGAGTGGCTTGAATAATGATGTTTTCCGTTTCTTCCGAATGCCCGTGCTCATGCCCATGTTCTTCAAAATTTTCATCGGAGTGCTCTTTTTCAAAATGAACAGATGAATCTGGCTCGTCTGCAAGAGCAGGGTAGTGGACGCAAAATAAGCACAAGCAAACTACTGCAAAACGCTTTCTAAACTTCATAAATTTGGTTTCTTAGAATTCGTGATAGATGTTATCATCAATTATAAAGATTACAGTCACTGGAAGGTCAATATGAAAATTAGCGAACTCGCTTCAGCCGCAAATGTGCCTGCAAAAACTATTCGGTATTATGAACAAGTGGGTTTGCTATCAGCCCCAAAAAGGCAAAACAATGGCTATCGTTCTTATAATGCAAACCAAGTAGATACTTTGGTTTTTGTAAGACGCTGCCGAGAGCTAAACATTGCGATTGGCGATATTAAGCGATTATTAGAAGTGCAGGAAATTCCGAAGGCTTCATGTTCATCGGTAGACAGCATCATCGCTGAGCAGTTAGCGCGCGTGCAGAAAACGCAAAGAGAGCTCGCTTCACTTGAAACCTCGTTACTTAACTTGGCTTCATCTTGCCAAAATAATCACATTGAAGATTGCAAGATTTTACAACAGCTTAAGGCTTGAATGTATGTTAAGCATAGCGCCTTATCAACCGCTGTGCTTACCCGGTAGCATATGCTGAAATCAGCATCCATAACCCCGCAACAATCATAAACACATTCTCCGTCAAAGATACAAAGCCCAGAGGTACATTACGATCTCCCCCGACACATGCGCAGCTCTCGTTTATCGACATAAACGGCTTTGAATATTAATATTGCACCAACGCTACCAATAAAAAGTGATATTGGGCCAACTATGAAATCTGATAAGCTTGCTAGCATTCCAATGCCTGCAAAAGCTTCTGCAAACGGATATACATATGCGTATCTAACATGGCTCATTGCGAGCAGGTCGTATGTAATAAATGAGTCGGAAAAGCCATAGAGGTCTTTCAGCTTCTGAAGCGCTAGCAAAATCATGCTTATTGCAACGAAGAGCTCAACACCTCTGATAACACTTTGACTTTCGATAAATGCATATAAAATTGCCAATGCGATGGTAAACGCCACAGCAAATATCGCAATAACCGTGGTGTAGGTGGTGCCAGATTGGCTGCTTCAATGGAAAGACAATCCTCATTTATCAGGCACTCTCACATAGGCTTCAATCTTACTACCAGCTGTTTTGCGAAAACGATGTTTTCTTATAAATAAACTCAGTAACTACGTACTTATTTGCGTATCTGAAATGTAAGGAGAGAGGTGAAGGACGCTACTGTGGTTCGTCACGTTGTGATTGAACCATTCTCGCCATGCATGTCTGGTGATGTTTAAAAAAGAAAGATGGTGGACGCTACTGGGCTTGAACCAGTGACCCTCGCCTTGTAAGGGCGA
>CAYQMI010000069.1:0-3771 GCA_964418575.1 uncultured Glaciecola sp.
ATCTGGCAAATACAAAAGCTCTAAGCTTTAACTTTTAAACACGCTTATTGAGCCGCGCTCTCGGCTTTCGTATTATCCGGCTTGGACCTAAACTCTCCCCTGGAGATCTCATAAAATAAGTCTATCGTGCTATCAATACCGCTTTTCGCCTCAATAAACAGCTGCGGCATAATTTGATACTTGAGAATAATTTCGCTGGCTTGGTCAAATACGCCAATGCCATATGTAATCTGAATATCTTGCGCGATGCGCCCTGTAATTTGTACTTGGGAGTTGTCTCCTGCGCCGGCCGTTTGCAAGTTGAGAGAGTCAAAGCCTAATGCGTTGCCGATTTGACCAACTCCACTGTCACTGCGACTCACACCAAAACCAATCAAAGCATTTACCAGTGCGGTATCTGAACGGCTTGTATCATCGTCGCCAGAGCTTAAGTCTTTGCCTTGTAGCAGGTACGACAACTGACGCGCCTGAGTCATAGGAGGTTCAGAAAATAACTCAATTCGGGGAACCACTGGATTGCCACTGATTCTCAAGCCCGCTACCACATCACCGTCGGTATTTAATGGATTACGAATTGCCCGAATATCGAATTGGGGCAAGCTTGGCTCACCGTTAAAGAATATCGTACCCGACTCTACAAGCAGCTTCTGGCCATAAGCCTCATAATTTCCATCAAGTACTCTCACTCGACCATTGAGGCGAGTTCGCAAGGGTTGAAATGTATTGTCTTTTTCGTTGCGTTTTTGTGTCACCTGTAAGCTTAGGTCGCCCGATAAAGTCGCCTCTAAATCCAGAGCGTCTACTTTGACATAACCTCGCTCAGCATCATCAATAAGAACGCCTAAATTTATATCTAACGCTAGAGGAACAATTGGATCAGCTTGTTTCTGACCAATAATGATAGTGTCGCTGGAGGGCGTTCTAGCGTTCTCCGGTAACTCCTTTACCTTTACTAATGCACTAGGAATTTCAATATTACCTTTGAGCATCAAGTCAGTGGGTGAGACCATAAAATTAATGTCGGGGGATACTTGCGCCTTACTGTTACTAAACGCAAACTGCATATCTTTACCACTTAGTTCACCTTCAACCTTAAAGGGAGCGGCAAAGTCTACCTGCGCTTTGTAGTGACCACTGCCCTTACCTAAGAAGAAACTTCCCTCCATATCGGCAGTCTTGCCAGCAAAGGTCATTTTGTGAGAAAAATCAGTCAAGGGATAAGTATAGGCATCTAAAATAAGCTCACCATTTGCTACCGTCAAATCACCGTTTAGCTGCGGCTCTGTGAGCACGCCATCAAAGCCAATATCTGCATTCACCATGCCCAAAATACTCTGAGTGCTCGGTATAAAACGCTGCAACAAACTTAAATCAAAATTGTCGATACGAATTCGACCTTGGTGTGTTCGCTGTTCGGGCGCCAGCGCAATCTGAGAGCGCAGACCCAAAATGCCGGTTTGCTGTGTACCTGCAAATAATGCGGTACTGACGATTTCATTGGCTAGGGTAATATTTGCCACGATTGCGGTTAGTTCAAGCATGTGCCTGCTTGTTTCTACTTCTCCGCCAATGATGGTGTTGTAAGCACTTACATTAAGACCTTCATCAGCGCTGTAATTCAAGGAAACCGCACTCGTAAGAGGTAGGCGAGTATCTGGCAGAATCAAGTCTTGGGAGTAATGGCGAGCAATATTAGCCACATCATAGCTGACATCCGCAGAAGCCTTGCCTTTATCATTTTTGAAAGCCAAATCGCTCAAACACACTTGGTTGCTTGAGTCGTTTTGCGACCAGCAGTGGTCGCCAAGGCTGTAGTCTTTATTGTTAAAGTCAGCAAGTATAGCTACCTCACTGTTCAAATTTAACTCAGCAAAGGGTAGCTCCACCTGTCCCTGCAGCCACTTCCCTCGCCAACGAGCTGCTTGTTCATTAAGCGTGATAGCGCCAGAAAAAACCTGCTTGGTAACAATGTCTTTGCTTCTTAGATTAAGCTCAGCCTGATGTGAGCCTTTGTCGCCGCTGGCTTTAATGTTGGCTGTATCAATAACGAAAGTATCGATTCCAAATTCAGCTATTTCCAGCTCTAAATCTGTTCGATAGTTGTTCGCAGCATCAACTAAAAGTGTAAAACTGAGCTGTTCAAATCCCATATTATCAAAGGCAAAAGAGTTAATATTTGTATTTGCTTCTAACTGAGGCGCAGACAACGAGCCGCTGAAGCGACCTTCTATTTCTGCACTGCCCTTGATTTGCTTTTGTAGGGTACTCACATCCGCAATATCTGCTGTAAATGCCAAATGCCCTTCGCTTGCCATAAGCTGATCAATATCCATCTTGAAATAATCGGTATGCTCAAACTGCAGTTCGCCCTGAGCTTTGATGTGATTGCGAGCCTGGCGTAGCTCAAGAGCGTCGATACTCAATAAACCATCGGCCGTGATTGCAATATCGCATTTTGCTTCTAATTGATAAGTCATCACATTGCCGCTTAGGTCATCGCATTGCGAACTTCCCTGCATCCATTGCTCTGTTAATACATGCGATATTGCAAAGCCGCCATTAATATTGCTTTGCAAATCGTGACGAAGCGCCCCTAAATTGAGATCTTTCAGCTTCAAAGATAGCGAACTTATTACAGCTAATTCATTAGGGTTAAGTGGGTGGGCTGTTGACGGCCTGAAATTAGCTGGCATGGCATCGGCATTTTGCGCCTCTAGGCTGAATTTACCCGAGAGCAAAATATCACCTAAAACTCCACTCGTCTGGAAGCTAGCAATGCTTGCACTCGCGTCACCGGGTGATATAGAGGCAGATAACGAAGTTTTTGACAAACCGCTCGTTTTTGCAAGCTCTGTTAATAAGCTGGCATCAGCGGTAACTCTGTATCGAGACCAATCTCCTACTACCGTAATTTTTGCTTCCGGAATATCAAATTCAAAAGGCTTGGCCAGAAATTGTTTAATTGGAGCGAGCTCATTAATGGTGGCAATAATTTCCACAGGAAAGTTGGTATCTTGCAATTTGCCATTAAAATCAAGGGAAAAAAGCTGCGGGAGCGCATTTTGCTTGGCCATTTTAGCGCTAACAGCGGTTTTTTCGATATTGCCCATAGCTTGTAATTTCAGCACTGCTTGCGAGTTGCTATTTACATCCCGAGTTAAACTAACAAGCAATTCATGCTCAAAGCTGTCAGATAAGTTAACGCTAGCTTTTAAATCTACCTTTGATGCCAACACGCCATAGGTAGCAAGCAATTCGGAAGCTTTAAGATGTAATTTTGTCTTAAGTTTTTGCTGTTCTAGTTCCGCCGAAGCGTTTGCAATTTCAATACAAGATTCTGGCGCTGGCTTCACCTTCACTTGCCAACATACATTGTTAATTGTAGCTTTCTGCAAACTGGCGTTTACCGGAATAAAAACACTTGGAATGTGAATGCTCGGTGGTCGCTGGATCAGGCTCTTCAATTGCTTTAAAGAGAAGTCTTTATCATCGTTTTGGCCTGTAGATGCTGTCTCTTGTTGTTCATTTTCACCTTTAAACAACAAAACCTCATCTATGTTGACAGCGCCAAGCTTGATCTGCGTAAAAGCTCTCGCATCACTAATAATCAGCTCTTTAATGCTTAACATTTTACTAAGGGCAGCTTTACTATTTTCTTGCTCTCCCTCTTTTTGAGGCAATTTTTGAAATAACTGAATGAGGTCTATCTGTAACTGCTTAAGATCAACAGGAAAAGGCAATGATATATAATCGGAGCTTGCCTCAGGCTCA
>CAYQMI010000069.1:3871-19994 GCA_964418575.1 uncultured Glaciecola sp.
CTTAAGATCAACAGGAAAAGGCAATGATATATAATCGGAGCTTGCCTCAGGCTCATCGCTCGATGTGGCGTTTGGCAAAACAATATCTAACTTGCGCATTTTAATATGCGATACGCAAGCCGCTAAATCGAATAAACAGTTTAGTTCTATGTCGATGCTTGCATCGGAGGCTTTTATGCTAGGACCATCTTCAAGGTTTATATCAATATGTTTTACATACACTTGAGAATATAAGCTTCCACTGACCCCCTCAATCTGAATCCCAGGTATTGCATTTGCGAAATGCACAGCGCTACGCACACCAACATTGCTACCCGCCAGAAAAATTGCAACAACGACAATCACACATATACTTAGAAATGCCCATGCGATATATTTTGTCAACTTACGCATATTAAAAGCCATATTAGAGACCTGGCCCAATTACAAGGTGTACTCTATAGGTCTTATCAAAGTCACTGACTCCCCTTGCAACATAAAAGCGCACCGTTCCCACGGGCGACAACCAATGCACACCAATACCATAACCATAGGCGGGATCTGAAAACGGATTATCGTTGGCGTTACCAGCATCAATAAAAGTGGCTGCACGAAAATTCTCAGCAACTGGATATGAATACTCGACGCTTGCAACTGCCAAAAATTTACCACCGTTTAACTCAACCTTTTCTTTTTCGTCTTCGCCTTCGCCTTCGATGATAATGTCAAAGTCAGATACTTCATTTAGACCAAAGCCTCGTATACTCTGGTCACCGCCGGCAAAAAAGCGTTGAGTAGAAGGCACTTGAGCAAAGTTGTTTGTCGCAATCGCGCCTGCATCTGCGCGAAAGGTAAAACGATGTTTATCCAACTGACGAATCCACTTGGTGCGGGCTATGATTTTGAAAAAGTCGATGTCAGATACAAGGGACTTACTTCCACCTTCTACCGTTACTTGCTGCAAATCTCCCCAATCTACAAAAATGTCTCCTCGCTTTCGCGTTCTAGAAAAAGTAAAGCCTGGCAACAATAAGGTCGTGCTCTCTCGTTCTGCAGTGCCTTGTACAAATGACTCTTGCTCCAGTTTGATGAATGCTATTTTATCCCATTCATCTTCTTCAACTGCGCCCCATTGACGTTGCACAGCCACACTAAAGTTGTCACTTCTCGTTTGATTATCGTCAACTCTGGCGAAACCACCTTGAATATTGTAAAAGTCGTTTAAAGCATTGGCCATTGGGATGCGATAAGTCGTCTTAATAGACTTTTCAGGACCCGATAAATACAAACGAGAATCCAAAGAGTGTCCGTCAAGATTTACCCAAGGGCGCGACCAGTCAATGGTAAACCTCGGTCCGGTGTCAGTAGAAAAACCAACGCCAAACTCAAACGTGTCTTTTGGTTTTGGGTCGAGGATTACCTCAATCGGGACTTTGAAATCTTCTGCGTTATCTGCATTTGCTCGCGCAATTGCGCTTGAAAAATAGTCGGTACTTTGCATATCAATTGAGTAGCTACCCACTTTGCTCTGCTCGAAGTATTCCCCTACTTCGAATGTTTTCACGTTGCGAGCAATCTCTTGACCACGAGTTTCTTCTAAAAACTGAATGTCGCCAAATTGATAACGCTGACCCAAGTAAAAAATCCAATGAATAATTACTTTGCTGTTTGATTCAGGTATGAATACGCCATCTTCGCTTGTTGATGCTCTTTGCCCAGGTTGCACAATCAATTTATGCACAGGAAAAGATAAATCAAAAAAGCCATACAACATGGCAAAGGTCTTTAACTTATTTTTCAAGTTCTCATATTTAGGGTGATCAACAGGTTTACCGCTTAGCTGTTTCACTTGCTCTACAACATTCTTTATTTGCTCTGGAATGACTGCTGGCTCTAACTGTGCGAGATCATTAATCAATACAACGCGCTCAACCAGTGCTAGCTTACCCAATTCTATTTTTAGGCTCAGTGAAATATGTTGCTTGGGGTTGTTTGCATCATCATTTTTATTAAAAAAGGTGAGATCGTTTATATTTATCTCAGCATCATAGTAACCAAAAGCATTCAGCGCTTTTTCCACTTGCGCTTTGAGTGCTTGCTTATACTTGTCTTCGTTTATTCGGCCTACAGGCGTTTGAATTTCAGCTAAGAGAAGCCTGACGTTTTTCTCCAAATCGCCATTGCTGATCCCCGAAATCTCAATTTTATCCTCAGCAAGGGCAAGCGGCGATGCCACCAAAAAGATGAAAACTAACCTTAGCCAGCTCATTCGTCCCAGAAAAATAAAACGCCCCTTTTTAAAAGCTATGCCGCAAACCATTTAAGCGCAGGCAAGATGTGAATTAGGATAATAGTGACTGCGGTATATGCAGTGTGCAAAAGGATGTGCAGCAAGCTCGATCACTACTAGTAGTTGTTGGAATAGTTTATCACCCCCTGTTCATTTGCACTACACACTCCTCCAGCAATAATCGGATAGTATAGGCTCGCTTTATGTGATTGTTAGGCAAGTTAAGTGAGCACAAGTTCAACTTTGCTCACAAAGCTTACAACAGTTACTAAAGAGCATGTGCAGTCCCTACATCCGTAACTTACAGTGTTTGTCCGTACCAAGGAAAAGCACAAAACCCTAACCAAACAAAATACACCGTATAAAAACGTAAATATCGAAACAGCGTTCGATTTTGCAAGTAGTGCCAATAGGCGAGCGGTAAGGTTGAAATAAAGCCGATATTCAAAAGGCTGATGAATATCACATGCAACCAACCTTGCTCAGCAATACCCTGCTGAAACCATGCGGCGTTAAATATTACTGAAACAAGACCAGAAAAAGTAACAAGCAAAATGCCGATATTAGATATTTCTGCAAATTGTCTGCTGCCTTTAAGCATGCAAAAAATATAGGTAATTGTGAGAGGGATAGCGCCAAAGAATATTAAGATAAAGTGAGAAAAATCAAAGATGCTCAGCATGATAGCTGGTGCGAGAACCGGCATTGAGAAAGGTGCATAAGGTGCTGGAAATTGTGTTGCCACGCTCAACATAGCCGCGCAACAAACTAACACGGCTCCTGTCATTATCATGGGTGCTCTTTGTTTGGCCACATCCATATTTAGCGCTCAATAAAAAAGGTACACCTTAAGAGTATGCGCATATTCCCTTAATTTGTGTACCTTTAACTTACTTTAAGAATTGTCTTATAAAATAAAGCGACTCAAGTCTTCGTTGTCTACAAGCGCCTCGAGATGGGCGTCTACGTACTCTTTATCAATCGTAAAAGACTCACCGTTTTTGTCAGAGGCATCAAAGGAAATGTCCTCCATTAAACGCTCCATTACGGTGTGCAAACGACGTGCACCGATATTTTCAGTACGCTCATTGACTTGCCAAGCGGCCTCTGCGATTTTACGAATACCCGATTCAGTAAACTCAACATCCACGCCTTCAGTTTTCATCAAGGCTCTGTATTGTTCGGTCAACGAAGCGCTAGGCTCGGTTAATATACGCACAAAATCATCTACCGTGAGCGCTTGTAACTCAACACGAATAGGCAAACGCCCCTGCAGTTCAGGTATTAAGTCAGAGGGTTTAGACATCTGAAAGGCACCAGAGGCAATAAACAAAATATGGTCAGTTTTCACCATGCCGTGTTTGGTAGAAACGGTTGAGCCTTCAACTAGCGGCAGCAAGTCTCTTTGCACACCTTCTCGGCTTACATCACCGCCGCCGCTAACGCCTTCTCGCTTACAAATTTTGTCTATCTCATCAACAAACACAATACCGTTTTGCTCTAAAGATTCAATGGCTTGCTGCTTTAAGTCTTCTTGATTGATCAGTTTGCTTGATTCTTCTTCAACCAACAGTTTAAAGGCGTCTTTGATTTTTAGCTTTTTCTTTTTCTTCTTATCGCCGGATAAGTTTTGGAACATGCCCTGCAACTGATTGGTCATTTCTTCCATACCAGGTGGTGCCATGATTTCAACGCCCATTTGAGGAAGCGCCACGTCGATATCTATCTCTTTGTCGTCGAGTTGACCTTCACGTAGCTTTTTACGAAAGGCCTGACGAGTGCCACGGTCCTCAGTTGGCTCTTTGTCACCAAAAGAGTTTTCCGCTGGTGGAATGAGGATATCTAAAATCCTTTCTTCGGCTGCTTCCTCGGCTCTGAATTTAACCTTCTGCGCCGCTAACTCTTTCGTCATTTTTACTGCAATATCGGCTAAGTCCCTAATAATCGATTCAACTTCTTTGCCGACGTAACCCACTTCGGTAAATTTTGTAGCCTCTACTTTGATGAAAGGAGCATTCGCTAACTTAGCTAAGCGTCGAGCAATCTCAGTTTTACCCACACCCGTTGGGCCAATCATCAAGATATTTTTAGGCGTAACTTCTTGCCTAAGTTCAGCATCTAGCTGCATTCTGCGCCAGCGGTTGCGAAGCGCAATAGATACTGCGCGTTTCGCATCAGCCTGTCCAATAATATGATTGTCCAGTGCGTGAACTATTTCTCTTGGCGTCATTTCCGACATATATATTCCTGCTTCGTTTGCGTCATACAGGCTATTAGCCTATACAATCTTGTAGATTAATAATCGAGGGTTTCGATGGTTTGGTGGGAGTTGGTAAATACACAAATATCTCCCGCAATTGTGAGACTCTTTTTGGCAATTTCTTCGGCGCTCAAATCAGTATTTTCCAATAATGCGGTTGCTGCAGCATTTGCAAATGAACCACCTGAGCCTGTCGTAACGAGGTCGTTGTCAGTTTGCACTACATCACCATTACCGATAATCATGAGAGAGGCTTCTTTGTCGGCCACCACCAATACTGCTTCTAAACGTCTTAGTGAGCGGTCCGTGCGCCAGTCTTTGGCTAATTCAACCGCCGCTTTGGTTAAATGCCCTTGATGCATTTCTAACTTACTTTCAAAACGCTCAAACAACGCAAAGGCGTCTGCGGTGCTACCAGCAAAACCTGCGAGCACTTTATTGTGGTAAAGGCGGCGTACTTTTCGGGCATTGCCTTTCATGACGGTATTGCCCTGTGAAACTTGACCGTCGCCAGCCACTACAACTTGATTGTTACGACGAACCGATACTATTGTGGTCATCTATTCGATACTCCTGAAGTCTTGCGCCTTGATGCGCGCTTCAAAAGTAAGTGGGGGATGTAGGATTAAATTTCAAGTGCAAAGGTCATGCTGAAATGATTTAAGCTCCCTTGAGCAAGGGAGCTATTTTAGAATGCTTGCTTAGTAAATCTTACAACTATTCACATTCGCTCTGCGAAGCTGGTGTCTATCGCGTTCAGCAGCCCGTTTGCGATCGTAAGGTCCAAGCACGATTCTATACCAACGACCGTTTTGCCCATCACTTTGCAGCATTTGCGCTTCAAAGCCTTGCATCGCCAAAATAGCGCGTAGCTCTTGCGCCCGTTCAGAAGTCCTGAATGACCCGCACTGCATAATGTATTGTTTATCAGACGCCTCTACTTCAGGTATATCAACCTCTACCGAGTATTCTGGTAGAGCATCAATAAAGGCCCATTCTTCTTCGCCTAGCTCTGGCAAGGGCTCTCTCTCAAGCGATGGCTTAGTCATTTCAACATCGCTGGCATTGGCGGAATCTGAATGCACATCGGCTGAATCGGCAGAACTTGGTGCTTGTGTTGATGAGTCATTATTATCGGTGGAGGAGCTTTGCAAAAAATACAAACCAAACACGAAGGAACACACAAGCGCCAGCGCAATAAACATTCTTAACCAAGGTGTGGGCGCTTTTTTCTCGACCTTCTTTTTCCTCTTTTGCCCCCGCGCCACGTAGTCTGTCTGTGCCATACTGCCCCTGTTCTATTGCGTTATTAAATATTGAGAACTCTTGAAACCAGCCCGATTATAGGGAAGTTTGCTGAGCGATGCTCATTAAATTTTCGAATTGTTATTGTGAATGCTCATTCTTTGCACTTAAGTAAAATCCAGTGGCGATACATCTAAACTCCATCTTATTCGCGCACTATTGCTGTGCCCCTCAATCACATTAAGTGCATCGCTGAAAGCGCTGTGCAGATATTGTCTAGAGGCCGACTGCGCAATCAACATCATGCGGTATCGCCCTTGTTTTTTTTCTATTGCGCAGGGCATCGGACCAATTATTTTTAACTTTGAAAATTGCCTTAAGATTTGTTGTGCATAGTCTAAAAATGATTGAATTAATCCAATATTCGACGACTCCGCACGCAACAGCACCTGATATTCATAGGGTGGTAATTGTGCCTGCTGTCTTTCAAGTAGTAAGCTTCGGGCATAATCAGCAAAGCCATTTTGCACTAAGTCTTGCAATAATGGATGCTGTGGATGATGAGTTTGCAGCCATACCTCCCCTGCCTTGTTTGCTCTTCCCGCGCGTCCACTTAATTGAGTGATTAACTGCCCGAGCTTTTCTGGTGCTCTGAAATCGGCGCTGAATAAGGAAGCGTCCACATTTAAGATAATCGCGAGCGTTACATTTGGAAAGTGATGCCCTTTTGACAGAATTTGAGTACCGATTAAAATTTGATGCTGCTGTTGCCCAATGGCATTTAATAAATTGTTTAGCTTCCCTTTTCCGCGCGTAGAGTCGCTGTCGATGCGAACACATGAATATTCAGGGAACAATGCCTGCATCCCCTGCTCTAGCTGCTCTGTTCCTAAGCCAAAGGTGTCTAATTCAGGATTGCCGCAGGCAGGGCATTTATGGGGAATTGGCTTTTGCTGCGCACAGCGATGGCACTGTAAGTTATTACTCACTTTGTGCAGAGTGTAAGGATTATCGCAATCTTCACAGGTTTCAACGTGACCACATTCATGACAAAGAAGCGCAGGTGAATAGCCGCGACGATGCACAAATATGAGCACCTGATTACCTGAAGCTAATTGCACTCGCATCTTTTCTATTAAACCAGGTGCAATCCCCAGCTCTAAGGGCACACCTTTAACATCTAACATTAATTGACTTGGCATGCTGGCATTAGCCGCTCGCTGAGTAAGCTGCAAATGATGGTATTTTTTATTAAAAGCGTTGTGTAAAGTTTCAAGTGATGGCGTTGCACTCCCCATAACCAAGGGAATGTTTAACTGTTGCGCACGATAAACCGCTATATCTCTAGCATGATACTTCACACTATCTTGCTGCTTAAACGATTCGTCGTGCTCTTCATCTACAATGATCATGCCTAAGTTAGCAAAGGGCACAAATATTGAGGAACGCGTGCCAATCACAATACCAAGCTCATTGGCTTTAGCCTGCTGCCAAACCTGCAGCCTTTGTTTGTCGTTTAATCCTGAATGCAAGACCCCAACAATATTGCCAAAGCGCTGCTCAAAACGTGTCACAGTTTGTGGTGTTAGCCCTATTTCAGGAACTAAAATTAATACTTGCTTATTTGCACTTAGCACCCTTTCTATGGCCTGCAGATAAACTTCAGTCTTGCCGCTTCCAGTGACCCCCTCTAGCAAGAAACTTGCGAAGGTATCTGCCTGATTAATCGCGGAAATGGCGATGCTTTGCTCTATGTTTGCCTCGCAGTGCTCTGCGGTTTTTAACTTTGCATGCCAGGTTGTATCAGCTGAATATACTTGAGTGACTAATTTTGCCAAACCTTTCTTAATCACTTCATTTACCACTGATGCAGTAAAATCTTGTTTAACTTGCGCTAGCGTTTGCTTATGTTGGGCGATAGCAGCGCATAGTGCGAGTTGTTTTTTAGCCTGTTTTAACGAAGCCTGCACAGATGAAAGGTCAGTAAACGTCTTTTCCAGATATTGAATATCAGCAACCTGCGCATCTTCCCCTTTACGCAAGGCAGTGGGCAGCATCAAGGAATAGACTTCGCCAATAGCGTGCATGTAGTACTTAGCCATCCAAGCGCCAAGCGATAGCATGCTTTTGTCCAATACGGGTTCAGTATCAAGTCGTTGAAGAATGGCTTTAAGTTTATTGGCAGGTACATCAGATTCGTTCTGAATAGCCGTAACAAGCCCAAGGTGCTTACGCCGGCCAAAGGGCACAATCACCCTACAGCCAATCCAGTCTGCGTCTACGCTAAGCTCAGGCGCTACCGAATAGTCAAAGGTTTTACGAAGCGGCACGGGCACAGCAACGGAAACAATCTTACAACTCACCTTGTGTCCAATTCACGAATATTATTCAGGCGAAGAGAATAGCACAGAATAAGAAGATGATATCAGCGCTAGTTAACATTCACATTTCGTGAAACTTTATCAGTTGATTATGTGCGCGCAATCATATAAACTCCGCGCTCCAAATTTACAACATTGTGCTGTTTTAACTCATAATAAAAAAGCAATGCAGTGTTTTTTAATTAATATCGCTTGGTGTGCAACTTCGGGTTGTATAGCGAGGCGGCCTTAACAATAGGTATCCCAATGAAAGAAGGTATTCATCCTCAGTACAACGAAATTAAAGCAACTTGCTCATGTGGCAACGTGTTAAATATTCGTTCAACTTTGAAAAACGACATCAACTTAGACGTATGTTCTGCTTGTCACCCGTTTTACACTGGTAAGCAGCGTAACGTAGACACTGGTGGTCGTGTTGATAAGTTTAAGAAACGTTTTGGTGCACTTAGCAAAAAGTAAGCTAAGAACTGATTTAAGAAAGGCGCACTGCTTGAAGTTGCGCCTTTTTTTATGCCTGCTTTTAAGCGAGAGTGTATAGCGACCTAGTGCTATTGATAATCTCATATATCTAAGCCGTGCTTGAGCAACTTGCGCATTTTCTTGGCCTGCTCTTCATCTAGTGGCTTTAAAAAACCTCGTGCGGACTCTGGGATATGTTCCTGAAGAGGCGGGTCGAACACCATTTTATCGAAAATACTTCGCCATGCTTCTCGTTGAGCTTTGGGTAAATCCTTAATAGATAACATAGCATGCACTAAAGCGTCCTTTGGATTTCCGGCTGCCTCCGGTGCCTGTCGCCACCAATAATTTTGCAATAAATTGAAGGACTCCAAAGCCTCAACGTGATGCCACCACATGCTTGGAATGTATATCGCGTCACCGGGCAATAAAGTGGCTTGTAAGCCATTATCAAGGGCTTTAGCAAACTTAGGAAAGCGCTCATGATCAGGATATCTAAAGTCCACAAGACTGATAGGTTGACCCGCCGGGTTAAATTCATAAGGTCCAATATACAAATTATCAGACTGCTCTGGTGGAAATAAAGTGAAGGTGCGCTTACCAGCCAACACGCACGCGACGTTGTCGGTTGCATCAAAATGTGCCGCCACCCTTGACCGATTACCCATCCATAAACTTACTAAGGGGGAGTCTTTGAGAAGCTCAAGGTCGTTTTCCATTCGGTAGCTTGGCATCAATAAGTCTACGGATGTTGAGCCTAAATATACCGTTGCAATATCTTGTTCATTATTATTGCTCAAAAGCCAAGCGAGTACATCGTTGAAAGGCAGCTGCTGTCGCTCAAAGTTAAAACCATCCATTTGTTCATTATAGAAGAATCGGCCTTGCTCTTTTTTATCAGCAACCCATGCAGGCACAACCTTGCCCGCACTTTTAGACAGCATATATCTGGCTTTATCTGCATTATCCGATAGTTGGACCATAGGCCAAGAACGAACTAATTGCCGTAAGACAATGGGTTCGTTGGTGTTAATCATCTCAGGTTTTAAAGATTCGCCTTCACTGATGAAGACCTCTTTTATGCTTTGCAAAACTATCTCCTGAAAACAACTTATTATTCAATGGCAATTAATCCTTACCGAGAATCTGCCATGTTTTTCATTACATTATCACGCATCACGCGCAAACAAAAAGCGAACAGTGATAGCCATTTGTGGATGAGTCATTTTGTGTAAAGCCATCAAAAAATACGATATTCATAAATTTACTGAAAGATATCCTCGCCATAAATAATATGAATAATTATTCAATTTAATATATTAATCATAGACTTATAACAAAGTGTTGAATAAGCAAAAAGCGTAATTTTGGGGTAACTCTCTATTTATTTGTGCTATTGTTATTATATACGAGCGTAAAACGCTGCATATTGTTTCTTTGCCAAAGGATTTTATTTCTTATGTCCGACTTTCGCCAAAAAGCACTGGATTACCACGAATTTCCTACTCCAGGAAAAATCAGCGTAGAAATTTCTACGCCCGCTGCCAATGTAGATGACCTAGCCCTTGCATATAGTCCTGGCGTAGCGGAACCGGTGAAAGAAATCGCGGCTGACCCTAATGCTGCATATAAGTATACGGCCAAAGGTAATATGGTTGCCGTAATATCAAACGGTACTGCTATTCTCGGGCTCGGTAACCTTGGTCCTTTGGCATCAAAACCTGTAATGGAAGGAAAAGCGCTTTTGTTTAAACGCTTTGCCGGACTCGACTCAATCGATATTGAAGTGCAGCATCGCACTACGGAAGAGTTTATAAATACGGTTGCAAACATTGCAGATACTTTTGGCGGAATTAACTTAGAAGATATCAAAGCACCCGAGTGTTTTGAAATTGAAAAAGAACTGATCAAGCGCTGTAAAATTCCAATTTTTCATGACGATCAACATGGCACGGCTATCGTAACCGCGGCGGGAATGCTGAATGCCTTGGAGATTCAAGGAAAGAAAATTGAAGATGTACGCATTGTGTGCATGGGCGCAGGGGCAGCTGCAGTAGCTTGTATGGAGCTATTAATAAAATGCGGCGCGCAACGAGAGCGCATTTATATGCTCGACAGACAGGGGGTGATTCACACACGTCGCGAGAGCCTAACTGAACATAAAGCGCTTTTTGCTAATAATACCGATAAACGCACGCTAGAAGATGTCATGCAGGGCGCAGACGTATTTCTAGGGGTTTCTGGACCTGACTTACTGCCCCCTGAAACCCTAGAGCTAATGGCTGAAAACCCGATTGTATTTGCTTGCTCGAATCCTGATCCTGAGATCAAGCCAGAGCTAGCACACGCGGTCCGCAAAGATTTAATTATGGCAACCGGCCGCTCTGATTATCCTAATCAGGTAAACAACGTGTTGTGTTTTCCTTTTATATTCAGAGGGGCGCTCGATGTTAGGGCAAAAGCTATTAACGATGAAATGAAAGTAGCTGCAGTTGAAGCCTTACGCAGTGTCTCTAAAGAAGAGGTACCTGAGGATGTATTGACTGCCAGCAACGTAAAATCTCTTACATTTGGACGTGAATATATTATCCCTAAACCAATGGACCCAAGGCTTTGCCAAAGGATTGCCAGAGCCGTTGCACAAGCGGCAATCGATTCAGGCGTTGCGCAAATAGAGAGCCTACCCGCAAATTATCTCGCTTAAGCTTAGCGCTCTACTATTGTCGTATTTTGAAACTGTGTGCTTAAAGATTCCTTAATAAAGCGCACAGTTTCTGGATGTTGATACGAATCATGCCGCGAAGGTACTAGCAGTGGCTGTTTGCTTTGCGGGTGCAGGGCACTTGTATAGCTCACCACACCATCGCTAATAGACATGCATTGAAACTCAGATTCACAGTGCAATTCGCTGTTTGAACCAATAATTGAAAATACATCGCCCTTTATTGGTAGGTCAGAGAGTGCATGCGTCAAAGGATGATCTGTTCGCAATACCTGAACGCTATTTGCCGTGCGATTGCCTAAAAATGGCATAATGCGCTCAGTTAAGTTATCAACGCCTAACTCCTGCACAAAACCAGAAAATAGTCCTACAACACTTTGCGGAAGCGTTACCAAAGATGACCCAACAAAACCAATAAATGACTGTGCAGTGTCTGATCCTCTATGCGGAGTATCGATGAAAAACACTTGGTTATAGTCAAACATTGCCTCAAAAATAAATACTTCCTGAACCTCTGCTGAATGCCTACTATTTATACTTTCAGGTCTTAACTTAAATGCATTATCCCATAGGGTATATGCGGAGTCTGATACCATTGTGTTACCTATAATGCCGCCCATACTATGACCAATGACCACTAGGGGCTCATCGGTGGTGTCAATGCCATAATAATTGACAAAGTGATTAAGCTCTCTGCGCAAACGCATCGCGTTGTAGAACGGTGGGATACCGCTTGCGTAAAAAGCGTGAAGAACCTGATAACGTTGATTGAGCTCTGGCGTGGTGAGGATGGCATCGGTGACATAGCGCCATATTAGTGGGTCAGAATTCAAACCGTGAATCATTAACACGGGGGTTTTACTGCGGTCTATGGCAGATACCGCAAAAATGCCCATGCGGGCATCGACTGCCTGAGGATTAATAAACCCGGTTAGTGTTAGATCGTCTAAGGTAGCGTTTTCAATCAGCAGTAAGTAGGCAGCGTTTGGACTAAAACGCACGCTGTATTCTTGCTGCTCATATTTAACAACCTCCTTATCGGTGTCAATCAAACGCAGGTCAATTTCAATTGCTTCATCGCCAAACTCTACTCGCTCTAACACAAGGCTTGCAGCATGAAACAAGCCTTCAAGTGGATAGTGCTTATCCGCAGTGACCATTAAATTGGGCCTGTATGCAACCAACGGAACGCCTAAATCACCATTAACCTCGATACCTAAGCGCGGATCACGCGAGACCATGTTCTCAACTTGATAAAAGCGTTGATAGCCAAAGGGATTATTCAAAATCTGTACCCTCAAGTCCCCAAAGGATGCCTCTTCTGGGCTCAGATTTTGGTAAGTGCTAAGCGCCAAAGATACCAAGCGATTGGCCATTTGAATTGAGTGCTTACGCTCGGTAGAAGTAAAACTATCGCGCGCTAAAGCACTTTGATAACACAGGAGTTTCGCAGCAAACTGAGAGTATGCTTGTTCAGGCATACTTGAGCATAAAGGCAGCAACTCTTCATCTGAAAGTCCTGCAAATAAAGTGGATGTTTCAATGATTACAGTATGTTTATCGGGCTTGATATTGGATACAGGGGCTTCACCAACATCGATAAATTCTACTGAAGTACAGGCGCTTAAAATAAAAAAACACAGCAACATCAATATTCTTTTAAATATTAATGTGCTGTGTTGTTCAGTATATGTGGATACCGACATAAGCTTTACTTGCTGCAATCTTACGCCGTACCGGCGAGAATTATTTGTGTTAACGCAGTATAGCCTATTGCTGAAATTTAACAGCTTTGATTGAGCAAGCTATGCTGCTTGCTCTTGCTCTGCCTCCACTGGGTTCATCAATAAATAATCAAAGGCAGCTAATGCTGCTTTTGAGCCTTCGCCCATTGCAACAACGATTTGTTTGTAGGGTACTGTTGTTACATCTCCACAAGCAAATATGCCCGGCTCACTAGTGAGGCCTTTTTCATTAATGACAATCTCTCCGTATTTGGTTAAATCGACCACACCCTCGACTACTTTTGAGTTGGGCACTAAGCCAATTTGGACAAAAATACCGTGTAGGCTCTGCTGCTTTACTTCATCGCTTGTGCGGTCTATGTACTCAATCGCATTTACTTTGCCATTTTCTGCCAAAATTTGTTTAGTAGCGGCATTAGTCACAACACTTATATTGTTTCGTTTTGCCATTTGGTCCACCAAAACTTTATCGGCTTTTAGCTCGGGTAAAAACTCATAAACTGTTACAGAGTTCACTATGCCGGCCAAGTCTAGCGCAGCCTCGACACCGCTGTTCCCGCCACCTATTACTGCAACGTCTTTGCCTTTATAAAAAGGACCATCGCAGTGAGGACAGTATGCAACCCCATTCCCAATATTTTCGTCTTCTCCCGGCACGTTCAGCTTTCTCCAATTTGCGCCAGTGGCAACAATTAAAGAGCGAGTTTGAATGGTCTCGCCAGAGCTTAGGTGCAAGGTTTTGATATCACCTTTTTCGATTTTTTCGACACGAATATGCTCTTTCAAGGTCACTTCATATTCGTTTAAGTGCGTCATTAACGAACCTGTTAACTGAGGACCTGTAGTAGACGGTACAGAAATCAAATTTTCAATTCCCATAGTATCTTTAACCTGTCCTCCGAAACGATCAGCAATCACGGTGACGTTTAATCCCTTACGTGCGGCATATATCGCTGCTGCAACGCCCGCTGGACCTGCGCCAATCACAGTAACATCTTGCATCGGTAAGGCCACAGCATCTTCACTTGCTTGCAGTATTTCAGGCGCCACGTCGCCAAGTTTTTCTAAAATACCTGCGATTTCAACTTTACCGCTCGCAAACACTTTGCCGTTTAAAAACACGGTAGGCACGCCTTGAATGTTGTTATCTTCAACAAGCTCAGGATATACCCCGCCGTCAATCATCTCAGCGCCAATATTGTCATTCAATAATGCAAACTGATTCATCGCCTGAACAACGTCAGGGCATGCATGGCAGCTAAGGCTCACATACACCTGAAAATCGAGCTTTTTCTTCACTTTTTTGACCATGCTCTGAATGCTGTCGTCAAGCTTGAGTTTGCTGCCACCCGCTTGCAATAGTGCCAATACAAAGGAGTTAAACTCATGCCCACCAGGCACGCCAGAAAATTGAATGCCGGTAAATGTACCGTTTGCCTCTATTGCAAAAGTCACAGGTGAGCGCAGCTTGCCCTGAGTGTCTCGCTCTTCTAGTGCGATATGCTCGCTAAGGTCAGCAATTTGACTAAGCATATCTTTAAGCTCGTCTCTTTTACTGTGCTGCCCTGTTTGCATTACCAGCGTTAAGTTCTTGTTTAAATCTTTAAAATAGCCTTTTAGCGCGTTCAAAATGTCTTGGGTTAACATATGTTACTCCTATTGTAGTGCTACTCACTTTGCTCGTTTCACTGCAAACCGAATACAGTTTTACAGATAGCATTATCCCTGAGGGCGCGAGCAGCAATCTCATTAATATGTAGTATTTGGGAATAAAGAATTAAAGACCTTAATGGCTGTTGCCCTGATTTCTAATGAAATACTGAAGCCTTAATTGTTTATTCCCAAGCTTATAATTGGGGCTTATTGAGCGACTTGCAGCAAGCTGCAAGTCGACCATTTATTTCGAACAAAGCTTAGATTTTGCCAACTAAGTCTAGGCTTGGAGTCAGTGTTGCTTGACCTTGTTCCCAAGCTGCTGGGCAAACTTCGCCATCGTTATTCGCAACGTACTGTGCCGCTTTCACTTTACGAAGCATATCTTTCGCGCTACGACCAATACCTAAGTCGTGTACTTCAGCAACTTTTACAATACCTTCTGGGTTTGCCAAGAAAGTACCGCGTAGTGCTTGACCCGCTTCTTCAATCATCACGTCAAAACCACGTGCTAGTTTGAATGTAGGGTCTGCAAGCATTGGGTAAGTTACGTTACCGATAGCGTCTGATGCATCGTGCCATGCTTTGTGTACAAAATGAGAGTCAGTTGAAACAGAATATACTTCAACACCAAGGCTTAACAATTCTTCGTGAATTTTAGCCATATCTTCTAGCTCTGTAGGGCATACAAAAGTAAAGTCTGCAGGATAAAACAAGAAGATTGACCATTTTCCTTTCACGTCATCGCTTGTGATGGTTTTGAATTCACCGTTGTGAAATGCTTCAACAGAAAAGTCTGGGATCATCTGGTTTATAATTGACATATTCAATATTCCTTGTTTGTTTGGTTTGTTTAAAATAACGTGAATGCTTTCGCAGTGAATGATTACGTTGATGTATAAGATATAGATGTTTTAATTGAAATTAAAATGAAAAGAAACGATGCATGTAATCAGATAAAACGATTAGAAACTCAGTTATTGTTCAGTTTTTAACATTCCCTGCCTATTTAGAAGATTGCACGTAGCATCAAAATAAGCATATTATGGCGAGTATAGAGAATCTCAATTACCAGAATCTCAATGAAATTAATAATTTATGACCACTTCTATTACTAAGGGATGTCTGTGATATTTTGGTCAAAAGCCTTTTTAGATTTATCTGTTGATCACAAGGACTACTGGCGAGCAAGGCTACTTACACTGATTTTGATATTCGCGTGTTCGCTTTTTGCATTGCCATCGTTTACCAGCAAATTCAATCCGAACAAGCGATAGCTTTTTCTACTGGGGCATTACTGAATGTAACGGAGGTTTGTGTCGCGCATATACTGCTGTTTAGGTTTTATGAGCACTCACGCTCCTCAGCCTATAAACAGCTTCGAATGCG
>CAYQMI010000070.1:0-19629 GCA_964418575.1 uncultured Glaciecola sp.
ATGAAGGTTCCCGCCTTCGCGGGAACAACGCCTGAATTGCATGATGCAGTTCTCTTAAAACGTAACAACTCCTACAAATTTTCAATCGCAACGCGCTGCTCTTGTATCTTAGCAAGCTGCATTTTCGCGTCCGCTAGTTTCGCTTTTTCCTTATCAATCACCTCTGCAGGAGCCTTACCCACGAAGTTTTGATTGTTTAACTTACCTTCGGTTCTCGCCACGTCTTTTTCAAGCTTATCTGCTGCTTTTTGCAGGCGCGCGAGCTCAGCATCTTTATCAATTAAGCCAGCCATCGGGATTAAGATTTCCATCTCTCCCACTAATGCAGTCGCAGAGGCGGGTGCTTTAGTCGAGCTGTCGAGAATTTCAATACTGTCGAGTTTAGCCAGCATGAGCAAATAATCTTGTGTACTTTGCAGTCTTGCTTGGTCCTGCTCACTCAAGTTATTCAACAACACAGGCAAACGCTTAGACGGCGCAATGTCCATCTCCCCTCTGATATTACGAATACCAATAACAAACGCTTTTACCCACTCGATATCGCCCTCAGCCGTTTCATCTATTAACGACTGACTAAAGCTTGGAAAGCTCTCTTGCATAATGCTTATCGATTCGCTTTTCTGGCTCGCTAAAGGCTTTATTTTTTGCCAAATCTCATCGCTTATAAAGGGCATAAAGGGGTGTAATGCGCGCATAAGCTGCTCAAGCACATTAATCAGAGTATGACGTGTACCTCGTTTTTCAGCTTCGCTCGCGGTGGAGCTGTTGAGTATTGGCTTACTGAGCTCTAAATACCAATCACAGAATTGATTCCAGGTGAACTCGTACAAAGTTTGCGCCGCTAAATCGAAACGGTATTCAGCCACTTGCTGCTCAAAGTTTTTCACCGTGCGTTCAAAGCGCGACCATATCCATTTATCAAAAGGACTGAGCACCATTTCACCGCCACTGTTGCCAGTGTCAAACTCTTCGGTATTCATTAGTACAAAGCGTGTCGCGTTCCAAATTTTGTTGCAGAAGTTTCGGTAACCTTCAACACGACTCATATCAAAGTTAATATCGCGACTAGTTGAAGCCATAGCTGCAAAGGTAAAGCGCAAAGCATCTGTACCATAAGCATCAATACCATCTGGGAACTCTTTACGCGTTTGTTTTGCGATTTTTTCAGCTAACTGCGGCTGCATCATGCCGGTTGTGCGTTTTGCCAGCAAGGCCTCTAAATCAATGCCGTCAATCACATCAATTGGGTCCAGTACATTCCCTTTCGACTTCGACATTTTATCGCCATTTTCATCTCTGACTAAACCGGTGATATAAATTTCTTTAAAAGGAATTTGGCCAGTGAATTTTTTCGTCATCATGATCATTCTAGCTACCCAGAAAAATATGATGTCGAAACCAGTGACCAGTACTGAGCTAGGTAAGAAGGTCTCCAGCTCAGGTGTTTTTTCAGGCCAGCCCATGGTAGCGAATGGCCATAAGGCAGAGGAGAACCACGTGTCTAACACATCTTCGTCTTGCTTAAGTACAACGCTTTCATCAAGCTGATGCTTTTCACGAATAGCTTGTTCCGACTTACCCACATACACTTTACCGTTCTCATCGAACCATGCAGGAATACGATGTCCCCACCAAAGCTGGCGAGAGATACACCAGTCTTGAATATTGTTCATCCACTGATAATAGGTTTTGTTCCAATTCTCAGGGACAAATTTGATCTCACCAGATTCAACCGCTTCAATAGCAGGTTTAGCCAAGGAATCTACTGCGACATACCACTGGTCGGTTAGATAGGGTTCAATAACCACGCCTGTTCTATCTCCGCGTGGTACTTTCAATTTGTGCGGTTTAATTTCAACCAGCAAACCTTCGTCAGTTAAGTCGCTGACGATTTGTTTACGTGCATCAAAGCGGTCTAGCCCTTGGTATTTTTCAGGCGCCTCGTCATTAATTTTGGCTTCATCGGTAAAAATATTAAGGATAGGTAAGTTGTGACGTTTGCCCATTTCATAATCGTTAAAATCGTGGGCAGGCGTTATTTTTACGCAACCTGTACCAAACTCTTTATCAACGTAATCATCAGCAATAATGGGTATTTCTCTTCCGGTTAACGGAAGCGTGATGGTTTTACCCACCATATTTTTGTAGCGTTCATCTTCGGGGTGAACGGCTACGGCGCTATCGCCTAACATGGTCTCAGGGCGAGTGGTGGCGACTACAATGCTTGCACTGCCGTCTGACAATGGATAACGCATGTGCCACATGTGGCCGTCTTCTTCTTCGCTCAGTACTTCTAACTCAGAAACTGCCGTTAGTAATACCGGATCCCAATTTACTAATCGCTTGCCACGGTAAATCAGCCCCTCATCGTATAGCTGAACAAACACTTCTTGCACGGCAGCCGACAAATTGTCGTCCATAGTAAAAACTTCTCTATCCCAATCTGGAGACGTACCTAAACGACGCATTTGCTGAGTGATATTGCCACCTGATTCTTCTTTCCAGTCCCAGATGCGCTCAACAAACTTTTCTCGCCCCAAATCATGACGGGTTTGACCATTAGCATTTAGTTGGCGTTCAACCACCATTTGCGTTGCGATACCGGCATGGTCTGTGCCGCATTGCCAAAGCGTATTGTCGCCCTTCATGCGATGGTAGCGCACTAGCGCGTCCATAATGGTATGCTGAAAAGCATGCCCCATGTGCAAACTGCCCGTCACATTCGGTGGCGGTAATAAAATACAGTAGGGCTCGCCCTGTCCTGAGGGCCTAAACATGCCTTTTGATTCCCAATGCTGGTAACAAGCTTGCTCGATTTGGCTAGGATTAAAGGTTTTTTCCATTGATGCTGATCTCTTTTACATTGCAGCGGTGATTCTCACCGCATTTGAATTAATTGGCGTTCACAAAAGCCATGTTACAACCGGCTTTCTTATATTGCGTGTAGCGCTCTCTGGCCGCTTTTTTCTGGGTCTCATCTTTTGGCACAAAATCAATAATGTGGCCAAAAGATGCAAAGTTATCTAAAAACTGGTGTGTCATGTTTATCACCAATTTTTTATTGCGAATAGCTTGGGTAGAAAGCTTGTCTAGCCACGTAATCTCGACTGGCGAGCCATTTACCGGCCCTTCTCCTTGCAAGTTGTGCGCAATAAACTGGTCTGCCGGCTGCTGCCAAATATGTTCGTCTAATTGTTCAGCCTGCGCTTTATCGACACACAAAACCGTCATGTATTGACGGTTTTGATATTGAGAAGAAATTATCTCAACCATGTGCGCAATTAAAGCTTCACTCTCTTGCTCGTTGCCGGTGGGCAACTCATAAAACGTAACTTGCATATTAAGGCGCGCTATTCGTCTGTTGCGATATTAGCTTTGTTCATCAGGTATTGCGTTAGCATTGGCACAGGTCGGCCCGTTGCACCTTTGCGCGCGCCAGATACCCATGCGGTTCCCGCAACATCTAAGTGTGCCCAGTTATATTTTTTGGTAAATCTTGATAAGAAACACGCAGCGGTTATTGTACCTGCTGCTCTACCACCTAAATTGGTCATATCGGCAAAGGGACTTTCAATTTGCTCTTGATACTCTTCCCAAAGCGGCAAACGCCATGCTTTATCAGAGCTTTGTTCTGATGCGTTAATGATTTCGTGCGCTAGGGGATTATGTGTACTTAATACCGCCGATGCATGTTTACCTAAAGCGACAATGCAGGCGCCAGTCAGAGTAGCTACATCAATAACGGTATCAGGCTCAAAGCGTTCAACGTAAGTCAGTGCATCGCACAATACCAAACGACCTTCAGCATCCGTATTCAGCACTTCAACAGTTTGACCAGACATGGTGGTTAGAATATCGCCCGGACGATATGCATTTGCGTCAGGCATGTTTTCACAGCCTGCTAGCACGCCGATAACGTTAATCGGCAGGTTTAAGGCTGCTACAGCATGCATGGCACCAAGTACTCCGGCTGCGCCACCCATGTCGTATTTCATTTCATCCATGCCCTCACCGGGCTTAATTGAAATGCCGCCAGAGTCGAAAGTGAGACCTTTGCCTACTAACACCACTGGTGCTTGATCTTTTGGACCGCCAGAGTGCGTGATAATGCTCATAAACGATTCATTGGCTGAACCTCTTCCCACCGCGAGATATGAGTTCATGCCAAGTTCGGCCATTTTTGCTTCATCCACGGTATCTAGAGACAAGCTAGCATGAGCTTCAACTAAGAGGGCAGCTTGTTCATTAAGGTATTTAGGGTTACAGATATTCGGCGGCATATTGGCAACATCTTTGGCCGCTTTTACGCCAGTACTGATAGCTTGCGCATGCTCAATCGCGCGCTCACCTAAGGTCAATTCACGGCGAGTAGGCACATTAAAGACCATTTTACGAAGGGGTCTTCTTGGCTCGCCCTTTTTAGTTTTGAGCTGTAAGAAGGTATACAAAGTGTCGTTTGCAGCCTCAACGGCTTGGCGCACTTTCCAGTAGGTATCCCTTCCTTTTACATGCAACTCAGTTAAAAAGTTAACGGCTTCCATCGAACCGGTTTCATTAAGAGTTTGAATCGTTTTAGCAACAATTTGTTTGTACTGACGCTCATTAAGCTCACGCTCTTTACCGCACCCAACTAATAGTACGCGCTCACTTAAGACATTCGGTACGTGATGCAACAACAGCATTTGCCCGGCTTTACCTTCTAGGTCGCCGCGCCTGATAAGGTTGCTAATATATCCACCACTCACCTCATCTAGCTGCTCCGCCACAGATGTTAAACGCCTAGGTTCGAAAACACCCACTACAATGCATGCACTGCGCTGTTTTTCAGGACTTCCGCTTTTAACTCCAAATTCCATATTAACCTCTTTAAACGCATTTTTAATCGCGCTAAATTTAATGCAGTAAGCTTCGCGCAATGCCAAGCTATAAATTATGTTTCGTTTGCCTATGAGCAAGCGATTTATGTGTGCTACACTTTATCAAATTATGCGGCAATAAAACACAAAACTGTAATAAATGATGCGTTTATTCATATATCGCCGTATTTTCATCAAAAACGACAATTTAGTAAACAAAGAAACTGGCCCAAATGCTTATTTTTAGATATCTCCTGCGGGAAACATTCAAATCTCAAATTGCCGTTTTTTTCATCTTAATGACTATTTTCATTACGCTCAGATTCGTACGTGTATTAGGCGATGCCACCGACGGAAATGTGCCCGCTGATTTAGTGCTTGGCTTTATTACACTTTATAGCCCCGTTCTCGCTTCCTTAGTATTACCAATAAGTTTATTTCTAGGCGTAATGCTAGCTCACGGACGCATGTATGTAGAAAGCGAGATGACGGTTTTAAAAGCTTGCGGCGTAAGTGAGTGGTACGTTACTCGCGTGACTCTGTTGTTCTCTTTATTTATAGGCATAATCACCGCCGTGGTCACCCTTTATCTGACTCCGCTCGCCTTAGAAAAGGAATACCAGCTAAAAGAAGATGCCGCAGCTTCATCAGGCATTGCCGCTGTTATACCCGGTCGCTTTCAGCAAACTAGCGATAATAAAGCCGTTATTTTTGTGCACGACACTGACAACGAAACAGAAACACTGCAAAAAGTATTTTTATCACAGCGCGCCTCTGGCAGCGACGAGGTGCATCTAATTTATGCAAAACAAGGCCGTGTTGAAGAAAGCGCCTTTGGTGAACAAAACCTTATTTTAATCAACGGTAATCAATACGATGGCAAGAAACGCCAGAACGACTATCAAATTGTCAATTTTGATGAATACACTGTTACGATTACACCGCCTAACAGAGAGCAGGAAAGACGCAAGCTTGCTGCAGTCTCGACCGCGGAACTTTGGCATTTAGAAGGTATTGAGGCTTCCGCAGAATTTCAATGGCGCGTGGCAATTCCTCTGTCGTTACCATTTTTGGTGCTGATTGCAGTACCACTTAGTGCGGTAGACCCCCGCCAAGGTCGATTCGGTAAGATGCTCCCCGCGCTCTTGCTCTACTTGGGCTATTTTTTGTTGTTGCTGGCCTCCCGGCGCATTATGGAAGACGGCAACTTACCGAGCTTTTTGGGCTTGTGGTGGGTTCATGTGGTCATGCTTATTATCGGTATTGGACTTATTGCTCGCGACCGCAAAACCGGCGCCATTATTAGGCAGATGTTTTTGAGGCAGAAAAATGTTTAAAATCCTCGATTTATATATTGCCCGGGCACTGCTAAGCACCATTGCCGTTACCCTATCGGTATTGGTAGGTTTGAGTGCGTTAATTAAATTTGTAGAGCAGCTACGTCGTGTTGGTCAAGGCGACTACGACATGATTGTAGCTGCACTTTATGTGGTACTTAGTTTACCGCGCGAAATAGAGTTGTTTTTGCCTATGGCAACATTGTTGGGCGGCCTCATCGGTATGGGTTTGTTGGCGCAAAGTAGCGAGCTTGTAGTAATGCAGGCGTCAGGGTTAAGTCGCACCAACATAACTGCATCTGCAATGAAGTCAATTGTCATACTCATTCTCGCTATGATGGCGCTAGGCGAGTTTGTTACTCCACAAAGCGAGAGCAAGGCAAAAGATTTACGCACACAAGCGCTCTCGGGAGGAAGCCTAATATCGTCAGGCTCGGTTACCTGGGCAAAAGATGGCAACGATTTTGTAAGTATTTCGCAGGTTATTGACCAAAACCGCTTACAAGACATTGAAGTGTTTAAATTCGACAACGAAGTCAATTTAATCGAAATAATGAAAGCAGAATTTGCCGACTTTAACGGCGAAAACTGGACCTTATCTGATGTGCACCAGATATTTTTTTCCGATGAACAAATTAGTAGCCAAGCGTCCAACGATTTAGTTTGGTCGAGCAGTCTTACTCCCGATAAACTCGGTATTGTTGCCGTTAAACCAGAAGCCTTATCAATCCGTGGATTACTGGATTACGTTGCTTACCTTGAAAACAATGGCCAAGAGTCTGCCCGATACGAACTTGCATTGTGGAGAAAGATTTTCCAGCCAATATCGGTAGCGGTGATGTTGTTGTTGGCTATGTCCTTTATTTTCGGCCCACTGAGAAGTGTAACTATGGGCGCTCGCACAATAATGGGCGTGTTGGCCGGATTTGGCTTTTTCATAAGCAATGAAGTGTTTGGCCAAGTGAGCTTGGTGTTTCAGCTTGCGCCAATATTAGGCGCCATATTACCAAGTGTGGTATTTGCCTCGTTAGCAGCTTTCTTGCTCAAACGGCAGTAAGCGGCGCGTAATATGGCCTCAAAACAAGCTTTACACTAAAGGTTGAAGCAGACTTGTTTACCACGCCCTATGATGATTTTCTTCTTTACTTAAAAATAAAACTTCAGTTCGCGTCAAACGGTCTTGCAAAGCAAGCTTGTTCTTAAAATCTAACAGCACCAACAGCGTCCCGAGGCCACAAAGGGAGCTTACCAATCGAATAATCAGGCGTTTATAGCCAACAGATTCATCTGGATTTAAGTTGTAAATTCTGATGCGCCAAGCCCGCATTCCCAATGTTTGCCCACCGTGTTTCCAAAACCACAAGAAAAATGCACATATCCAAAAAAGTACCCATGCTTGCACCACTAATTGATACACAAGGCTTTGCTGCATAAGATCGCTAACATGCTCGAAACCCTGCTTTGACAATACATCCGTTTCAAATGCGGCAGTTAGCAAAGCAATAAGAACAAGCGCGGAAAGCATTCCAATTGCAACGGCGATGAGGCTGTCGTAAACCATGGCAGCTAAACGACGAAAAAAACCTGCACGCTGAGATATATTTGATTCCATATAGGATTCCAGGTAAATAAAAGGATCATTAAGTAAATTATTTTACGCGCAGATCATAGCACCATTTTTGCCATGAGGAAGTGAGAAACGCGCAAGTACTGAGCAATCAGTAATTACTCGTGTAAATAAGACTTGATACCCAACACTAGATAGCTATAATGCACGACTCAAACAAGCACTTCCCACGATGCCAGAGTGGCGAAATTGGTAGACGCAGCGGATTCAAAATCCGCCGGTAGTAATACTGTGCCGGTTCAAGTCCGGCCTCTGGTACCATTATTTCACTCGAAGTGAAATAAAATAACCTCAAACAGTTTCTCAAAAATTCAGTCCAAGCCGAATGGTCCAAGGATGAAAATAAGATTTCAGTTAAACAGCGCCAAGCCAATAAAACGTAGATGACTTTTAGGTCAAGAAACCTTTATTAGTAAGCGCCAAAGAATTGCCTGAAAGTTTTTCTTAGCTTTGCCTATCTAATAGTTAATCAAACTAAAAAGATGGAAAGCCATAATGCGAATACCAAAACTTGCCCTTGTAGCTACTATGCTGCTTTCTTTAGGGACATCTATAGCGACTTCAGCTCAAATATCGGCTTACGATAGTATGTACTTTCCTACTACTCAATCATTGGAGGGAACGCGTCAGGCACCGAGAATGTATTCCATATTAGAGGTCGAATTTGGCGAACTCAGATCAGATAAGCCTAGATATTTCTCAGAGCTAAAAGAAAGCTACTTCAAACAAGTTGGTGAGTTTGCATTTGACTTTAGTCAAAGCGATATCGCGGTGCTATCTAATAAACCGGGCACGCAAACTCAAAGATATTTGGCAAGTCACACAACGTTTTCTGAACTACAAAGCACCGTTAAAACCCGACTCATCGGTATACAACACAGCAATATGCACGAGTTGATGGGTAACATCACAGTTGAACAACTAGATGATGTCAATGCCAATACATTTGATTTCAGAAATGGAAGTGACGCGCTTTCTAATGAAAAGGTTGTATCTATTTCCCGCCTTGATGGTTTACAAGTGGAACATACATTTGCGTTTGAATAGTTTGCGGGCCATATGTTTGGCGGTGACATTTTTGTACCGCCTTTTCATTTAAATATACTGATAGCAATATTGAGTAGTTAAGATGCGTGCCCGCTTGCGTATTAGGCTTCTGCCGAAAAGCTTAAATCATAGCCCGTATATTTGCGCATATTAATAACCCTGTCACCATCTAACAGCCAGTACTGCCCTTTTATACCCTGTAATACACCTGAAAATTCTTGTTCTTTATCTAAGTTAATAGATTTAATTTTCTCTGGATACTGCAATACAGGATATTCAATATTTATTGCTTCAGCTTCCATTGGTGATATGGCCTGCAGACCAAACTGTTGGGTTAATTCTTCAATTTCGTCGCGCGTTTTTAGGAGGAGCTCGTCTCGGCGCTCCTTAAGATCCATTGTTTCAATTTTACCTTTTAGCATGGTTCGCCAGTTAGTTTTATCGGCTATGTGCTTAGCTAATGTTGTTTCCACCAAACCACTTAACTTACGTTCGCTCACTCTAAATATTGGTAGGGCTTGTGAAGCGCCTTGATCTATCCATCGTGAAGAAACGCCTTCCACTGCATGGCGTGTAATACCCACTTTAGCTGCGCCAGTATTGGCCAAGTATACAAAGTGTGACTGCAAGCAATGTGCTTCACCCCATTCTGGCTCCCTGCAAGTACCTTCATGATAATGACATAACTCTGGTTTAATAATGCACGTATCGCACTGCGCTAATCGCGTCAAACAAGGATAACAATAGCCTTGATTAAAACTCTTCTTAGTGGGTCTATTACAATGAACACAATTGATAGCGCCAAGGTGACTCACTGTAACCGTCTTACCGATAAGCGGATTCATATCCACTAAATTATCGCCAATCGGCAGCTGATATTCGACGCGATGATTTTCATCGACACCGACTTTCATTTTTTTGATGTTTCCTTGATACACAGTAAATCTCGTTAATATGCTTAATGCCAATAGTATGCAGAAGCTGCATCTTGTTGGCTACCTAAGTCTTAAAATTGCAGTTTAAGTGGATGTTTTTTTATCAACATTTACCGAACTTAAGGCCTTTGATGATGAAAAATATCTGATTATAAAAAGTGTCGATTACGTTTACTTTATCGTTTAAGAGGTGAATATGAAATTAATCGACGATAAACTCACATTTTTAAGAGACGAAGTTACTCAGTTGGCTGAACATTGCGACACACTTGGTGATGAGAAAACAAGGCAACTGCTGCTAGAAATAGATGAGCTTCTTGAATACACACATAAGGCCTTTCTTGGCAAAACCTTAACTAGTTTTTCTAATATGCCGGTAAGCAAACACGGGAAGCACTGAGTCCACGACTCTTTGCGTCGCTTATTGAAGCCGCTTATTAGATGAGGGAGCAAAATTCACGCTGAATTAAACAAGCAGAGTAAATTATGCTATTTTTTAAATCATACTAATTTCCAATCTGGGCTAATCCATGTCTATTCGACGAGCAAAGCGTTTAACTCTAAAAGAAGTGGCACATAAAATTGGTGTTTCCACCGCTACTGTGTCAAATGCTTTTAACCGTCCATCACAATTATCTCAGGAACTTCGCGAAGAAATTCTGCAGTCTTGCAAACAAATGGGCTACGCAGGGCCACATGCTGAATCACGGCAGTTGAGAACGAGCAAAACAAAAGTCATTGGCGTAATGCTCTCGCATCAGCTTAGCTACAGCTTTTCAGATCCCGTTGCTAACTTTGTGTTGCAGGGAATTTCGCAAGTTTTTGAAAAACCAGAATACAACATTTTGGTGGTTCCCTCTCGCAGAGAGTTAAAAAGCTTAAGTGGTTTAGAATCTTTTGTAGAGGGCTTTATTATTTACGGGCCTCCTTCAGAAGATAGACTTAGAGAGCTCAACTATCACCGCAAAGCCATCATCGCAATTGATTTTAACTTAGAGAATGCGGTATCAATCAACATCAACAATCAAAAAGCAGCCAAAGAGTGCGCTGACTTTGCCTTTAAGCACCAGCCCAAGCATACGGCAATTTTAGGACTTAGGGTGTCCGATAATGTGCATACAGCTAACCTAACTCAAACAAGTTTGTATGAAGCTCAAAACAATATCATGGTACAGCGACTACTAGGATTTGAGGAAGCCGCACAAACACACAATATTAATATACCGAAGACACATATTTGGAGCATACCTGACAATACGCATTTTTTAGCTTATGAAACGGCTAAATATGTATTGCAACAATCACCTCGCCCCGAACTTTTACTGTGTATGAGTGACCGCATTGCGCTCAGTGCGATACAAGCAGCCAAGGATTTAGGATTGTCTGTTCCAAATGATGTGTTAATTACAGGTTTCGACGGCATAGATGAAGCAAGAACTTCAAGTCCATCTTTAACCACTGTTGAACAACCCAGCATGGAAAAAGGCCGAGCTGCTGCCGAGATTTTTTTAGGTGAACGCGAGGAAGAGAACTTAACATTGCACGCGCCGCTTGTTGTTAGAGAGAGTTGCCCGCATGAAATTAAGTAAATATTAAGTTAAATTAAGTATCCTTTTAGATTTCACAATCAGTAATTTTAAGTAAAATCTGCCGTCCAAGGTAATAAGTAAGAGCAGGTGAAACATGTCCGATTGGTGGAAAGGCGCAGTAATCTATCAAATTTATCCACGTAGCTTTAACGACACAAATAACAATGGCGTTGGAGATTTACCGGGCATCACCAAAAAACTCGATTACATATCCTCCCTAGGGGTTGATGCAATCTGGATTTCCCCTTTTTTCAAATCGCCGATGCATGATTTTGGTTATGATATTTCTGACTACCAAGCAGTTGACCCCCTATTTGGCAATATCGATGATTTTGTAGAACTTTTAAATAAAGCCCATAGCCTTGATATTAAAGTCATTATTGATCAAGTAATTAGTCATTGTTCGATTGAGCATGACTGGTTTGCGCAGAGCCGCGAAAACAAAACGAATCCCAAAGCTGACTGGTTTGTGTGGGCAGATCCAAAAGAAGACGGCAGTGAGCCCAATAACTGGCTATCATTTTTTGGCGGCAGTGCTTGGACCTTTGATGAAAAGCGTAAGCAGTACTATTTTCATAACTTTTTAAGTAATCAACCTGACCTAAACTTCCATAACCCCGAGGTTCAGGCCGCTCAATTAGAAAATCTTAAGTTCTGGTTAGATTTGGGCGTAGATGGCTTCAGGTTAGATGTCGCGAACTTTTATTTTCATGATAAAGCGCTTCGAGATAACCCTGTTTTTCCTGAAGGTGAACGCAGCACAGTCGGTGTTACCGACTCAAATCCCTACGCTCGACAAGAGCATATCCATTCAATCACGCAAGCTGAGAATATAGGCTTTATTAAGAAGATGCGTGAACTGTTAAACCAATATCCGAATACAACAACTATGGGCGAGATCAACGGCGAGCATTCACTCGATATTATGGCGCAATATACCGCCGGCGATGATCTTATGCATATGGCATATACCTTTGACTTGCTAGGTGACGACTGCTCAAAAGAGGCAATAGAATCCGTTGCAGAAAACTTTAACTTAAGCCTAAAAGATGGTTGGGCATGCTGGGCTCTTTGTAACCATGACGTCAAGCGTGTGGTGAGCAGATGGGGCAGCGATGCACATCATCCTGATTTTGCTCTGTGTGCGACATCGCTGCTGTTGAGTTTAAAGGGCAGCGTGTGCTTGTATCAAGGTGAAGAGCTCGGTTTGGCCGAGGCTGACGTTGCCTATGAGGATATTCAAGACCCATACGGAAAACCGTTCTGGCCTGAGTATAAAGGACGAGATGGTTGCCGCACACCAATGGTATGGGATTCAAATCAGGCCCATGCAGGATTCTCTGAACAAGCACCATGGCTTCCGGTTGACCAGAAACAACTGCCTTTTGCAGTTAATAACCAAGACTTATCTGAAAAAAGCACTTTAAATCGGACGCGTCAGTTAATTAAGTGGCGGTCTCAACAACCGGCACTACGATGTGGCGAATTTACTTTGCTAAAGCTACCTGGCGTGCTTGCTTGGCTTCGTACCAGCGAAGAACAACAAGTGTTAGTGGTTATCAACTTGTCGGACACTGATAAGGACGTTGAGCTACCATTTGCGCATATCAACCCAGAAACAGAGCTAGGTTTTAACTATCGTTTGTCGGGGCAAGACCTTCACCTGCCCGCATATCAAGTGCTTTTTGCGGTGGTTGACTAAATTAAGTTAAAATTAAGTAAATAAAAGCAAAGTGCTTTCATCAATTCCATGCTTGATTCGGTTATCATTGAGACGGTCTATGCAGTCGATGGCTACTAAATAAAATGCAATCGGCAGCGCACAAAAACAATAAGGATGTTTACATCCAAATGGAGTACGAAGATGGGAAGTATCCACAATATTGATTTGTACATTATTGCCGCTTATTTTTTAGTCGTGTTGGCAATAGGAATATGGGTTGGCTTAAAAACTAAGACGGGTGAAGACCTATTTTTAGGCGGAAGAACGCTAACGTGGGGAGTTATTGGGGCCTCTTTGTTCGCTTCAAATATCTCAAGTACCACGCTGATTGGTCTAACTGGTGCCGCGTACACTACCGGTATTGCCAGTTCAAACTATGAGTGGCTTGCAGGCGTGCCGCTTATTGTCATGGCCGCGATTTTTATTCCCATCTATTTACGAGCACAAATTACCACTGTTCCCGAGTATCTCGAACTTCGTTACGATGTGCGCTCACGCAAGATATTTTCATCCGTTACTATTGTAACGAGTGTGCTGGTGGATATGGCGGGCGGCTTATATGCAGGGGCAGTAGTATTGCAGGTCTTCTTCCCTGAACTCCCCTTGTCATATACGGCTATGGGTTTAGCCCTTGTAGCTGGATTTTATACAGCCTTTGGCGGTCTCAAAGCGGTGGCCTATACCGACACTTTGCAAGCCATTATTCTTTTGGTCGGCTGTAGTATTCTTACTTATATGCTATTTGACCGTTTAGACTTCTCTTGGTCGATGTTGAATTCATCGGTACCTGATAAACACCTGTCGGTTATTCGGCCAATGGATGACCCTACTCTTCCGTGGTTAGGTACTTTGGTTGGCGTGCCTTTACTTGGGTTTTGGTACTGGGTAACAAACCAATACGTAACTCAGCGCGTGCTTGCGGCTAAAAACGTCCAGCATGCGCGATGGGGAGCAATGTTAGGTGGTTTCCTGAAAATCCTACCTTTATTTATCATGGTCCTCCCCGGCGCGATGGCAATCAGTATTCTTCCGGGTATCGAAAATGGCGACATGGTATTCCCTACTTTAATCGCTGAAGTCTTACCGGTAGGTGTTGTAGGGATTGTATTAGCAGGCCTTATATCGGCAATTATGTCTAGCGTCGATTCAACCTTAAACTCGGCCTCTACACTTGTGGTAGTGGATTTTGTTAAACCACTTAAGCCAGGAATAAGCGACAGAGAAGTAGGCAAGATTGGCCGCATTAGCACCATTGTTATTATGCTTATCGCGGCATTTTGGGCCCCTCAGATTGCTAACTTTGGTGGTCTTTGGTCATATCTACAGCAAATGTTTGCCATCATTGTACCGCCTGTTGCCGTAATATTTTTAGTAGGCGTATTTTATCGTAGTGCAACGCCTTCGGCTGCATTTTGGACACTTATATCAGGTTTTGTATTGGGCGTAGCGATGTTTTTGGGCAGACAAAACGGCTTGCTCGATATGCACTTTTCAGTGGGCGTTGGCCTGATGTTTGTAATTTGTACTGCGATATTTATTTTAGTTTCTATGTTTGGCCCCCAAGATTTGAAGAATGACATTTCAAAGCTTGTATACGATAAATCGCTTATGGCTGAAAAGCCTAATACCAGCATTTTGGCAGACTATCGCTTGCACGCAGTGCTGTTGATTATGTCTATGCTTTGGGTTTTATATACCTTTTGGTAAGAGTGCAATATCCACAATATTTACACGAGGAAAGTATGTTATTACGACAAACCAACATCAAGAGACTGAGCGAAGATGAATACGACGTTTTGGTTGTTGGTTCAGGTATAAACGGTGCGGTCGCGGCGGCTGCGTTGAAGCGAAAAGGCGCTACAGTAGCTTTAATTGACCAAGGCGACTTTGCGGGGGAAACCTCTTCAAACTCTTCAAACCTAGCTTGGGGTGGCATTAAGTATTTGGAAAATCATGAATACTTGTTAGTCAATAAGCTGTGCAAAAGTCGTAACCATCTGATGCGTAGCTATCCCTCTACCGTAAAAGAAATTCGCTTTCTTACCACATTACAAAAAGGATTTCGCTTTCCTGCTTGGTTTGTCTATATGGGCACACTTTTATATTGGATAATGGGTCGTTTCTTTACTCAAAAGCCAAGCTTTTTAAACGCCAGTGAGATTAAAAAAACAGAATCTGTTATTGACGTTGCCAACTCTCAAGGTGGTTTCGAGTATTCAGACGCATTTTTATATGACAATGACGCTAGGTTTGTGTTTAATTTTGTCCGCAGCGCAATGGATAATGGCGCAATAGTTGCGAATTATGTAGGCGCGAAAAATACTGAGCGTCGTTCAGATTTATGGCATACAAAGGCTCAGGATCTTATCAGTGGCAAAGAGTTTGTAATCAAGTCTAAAGCGGTCATCAATGCATGTGGCCCAATGGTCGATCTATTCAATGAATCTAATCAACAAAACACAGAACATAATCATTTGTTTTCTAAAGGCGTTCATTTAATTGTCAACAAACTCACTAGTGTTGACAAAGTTTTAGCGTTTTTTGCATCTGATGGTAGGTTATTCTTCGTTATCCCCATGGGTCAAAAAACTTGCATCGGAACCACTGACAATCAGGTCGAAAATCCGAAAACTCATGTTACAGAAGAGGACAGAAAGTTCATTCTTGATAATGTAAACTCCCTTTTAGATTTAGAAAAGCCGTTGGACGTGGACGACGTTATTTCTGAACGCTGCGGCGTAAGGCCGCTCGCCGTAAAAGGTGGAAAAGGTGAAGCAGACTGGGTCCAACTTTCACGAAAACATGCCATTGATGTAAACGAACGAGATAATTACATGAGCATTTTCGGTGGAAAGCTTACCGATTGCATAAACGTTGGCGAAGAGGTTTGCGAGCTGATTGAAAAAATGGGGATCACGTTGCCGCAACGAGAGAAAGTTTGGTACGGAGAGTCTTCTACTGCAATCAAAGATGAATTCGAATTTAGAGCTAAGTTACTTAACTTAGACGCAATGACTCCTGAATATAGCTCTGAAAAACTCACCACACGATTGTGGCGTCGCTATGATATACATGCTCTTCAAATTCTGGATGAAATTCAACGTGACCCGTCTCAGGCTGAACAACTAATGAAAAACGCTGAGTATTTAAGAGCAGAATTACACTATGCTGCTAGAAGAGAAATGATCACTAAACTAGAAGATTTTTTACGTCGTCGTTCTAAAATTGAAATGGTGTTGAGAAAAGAAGAAATTGTCGCGACGCCAGGTGTAGTGGAAGCCTGTAAAATATTATTTGGTGAAGCGGCCGACGAAAAACGCAATGAATACATCGAGTCATGTAACCTCAAAACCTAACTACGGTTTAAAGCATCGTATACATTTTTACTAATTTTTTAGGCGGGATACAGTTTGTTCTTGATTTTTTGTATAGGGCTCATTATCTCTATATTAGTAAGTTCGCTTAAACCAAGTTTTGCAAAGACGCCGATTATATTGGCCTGTTCAGCTTCAGGAAGTGCACTTAAAAAGTCCACGGGCCGCTGAAGCATCCACTGAGCATATGTGTTCACGTATCGCTTTTCATTTACTTTATCCAAACTATATTCGGTTTGACCCAAAAACCGTGGAAGCACCTCATTTGGTTTATCTAAAATCCTTTGATGAACTCGAAGAATCGTTTCTTTAAGGATGGGTAGTTGCGTGTTTTTCATATGCGTCAGCATCTTTACGATCATCTCTGGAATCACTGATTCACTTGTTAAAAACTCGTCATAATGATTTTGACGTTCAGTCATTCTATGAACCCAATCAGCAACTCTCGGTGCTTTTGCCGTTATCAGCTTATGTGAGTAAGGATCACGATATAAATGCGCGTACATGGGACCATAATAGCCAAAGTCAGCAATGCTAGGTTTGCCCCCTAGCAAAAACTGATGATTTATAAGATGTTGTTCAAAGTCTTGCAGAAATGATTCGAAAAAAGCCTCCACCTCAAAGCAGTTTCTTTTGCTTATACCAAGCACAGGCTTATACAAGCGACCAAAGTAAAAAGCGGGGACTATCGCGGCAAATGGCTGCAGTGGCTTTGGCCAGTCAGGCACAGCAACACCACCAAACTCCTTTAAAATGAACCATAAGTTTTGGCGCTTATAATGCCAGCGATAATGCATCGCAGGAAGCAGTAGCCATTCGTCAGCATACAACTCTAAATACAGTGCAATAAACTTCATTAGAGACGATTGAGGATAAACTGGATCATTTGCGAACCGTGACTCTAGAGCATCTATAATGACTGTAGTATCTTGTATATATTCATTTTCAGGTGTTTTGATCACGGGGATCATGCGCAGCCCCGTATTAGAATACAGCTCTTGATTAACGACTTTAGCGCTTGGACAGGTTTCAATAAATGGAATGTTTTTGTAATTTAAGTATGAGCGAACCTTACCGCTGAACAGTGATACTTCTGCACCAAATAATACGTAAGGCTTCATGTTAGATACACATTACTTCTGGGATTTTAAACTTAACGAGAGCAACATATCATCTAGCACACGATGCAGGTCATCAAATTTTTCATTCGTTATATAGATACTCATACTAGAACGGATACTAATATTCGCTCCATGCTGACCATCTATAAACGTTCTTTCAAGGGCTTGCTGTACTCTTTCAAAAAACGATTTTGCTGATGATTCTTCAATATCCGTAAGACACAATATAAATTGCTCGGGTGCGAATCTCCCTAAAATATCGTTGTCGCGGGTAACCTTAGTCAGTGTACTGGCAATCTTTTGTAGAACATAATCGCCCTTGGTCGAGCCTACCTGACGGTTAACTTCTCTGAAGTTGCCTAGGTCAAATATTGCTAGCGCATTGGTCTTACCTTTACTAGGAGGAAGAACTTTACCTATCTCATTTATGGAGGTTTTACTGTTGAGCAATTGCGTAATCGGGTCTAAAGACATTCTTGCAACATGTCGCTTGCGAATAACATAAGCTAATCCACTCAATGTAAGTAAAACAAATACACTCAGACCAACCGTTAATTGTTGTTTTCTTCGCTCTGCAACCAATATTTTGTTTTCTAAAACATAGATTTGACCATATAGGTTAGCAACGCCCATAACTTTAGACATACCGTCATGGTTTTCCTTGATTTGATCTAATTTACGGACGCTGTCTTCGTATGCTTCACTAGCAGACTCTAGGTCACCCAGTGCAAAATAAGCTCGAACCAAAAACTTATGATAATCGTAGCTCGCATACTGTTTGCGTTGTTTAGGAATCGTTTTCTCAACATCCACAAACTCTTGCAAACACGCTAAGTCCTTTCTGTATAGACATGGAACTGCGCTATACCACCTAAAGAGATCTTTATAAAAACTAATGTTTACTTTATCTATAGCATCTGACAATAAGGGAAGGGTTTGCTCGAGGCGCTCAATATCGTTCACCCGATAGTAATAACCAGCCTGCGCGTAATAGAGCCAAAAGTTGGTTAACGGTGTTCCTACTTCTGCGTTTATTAGTTCAAACTCCTCAATAGCTTGTTCGGCCTTATCGAACTGACCGCTTGCTAACAGCGAACTAATAGCACTTATTAAAATAGATAATCGATTACTTCCTGTGTAAACAGAACTTCCAATTTCATGTGCTTTTAAGTACTGCTCGGCTGCCAAAACGTGCTGCTCTTTGCCTCCGAAGAACAGTCCAATACTATTGTGAATATGAGCTAAGGCTCTAAAATTGTCACTTGCTGCATAGCGTTCCAGTAACGCAAAATATGCGGCTATTCTTTCACTATCGTTAGAGTACCCACTTTGCGGACAATTTGTTATCAAGCCCAAGGTAGAGCTAATTTCAATGTCGTTGAATTTACCTTCAGACAACTTAAATGCATTAGCGTAATGCTCGCAACGCTCACTCCTTTCTTGCATATCGTAGGTAAAACCTAACTGATAGGTAGCTAAGGCATAGTAGCGTGACGATGAGTCTACATTTGGATCTTCTAGAAGCTGAATAAGACTAGCCTGGGCGGCTTCAGTTTCACCGTTACAGTTTTGAAAATGGGTCTTGTTAACTAGAAGCTGAAACCTTTGGTCTCTTGAAATGTCTTGCGACACAAGGTATTCATCGACTTGAGGCAAATACTCAATAGCAGGACAATCATAAGTAACAGTGCTTATCTCTTCAAGAAAGGCATCCACAGATTCATCCGCGAAAACCGACGAATGACAACACACCGTTACTACTAGTGCTAAAGTTCTCTTGTATTTGCTTGGTAAGTTCAAATTTAACCCTTACGCTTATTTTAATAGTGAACTCAGTCGGATAATCGCTACCACGACTTAAGAGGATAGTAAGTTTATTGATTTATGTTGTGCATAACAACTGAATTCAGTGAATAGTCTTTAATATAAAAGTAGCAGACCAAGGTCAATGACGTTATTTGACGTTGTGAGAGATTGCAGTCTTCGAGTAATGCTGTTTGGTTAAGCCATACATCGTCAT
>CAYQMI010000071.1:0-19210 GCA_964418575.1 uncultured Glaciecola sp.
AACTCGCGACCCCGACCTTGGCAAGGTCGTGCTCTACCAACTGAGCTATTCCCGCTCTGAAATGTGCGGTGCATTCTACCTGCAAAACACCGCGTGTCAACTACAAATCTACCTAATTAAAACTGCTTTACTATTTTTTGAGCACTTCGAGCAAAAAGCCAACATAAAGGCTTAAAATCATACAACTAAGTGTTTTTATAAAGTGCTCTTAACGCTTTATAGCCAGCTGCTGCATAAATGAACATGGACCAAAGCGATAATACCGCTGCAAACCAAAGCAAAGCTTTACCCAAACTAACCCAATAAATAGGAAAGCCCATAAACACCTCTAACCCTGACAGCAAGCCGATTAATGCGAGCATTTGTGCCATTGTTTTAGCTTTGCCAATAAAACTAACTTTTACCGCATCTGATGCCCCCTGCTCACTCATCCACTCACGCAAAGCAGAAACAAATATCTCGCGCATCAGCAATATAATTGCTGGGACAGTGATCCAAAGGCTTTGGTACGTGTGCGTGATCATTAATAATGCGGCTGCGACAATGAGTTTATCTGCAACGGGATCTAAGAACGCACCAAATGCACTTGATTGTTTTAGTCTTCGGGCTAAATAACCATCAAACCAATCAGTTATGGCGGCCAACCAAAAAATAAAGGCCCCTGCTTCATGTGCCCACTTCCAATCTAAAAAGTATACACTGACAAATATAGGTATCAGCAGCACTCTGATGAGCGTGATGATGTTAGGTATTGTCCACATCGTGTTGTCTTATGCTTTGTTTTAGGTAAATCTTGACGCAATGATATCAGATACTGATATTAAGCGTGTAAATAATCATAAATTGTCTCGGCTAATTCTTCACTTACGCCAGGCACTTTAGCGATTTCCTCACGACTGGCTTTTTTGAGCCCCTGAATACCTCCAGTGTACTTTAACAAAGCCTGTCGGCGTTTAGCCCCGACACCCGGAATGCCCTGCAATACAGACTGATTTTTGACTTTTTGGCGACGCGCTCTGTGTCCGGTTATTGCAAAACGGTGAGACTCGTCGCGAATATGCTGAACTAGATGAAGCCCAGGGGCATCTGATTGTACTGGTATGGTTTCATGGGAATCCGCTAATATTAACGTTTCTAGCCCCGGTTTTCGCGTGGTTCCCTTCGCAACGCCTACAATTAAAGGTTTATATTCTAATGGCCAGTCGGCAAAGTGTTTTTCCGCTTGTGAAAGCTGCCCTTTACCGCCATCAATGAGCAGCAAATCTGGCATTTTTGCATCGTCACTTGGCTTTTTATATCGACGTTTCAGCGCTTGCGCCATTGCAGCATAATCATCCCCACCAGTTATTCCTTCGATATTAAATTTTCGGTAATCGCTCTTTAAAGGACCGTTACGATCAAACACCACGCAAGAGGCCACTGTTTGCTCGCCAGATGTGTGTGATATGTCAAAACATTCCATGCGTTTTATGGGAGTGTCGGTACTTAGTAAGCGCTCTAAATCATTAAAGCGCGCAAACATCGATTTTTGTTGGTTCTGTTGGGTTTCCATTGCGTTTTGGGCATTGGTATTTGCCAATTTCAAATATTTGCGTTTTTCGTCGCGTACCCCTTCATAAAATCCAATTTTACGATTGGCTTCAACGCTGAGCACACTCTCGACTTCCTGCATTTCTTCAAACTTAAAAGGTACAACGATTTGCTTGGGAATGATTTTGTTGCCCGCGAGGTAGAACTGCAGTAAAAATGATTCAAAGATTTCCTCGGCAGTCGCTCCTTTGGGGATTTTAGGAAAAAAGGCTTTGCTGCCCAGAAGCTGATTATCGCGAATAAACATGCCGTAAACACAAGCAGTGCCGTGTTTAAACGAAAACCCAAACACATCCATTTCTTGCTGAGAGCCACTGATTAACTGTTGCTCTTGCACTTTGCGCAGTGCACTGATTTGGTCTCTGTATTTAGCTGCAAACTCAAAATTTAAATCAGCGCTCGCCGCCTCCATTTTTGTCACAAGGCTTTGAATCACTTCTGAGTTTTTGCCGCGCAAAAACATGACTGCGAGGCGCACTTGTTCCGCATATTCTTCATCAGACACATAGCCTTCTACACATGGCGCACTGCATCGTTCTAACTGGTACTGCAAACAAGGCCTGGAGCGATTGCGATAGTAGCTGTCATCACACTGGCGCACCGGAAACAAACGCTGCATCGAGCGCAAGCTTTCGCGTACCGACCATGCACTTGGATACGGCCCGAAATATTCGCCTTTTGCCTTTTTAGTGCCGCGATGAAAACTTAGCTTTGGATGCTTGTGTTCTGACAAGAATATAAATGGATAAGACTTATCGTCTCGCAATACCACGTTATAGCGAGGTCGATATTTTTTAATATAATTATTTTCTAACAAAAAGGCTTCGGTTTCACTGCTCACTAGTGTGGTGTCGATATGAGCTATATGAGAAACCAATGTTTGTGTTTTGCTACTATCTACCGTTGCTCTAAAATAACTCGTTAAACGCTTTTTTAGGTTTTTAGCTTTGCCCACATAAATCACATCTTTCGCAGCGTTATACATTCGATAGACGCCGGGCTGCTGCGATACGTGCTTTAGAAACTGCTTGGAGTCGAAGCTGTTATCCTGCTCTGCCATATTCCGTTAGTGAGTTGAGGATTGAATTAAATCGTGACGAAGCGCCAAATGCGTTAGCTCAACGTCTGACTCTATGCCCAGTTTGTCAAACGTTCTGTAGCGATAGGTATTAACTGTTTTAGCACTTAAGCTCAGATTGCGTGCAATTTCCGTCACTTTAACGCCGCGTGTGATCATCAGCGTGATCTCTAGCTCACGTTCAGTAAGTGCTTCAAAAGGGTTTGACTGATTTAAATCCAGTGCACCAATCGCTATCTTTTGTGCTATTTCGGGCGAAATATACTTTTGCCCGCTAGCTACCTTATAAATAGCGTTAATCATTTCGCTATGCTCGGCATCTTTAGTTAAGAAGCCATATGCGCCAGCTTGCATTATTTTTGCGGGTATAGGATTTTCTTTGTGCATAGACAAACAAATTACACGAGTGCCCTCGCAGACTCGAAGCACTTTTTTTGTTGCTTCTAAGCCACCAATGCCGGGCATGCCAACGTCCATCAATACAATATCGGGTGTGTGCTTACGACAATAAGCAACAGCATCTTCGCCACAGCCTACCTGAGCTACCACATTGAAATCTTTTACATCGTTGAGTATTCGACTTATCCCTGTCCTTACGAGCTCATGGTCATCCACTACTAATATCTTGATCACGTCGCAAACCAGCCTATTGTTATTGTCCGAATAGCTAGAGGCAGTGCTCTAACATTTCCAGTATTATACATATACGCAGTTTTGCAAACAGTTTTTTAAGGCAGTTTTAACAACTTTAACATGCCAAGAGAGCAATACCGCTGCCCTCATGCGAGCATGTTAAGTAGATTTTATACGTCGCAAATTTGTATGGCATTGCTCAAAGATTCAGCTTTACCTGCATTAGTGGGTGGCGTTGGAATAAACTCCTGCGCTAAATAGCCCTTAAAACCTGTTTTCACAATTGCTCTTGCAATAGCAGGATAAAACAACTCTTGGGTGTCGTCTATTTCGTGTCGACCAGGAACACCGGCGGTATGATAGTGGCCAAAATACTGATGATTTTGTTCGATGGTGCGAATGATATCGCCTTCTTCAATTTGCATATGGTAAATATCGTAGAGCAGCTTAAAATTTGGAGAGTCTATCGCTTTGCACAAGGCTATTCCCCACGCTGAGTTGTCGGCCATATAGTCGGGGTGATCTACTTTACTGTTGAAGAGCTCAAGCTGCAGTATTACGCCTCTCTTTTCGGCGTGAGGCACGATACGTTTTAAACCTGCAATGGCATTTTCTAATCCTTCTTCCTCACTCATGCCCCTAGCATTACCGCTAAAGCAAACTAGGTTGGTATAGCCGGCCTCTGCCACTAAATCGATGTGTTTCAAATAACGTTGCTCTAAATCATCGTGGTGCTCTTTATGGATAAAGCCATCCTCTAAATTAGGCTCCGCTCCATTACACATAGAAGAATCAACGCCGTATTTTTTTAACACAGGCCAATCTTTCGGTCCTACTAAATCAATGGCATTAAAACCAATCGCTTTAACCAACTGACAAAGCTCTTCAATACTAAGATGGCCATAAGTCCAGCTACTTACAGCATGCTTTATATTGCCTTTGAGTTTGGGTTTTACGGGTGAGTCAAAGGCACTGGCAGATGCGCTAACTAGACCAGATGCAGCACCTGCTGTGCCTAGCGCGATACCTTTTGCGACACCTTTTAGTAAATGACGACGATGATTATCCACGAGTTTCCCTCTATTTTTTAAACAAAGCTTCATGTAGTTTAGTCAACTTAGCACTTGTTAAAATAGATGTGCAATACTTCTGCTTTACTGAAAATACACATACGGTTAAGGAAATTTCGTATGGTTTTTTCTTTGTTATTATTGCTATGGTAATGAGTATTGCACTCGATCAAAGGATCATTATGAGAATATTTTTAGCACTATCAATATTATTACTAGGCGCATGTGCGACTAATCAAGGCATTTCGCTTTATACGGTTGATGAGAATGAGTTGAGTTCCAAGCTCAAGCAACAGCTTCCGAAGCTAAACCGTGAAGTTAGAGTCATGGGCTTCACCATGGAGTTTGGTGTAAATGATTTAGGCGTTGATATTGGGCCGGAAAAAAGAGACGTAATCGTTTTAGACTTTGATGCGGCAGCAAAGTTAAATGCCATCGTTACCACTTATTCATTATCAATTGGCATTCAGGTGGAAGGTACACCATATTATGACAGCGCACAAAAAGCGGTATTCGTTAAGGATGTCAAACTGCTAGATTCAAATATTGAAGCGCCGGGTTACAGTGGCAGTCTATCGGTAATCGATGGGCAGGTCCTTAAAATAATTAACGACTTTCTAGCGGTAAATCCCGTTTATAAACTCGATATGAATAACTCAAGAGTAAAATGGATGGCTAACTTGCCTGTCAATATGCAGATTGCTGATGGGGCAATAAGACTTGTTCCACAGCTGTAGTCGCTTAATCGCGCCCAAAACCACACAACCCAATTTAAGGATGTTAAATGCTCAAGCTCTACGGATTCGACGTTAGTAATTATTACAACATGATAAAAATGGCGATGCTGCTTAAAAAGATCGATTTTGAAGCAGTCACTACCTACCCTCATCAAAGTCAGGCCTACTTAGATATTTGCCCAACAGGCAAGGTACCGGCACTGCAAACAGATGAAGGCGTATTAATTGAAACTAACGTGATTCTTGAATATTTAGACGATGCTTTTCCGCAAAGCCCGCTTTATCCGACTAATGCATTTGAACGTGCAAGAGTGAAAGAAATTGCCAAAATGATTGAGCTTTACATAGAACTACCAGCCAGACGCTGTCATCAAGAGGCGTTTTGGGGCGTAGCGGTGCCTGATTCAACCAAAAAAGAAGTAAAGCGTGCCTTATTAACTGGTGCTCAATCTCTGGCAAGAGTCAGCAAGTTCTCGCCGTTTATTGCCGGAGATACAATGAGCGCTGCGGATATCATGTTTATGTATTCAATGGATTTAGCCTCTTCTGTCGCTCATAAGCTTTACGATATCGATTTATTTGAACATGCACCTGGTAGTAAAGAATTGATGCAGCGTCTAAAAGCTATGCCAGAGGCGAAGATTATATCTGCAGATAAAGAAGCAGCTGGGCCTGCGTTTCAGGCTTATTTAGCGAAAGCATTTGCGAAGAAATAGAGGCTAATGATTGAAAGTATTGCAGATACAAAAAAGCCCCTCGTTTGAGGGGCTTTTTTGTTTTATTTGGCGGAGAGTGAGGGATTCGAACCCCCGGAACGTTTAACCGTTCGTCTGATTTCAAGTCAGGTGCATTCAACCGGGCTCTGCCAACTCTCCAAGTGGTGCGAATATTAAAAGCGAACGAAGACAATGTAAAGGCTAAATATGAAAAAATCGTAAAAACCTGTTTCGATCGCACAATTTTCCGACATGTTTACAATTTTGTTCGGTATATAATGGAATTCACTTGAAAAAGTGAACCAAACACCCTACTAATAGCCTAACAAAAGCTAACTGAATTTTTCGGTTATTGGCAGTTTAACAACACTCAAGCATTATTTGGAGAAACAAAATGGACAGGCGTACTATGTATTCAAGCGCGGCGGAACGCCCAGCGATTGAAATTAATAAGGTGCTTCGCAATACTTACATGCTATTAGCGATGACTGTGGCATTTAGTGCTGTCACCGCGACCATCACGTCTTTTTTAAACGTTGGCATGATTGGCTACTTTGCGATGATAATTGGTGGCTTAATTAGTTTATTTATCGTAAACAAAAAGGCCGACAGCTCTGCTGGTTTATTTTGGGTGTTTGTATTTACCGGTTTACTAGGTGGTGCACTTGGCCCAATCTTAAATATATATCTGGCTGCTGGCGCAGGTACAATTGTAGCCCAGGCACTGGTTGCTACCGCGGTAGTCTTCTTTGCTCTATCGGGCTATGTATTAGTCACTAAGAAAGACTTTAGCTTCTTAGGCGGCTTTTTAATGGTTGGCTTGGTAGTAGCGATTGTAGGTATGTTAGCTAACATTTTCCTACAAATACCGGCGATGAGCATGGCTATAAGCGCTTTAGTGGTGTTCATTATGTCTGGATTAATTTTGTTTGATACCAGCCGTATCGTAAATGGCGGTGAAACTAACTACATCCGCGCTACTACTAGCTTATACATGAATATTTGGCAGTTGTTTGTTCATATGCTTGCGTTACTTGGCATGGGCGGAGACGACTAATAGATAGTCACACAAACTTCGATTAATTAAGACGCCCCATTTACTGGGGCGTTTTTGTTTAAGTCACTTCTCTGTATACTAACGCTCATTAAAGATTCCTATTCACACAAAGCCATGCAAAATTTTGCGTTATTCGTCACTAAAAGCCCATATGACTCGCGTAACAGCGAAAGCGCTCATGCTTTTTGCTTAGCCGCGCTCGCGCTAGGGCATTGTATAAAACATGTCTTCTTTTATCAGTCTGGTATTCATAACGCATCAGCGTTGTTAGAAGTAAATAGCGATGAAGTTTCGATGAGGTCGCAATGGCACCAATTCAGTAAAACTCATAAAGTGCCTTTGTATGTATGCGTAACTGCAGCAACACGCAGAGGCATTGTTGGCGCCGAGGGGAGTGAAACATCCGGTATCGTAAATGCCAGCTCTGACTTTGAAGTAGTGGGTATGAGTGAATATTTTGCAGCATTGCACGATGCCTCTATTAAGAGTGTTCAGTTTTGAGTGCTTACTTATTAATAATTTCAAGTAAAGCACCCTATCATTCAAGCAATGCGATAGATGCTTTTGAGGCGGCCCTAGCGGCAACTAACGTAGGGTTGGAGGTAAAGTACCTCTTTCAGCACGACGGTGTGTTTCAGCTTGTAAAAGAGCAAGCATCTGAGGCTATTTTACACAAGAACACCTTCAAAAAGCTAAGTGCCCTGCCTTTGTTCGACGTAGAAGAAATCTATGCTTGCAAAAAAAGCATTGATGATAGGGCTTTAGACCTCTCTTCCACAGGCATTGATTGGACAGCATTGCAGACAGATGAGATGATTCAACTTATACACTCCGCCAAGCAAATACTGGTGTTTTAAGCATGTTAATTCAAGTTTTAAGTAAACGTTTTGATTTAGTTGAGCCATATATTAATAGCGCAGATACTCATTTCGTGTTGCTTCAGGAGGGTGTCTACTTGCTTCCTCAATTAATGAGTATGCTTGAAAAGCAACCTTTCCCCTCAACGATATCAATTTTAGAGAATGATTGGTTAGTAAGTGGCTTAGCGCACCAAAAGAGCTTCAATAGTTACTTAGGCGCAGAAAATGTAGACATAATTTCAAATGAAACATGGGTTGCGCTTTGCGCAGAACATTTAAACGTGATGACCGTACAAGCATGACATCAAGTATCAACGTAGACGGACAGGATATTCACTTAGATAAGAACGGCTATTTAAGTGATATAAATCAGTGGCATGAAAATGTAGCAAAAGCCTTAGCTGAGCAAGAATCCTTGTTGCTTAGCCCCGAGCATTGGGAGGTGATTTACTTTGTTAGAGAGTTCTATCAAACCTATGACACAAGCCCTGCAATTAGAGCACTGGTTAAGGCAATGAAGGATAAATTTGGGCCTGACGTTGGTAACAGTCGCTATTTACATCGCTTATTCCCTGACGGGCCGGCTAAGTTAGCCACAAAATTAGCCGGCCTGCCTAAGCCAGCTAAATGTTTGTAACGCAATTTTAGCATTAGTAGATTACTTGACAGGTATCTCTGTTAGGCCCTTCATATAAGCTACCAGCACATCTGGTACTCGAATACTGCCATCTTCACGCTGATAATTTTCTAATATCGCGACCAATGTCCTTCCTACCGCTAAGCCAGAACCATTCAATGTATGAAGATATTCGGGCTTTTTCATATCGAGTGATTTATAGCGAGCTTGCATTCTGCGGGCCTGGAAGTCTCCCATATTTGAACACGAGCTAATTTCACGATAGGTATTTTGCGCAGGTAGCCAAACTTCCAAGTCGTAGGTTTTGCAAGCGCCAAAGCCCATGTCACCTGTGCACAACACCACCTTTCTGTAAGGTAATTTTAGCTTTTGCAGAATGTTTTCCGCATGACCTGTTAGCTCCTCTAACGCGTCCATCGACGTATCAGGATGCACCAATTGCACCATCTCCACTTTATCAAACTGATGCTGGCGAATAAGCCCACGAGTGTCTCTACCATAACTACCGGCTTCACTTCTAAAGCACGGGGTATGAGCCGTCATTTTTACCGGTAGCTCATCCGCATTGAAGATATGATCTCTGGCAATATTAGTTAGGGGAACTTCGGCAGTCGGGATCAGTGACATGCCCTGACCTTCTTCGGTTGCTGGCTTGGTGTGGAACAAATCTTCGCCAAATTTAGGCAACTGGCCGGTACCATATAAGCTGTCAGAATTAACTAAATAAGGTACGTAAACTTCTTCATAACCATGAAATAAGGTGTGTTGGTCGAGCATGAACTGCGCTAAAGCCCTGTGCATGCGGGCAATTAGGCCATTCATTACTACAAAGCGTGAGCCAGAAAGCTTGGCAGCCGTCTCAAAATCCAAGCCGTTTTTAATATTTTCACCTAAATCCACATGATCTTTTACTTCAAAATCGAACTCAGGTATCGTGCCCCATTTCAAAACTTCTTGATTTTCTTCTTCGCTATTACCAACCGGAACGCCCTCTGCCGGCAGGTTTGGGGTTTCTTGATAAAAAATATTAAGAGATGTTTGTATTTTATCTAGAGCCTGTTTTGCTTCTTCGAGCTTTACACCCAAGTCACCCACATGTGCAAGCAAAGGTGCGATGTCTTCTCCAGCGGCTTTTGCCTTGCCGATTGCCTTTGAGCGAGCATTTCGTTCGTGCTGCAAGTCTTGTGTTTCTACTTGTAAGACTTTGCGTTTTTCCTCTAGCTCAATATACGCCGCCACATCTAAAGTAAATCCTCTAGTGGCGAGTGCTTCAGCAGTTTCTTCTAAATGACTGCGAAGCAAATGTGGGTCTAACATAACGAGTACTATCCTTTCATAATTGTCATAGCACACCAAACTGCCAAGAGGCAAAGGCATACGTTTAATAAAACAGTTATTCCTGCTCTTAGCCATTCACCGGCTTGCATATACAAGAACACTTCCATAGAAAAAGTTGAAAAAGTGGTTAAGGCGCCTAAAAAGCCCACCATAATAAATAATTTTGCATCGGTATTCGCATGCTCTTGTTGAGCAAACCATGCGTAGGCCAAGCCCAGCAAAAACGAACCAACAACATTGACGCTAAGGGTAGCAAAAGGAAGGCTTTTGCCCAACAAATTTGTGATCGTTAAATTGGCAAACAAGCGCATACACGCGCCTAAAGCTCCGCCTAATGCAACAAATAAATACGTCATCCACGTGACCGTCATTTTGAGCTTCCCTTATTATACTTGCTAGCCATTATCCTCTAAATCTTGTAGATACGCGATTTTTTGTAGCAGCTGCTTTTCAAAACCTCGTGGATTAGGCGAATAATAGCGCGTTTCAGGCATACCATCGGGAAAATAAGATACTCCACTGGCATAAGCGTTTTCTAGGTTGTGGGGGTAAACATAATCCTTACCATGACCTGCCTCTTTGGCCAGTGACGTTGGTGCATTGCGCAGATGCAAGGGCACCGGTTCACTGTGATATTGCAAGGCATCTCGTTTTGCAGCTTTAAAAGCATTGTATACCGCGTTACTTTTAGGCGCTAAGGCACAATAGATAACAGCTTGAGCAATGGCTCGTTCGCCTTCAGCCTGACCAACTCTGTGATAAATATCCCATGCATTCAAGCATACTTGTAAAGCCTTTGGATCTGCATTGCCAATGTCCTCTGACGCAATTGCCAACAAACGCCTGCAAATAGGCGTAACGTCCGAATTAGCAATTAACATTCGGGCAAACCAATATAAAGAGGCATCTTGCGCGCTGCCGCGTATTGATTTATGAAAAGCAGAGAGTAAATCGTAATAGTGATCCCCCTGTTTATCAAAAGCGGCAATGTTTTCACCCACTGCATTTTCAAGGGTTTTATGATCAATGATGGCTATATTAGCCTCACTATCGCTTGCACTAAGCGGCGCAATTTGTGCAGCAAGCTCTATGCTATTGAGTAAGCGCCTTGCATCACCGTTAGCGTAAATAATAAGGGCTGATTTGGCGTCATCACTAATACCTAAATGCACTTTACGTCCACTTATCATCACGCCATCGCGATTTAGGTACTCAAGAGCCCTATCACACAAGTTCTCGCATGCTGCTTCGTCTAGGGATTTAAGCGTAAATACCCGCATCCGCGATAGCAATGCACTATTGATTGAAAATGAAGGATTCTCGGTGGTCGCGCCAATTAACTTGATAACGCCGCTTTCAACATAAGGCAAGAAGGCATCTTGCTGCGCTTTATTAAAACGATGTATTTCATCTACAAATACTAAAGGGGTATTTGCAAATAAGCCAGCCTGTTGGTTTTGTGCTTCTTGAGCAATTTGTTTGATGTCTTTTACGCCAGAATTAATCGCCGATAGGACTTTTATGTCGCAATCGAGCACATTCGCTAATACGTGAACAAGCGAGGTTTTCCCGCAGCCTGGTGGGCCCCATAAAATCATAGACGGGATGTTTTGCGCTTCAGCCAATTGGCGAAGTATTCCCTCTTGCCCCATTAAATCGGTATTGCCCACATATTGGTCAAAACTTTCTGGTCGAAGCAGGCTGGCGAGAGGTTTTTGCATAGTCATTTATTGCTGCATTTCCGATGTAAATGAGTGTTAGAGGGCTTTTGTTTTATTATTGCTGTCGATTTATAAACAAAGGCAAAGAGCCGGCTAATTCGCAGAGGTCTCGGTGACTCTCTGATCGTCAATCACATAAGTTGAAGGATAGACTGGCGCAAACATTGATGCGTCAACCATAGTGTTCTGTTTAATATTTGAAAACACAATGACGTTCGACTGCTCTTGGCGGTCAATCGATGTTAATTCACTCAATATTCCGCCCGGAAAACTCAGCAGCAAATCTGTGATATTGGCGTTGCTGTCGGTGGAGCGTACAGCGAACTCATTTTCATTTTGCGTAATTTCAACATCATCCCAAGCTTCTGGGGAATCGGATATAAGCAACATTAAAGGGTTATTATCAACAATAGCAGATTGGTCAATCAGTGTTACCTGCTCTACAAAATGATCAACGTTATAAATAACTTTGCCATCTGCTACGAATAAAGATTCGTCAGGCAGGCTAACTTCCCAGCGCATTTGATTCGGTTTTTGCAGGTAAATCTGGCCTTCGCTTTGCTGCAAAGTCTCGCCAGTTGCATCGATAATTTGTTGTTTGAAGTCAGCCTGAAAGCTCTGCAGACCCTCCAGCATAACTTTAAGGTTTTCTTTCGCGTTTGATTCTTGCGCAGATGCAACAAATGCTGTGCTAAGTAGCGTAAATGAAAGCACTTTGAAAAATTTAGAAAGTGTATTTAACTCGATTATTTGCATACTAATCCTTTGGTGGTGGCGGTGCTAAAACTTCGCGGTTACCGTTGTGCCCCGCGCTACTTATGACGCCGTCCATTTCCATTTGTTCAACAATTCGCGCCGCTCGGTTGTAACCAATGCGGAATTTTCGTTGAATACTAGAGACTGAGACTTTACGAGCTTCAGTGATAAAGGCAATTGCCTCGTCATAGAATGCGTCGTAATCCTCGCCACCAGACTCGCCTTGTTCGCCAGGCAAGAGTATTTCACCCGATGCTTCACCGTTGAGGATTTCGTCTATGTATTGTGGCTCGCCACGCGCTTTCCAATCGGCAACAACGGCGTGAACCTCATGATCATCTACAAAGGCGCCGTGAACGCGCGTTGTAATGCTCGTGCCAGGCGGGTTATACAACATATCTCCCATACCGAGCAGTGATTCTGCACCTTGTTGGTCTAGTATTGTTCGTGAGTCAATTTTGCTCGATACCTGAAAGGCAATACGAGTAGGAATGTTGGCCTTAATCAAGCCTGTAATAACGTCTACTGATGGCCTCTGAGTAGCCAGAATAAGGTGAATACCCGCAGCCCTTGCCTTTTGTGCAATGCGAGCAATCAGCTCTTCAACTTTTTTACCCACAATCATCATCATGTCGGCAAATTCGTCTACTACCACAACAATAGACGGAAGTTTATCGAGCGCTGGTGCGCTCTCTTCCATGCTTTGACTAGGTTGCCATAGCGGGTCAAATATTTGTTCTCCATTTGCCGCAGCTTCTGCAATTTTCTTGTTATAGCCTTTTAGGTTACGTACCCCTAATGCAGACATTAAGCGATACCGACGCTCCATTTCACCCACACACCAACGCAGAGCATTAGAAGCCTCTTTCATGTCGGTCACAACTTCAGCAAGCAAGTGCGGAATTCCCTCGTATACTGAGAGCTCAAGCATTTTGGGGTCGATCATTATAAGTCGAACGTCTTCGGGCGTAGACTTATAAAGCAAGCTCAAAATCATCACATTCACGCCCACAGACTTACCCGAGCCTGTGGTACCTGCAACCAATAAATGCGGCATTTTCCCTAAATCTACTACCACAGGGTTGCCCGAAATATCAGCGCCTAGCACCATGGTTAATGGCGATTCGTTTTTCTGAAAGGCGTCGCAGCCAATCACTTCACTCAGGCGCACCATTTCTCGATGCTTATTCGGTAGCTCAAGGCCAATTACCGACTTGCCGGGAATAACTTCTACCACGCGCACGCTAATAGCCGACATCGCTCTGGCTAAGTCTTTGGCTAAGGCGGTAATGCGGCTTACTTTCACGCCGGGTGCTAAATCAAGTTCAAAGCGCGTAATAACCGGCCCTGGGAGTACATCGACCACATTTGCCTGAATATTAAAATCGGCCAACTTTGCTTCAAGTAAGCGCGATACTTGGTCTAGTTCTTCTTGGGATATCGGGTTTTCTTTCTTGTTTGCACGTTCAAGCAAATCAAAGGATGGCATTGGCGTTAAATCAGATTTATCTGATGGTTTAACGCTAGGTGCTTTCTTTGCTAGCTCTGCCCCGCCCTGCCGAGTAGATTTTATTTCAGAGCCTAAATCATCGTCCTGTAGGCTGCTATCAGTGTCATGAGGAGCTTGGTCATAATCGTCATTAGCCGTAAACGGCGGTAAGTCTTCGTCGAATATTTCATCGGGTATGGTAAACGAGGGCTCAACTTGTTTTGGTGCAGGTGGCTCTGCTCTTAGGCTGGTAATAGTAACCTTCCCTGTATCCTTTGTTTTAGTCGAACCATCTTCGTCATCTTTCGCTTTTGGACTTGGCAAAGACAACTGGCTCACTTTATTCGGCAAGGCCATCACATGTTTACCTGACGAAATTGTCACGCTACCAATACCATCAATGATACTCATCCATGAAATACCTGTGGCAAGCGTAAAGCCAGTGCAGAAAAAACATAAGAGTAATAAAACAGAGCCTACAAAGCTAAAGTGTGGCAGTAGCGCAGCGCTAATAATGTCGCCCATGGCTCCACCAGCAGATACACTGTAAAAGTCATCGAAATTGATACTGGCAATTCCGGTAAAGCCAAATATGAGCAACAGCACGCCTATCAAGCGTAAACTGATGGTGAGGTAATCGAGTTCTTTAAGATTTCTTAGGTGCAGAAATACAAACCAACCTATAAAGGCTAAGGCGAACGGCACTAAATAAGCAGTAATACCAAATGTGAACAATAAAATGTCGGCACAATACGCGCCAACCGAGCCCATCATGTTTTGAACTTGTGAACTTATGCCAGCCTGTGACCAACCAGGGTCACTCGGGTCAAATGAGGCCAACGCCACTAATAAAAAAAATGCAAACGCGCACGATATAATCATGCCCACTTCCATTATTCGCTGTATGCCTGATAGTCGTGACATTAAGTTAGCTTTTTCTTATTGGTTTAAATGCAATTGAGTAGTTAACAATAGCATAATAGAGTGATATTTATCACCTATAAGATGCTGTTTTATACCCAAATTTAGCAAAGTGGATGAAGATTTCAGAGAGTGCTAATCGCGCCCACTTATGCATCGCTATCATCACTTAAGATTAATTTTTATTTTAGAAGTATGTTTTACCTCTTCCATTACAACATAGGTGCGCGATTCACTCACGCCCGGCAGTCGCAATAGCGTGTCACCAAGTAACTTTCGATAGCTCGACATATCGGCCACTCGAGTCTTGAGTAAAAAATCAAAATTACCAGACACTAAATGACATTCTTGTATATCTTCATGCTCTTGCACTGCCGCAGAAAATTCGGCAAATATGTCAACGGAGGTCTTTGTGAGTGTTATTTCAACAAAAACTAACATTGCAGCGCCTAATTTTTCAGGGTTAAGTCTCGCATTGTAGCTTTCTATATAGCCTTGCGCCTCAAGCCGCCTAACTCTTTCTAAGCACGGGCTCGGGCTCAGCCCCACCATTTTCGCTAATTCTACATTTGAAATTTTACCGTTAATTTGCAGTTCAGCTAGTATACGGCGGTCTATGCGATCAATATGTTTAGGAGTTTTTACCAGCATAATTAAATGTTAAATAAATTGTTATTTTCCAAATAATATATGGCAAAGGCAAAAAATACAAAATTATTATTTTCTTTTTATTCGATACAATGCGCGTCAAATATTAGCTAACGAGAGTGCTTAAAATGTTAATTGGTGTACCTAAAGAGATAAAGAATCACGAATATCGTGTTGGACTAACGCCTGCTGCGGTTAAAGAGTTTGTGACTCATGGCCATCAAGTGATTGTAGAGACTAATGCCGGCACGGCCATTAGCTTCCCAGATGAAATGTACGTCAATGCTGGTGCAACAATTATCGATACTGCCGAAGAGATCTTTGCCAAAGCTGACATGATTGTTAAGGTAAAAGAACCTCAAGAAAACGAGTGTAAAATGTTGCGTGAAGGTCAAATCCTTTACACTTACTTGCACTTAGCACCTGATCCTAAGCAAACTGAGCTTTTGGTAGCTTCTGGCGCAACTTGTATTGCGTATGAAACCGTTACCGATATTAAAGGCGGTCTTCCTTTACTTGCGCCAATGTCTGAAGTAGCTGGCCGTATGTCTATTCAAGCAGGTGCGCATTATCTTGAAAAAGCCCATGGCGGCAGCGGAACCTTATTAGGCGGCGTTCCGGGTGTTGCTCCAGGTAAAGTACTGATTATTGGCGGTGGCGTTGTTGGTACACAAGCGGCTAAAATGGCGGTAGGACTTGGCGCTGACGTAACTATTTTAGATCGCTCATTGCCGCGTTTACGCGATTTAGACGATATCTTTTTAGGCCGTGTACACTGTGTTTATTCAACGGAAGAAGCGGTTGAACATTACTCTTCACGGGCTGATCTTGTTGTAGGCGCAGTCTTGATACCGGGTGCAGCCGCTCCAAAAATCCTTAATCGCCAGCACATTCAAGCCATGAAGCCAGGTTCAGTGTTAGTGGATGTTGCTATTGACCAGGGCGGATGCTTTGAAACCTCAAAAGCTACGACTCATCAGGACCCAGTATATGTAATTGACGATGTTGTGCATTATTGCGTAGCGAATATGCCAGGCGGCGTTGCTCGCACCTCTACCATGGCATTGAACAATGCAACCCTTCCCTTTGGACTTGCACTTGCAAACAAAGGCGCAAAACAAGCCATGCTTGATGATAAAAACTTATTAAATGGCCTGAACGTGCATAAAGGTCTAGTGACTTACAAGGCAGTAGTTGATGCTTTAGGTAAACAATTAAACCTTACTTACTGCGATGCGGTTGAAGCTTTGAACAAGTAGCTTAATTGAGATAGATACAAAAAACGCGCTATTTAAGCGCGTTTTTTTATAAGTAAAAGATAACTTTGTTAAGCCAGTACGGTTTTAGAAAAGTCTGATACACCTGAAAAGCCCTGAGCCTAAATGCTTAAAGACTCGTTAATTGCGTGCAAAGCCTCAGCAGGATTGCTTGCTTGCGTGATTGGTCTGCCAACCACTAAGTAGTTTACGCCAGCCTGCATTGCCTCACTTGGCGTCATCACCCGCTTTTGGTCGTCTAAACTACTGCCCGCAGGGCGAATGCCAGGCGTGACCAAACAAAAATCAGGATTAACCCGCTCACGCAACATTACCGCCTCTTTTGCCGAGCACACTACTCCATCAGCGCCCGCGCCCTGTGCTAACAGTGCTAAATCACTTACCTTAGCAGCGATGTCGGGCGACTGATACACAGGCGAAAACTGACGATTATCCATGCTGGTTAAAATAGTCACAGCGGTCAACAATGGAGTTTTCTGAGCGCTTAGCGCTGCATCTTTAGCCGCAGCAATCATATCCGCGCCGCCACTTGCATGCACATTCACCATCCATACGCCTAATTTGCTGGCTGCACTTACCGCTTTGGCAACGGTATTAGGAATATCGTGAAATTTTAAATCAAGGAAAACATCAAAGCCTTCACCCACTAGGTATCGAACCCACTCAGGTCCAAATAAAGTAAACATTTCTTTGCCTACTTTAAGACGACACTGCTCAGGCGAGAGTTGCTTTACTAAGGCTTTAGCGCTGTTTAGATTGTCGTAATCTAGCGCGACAATTACAGGTGATGTGGTTTGTGTGTTGTTCAAAGAGTTATCCATGTTCGTCGTAGTTAACGCATTTTTGTCTTAGGTGCGTGATTTCAAGGTTAGCTTTGAGGTTTCAAAGCGGCCTACTCGCCATCAAGACCTTTAATTGGCTTGATCACAGACCACTTTTTACAAGATGGACAAAGCCAATATAGCTGACGCCCCGAAAATCCGCAGCTATGGCAGCGGTATTTGGGTCGTTGTTTAATTTGTTTAATGATTAAGCCCTGCATCTGTTCTAAGCTTTGCTGGGTGCGCTTATCTGGTAATGCCTTTTGATACAGACTCAACAAAGATTCAAAGCCTCGCATCGTCGGATGATGCTCTAACTGTTTGTTTAATGTTTCAATTGCAGATTCTGTATCGCCACCACGGGCAAGGATTTTTACCTTGGCGATGTATGATGACGCACATTTTTGCCAATATGGCTCCAGAATTTTGTCTAACTTATCCCAACCATCGATTTTGCCAGCGCAGACTTCTAAATGCGGTATTGCTTCACTTAACCAGTCTAAATCTCGCTTAGGCACTTCAGCTAAATAATCCATCGCCTGAGCGTATTCTTCTTTCTGAATGGCAAGTTTGCCCATTTCAAGCCAAGCACGAACTTCTTTACCCTCAACCATAATTGCTTTTTTCAGCGTTAGCTCAGCCGCGTTCAGGTCTTTCTCGGCTATTTGCTCTAAGGCTTGTTCGCAGTAAAAATGCGACAGCAACAAATACATAAATTCATCGTTTGGCGTTATTTTCAAGCTTCGGCTGGCTAGCTCAACGGCTTTATGCCATTCCTTAGTTACCTGATAAATACTAAACAACTTAGCTTGTGCTGTGCCAAAATGTTTTTCATCTTCGAGCAGTTGAATAAATACACCTTCCGCTCGTTCTAAAAAGCCTGCTAATAAGTAATCTGTACCCAACTCAACTAGCGCAAGCGCTTCTTGGCGTTTGTTTATTTCATCTCTGCTTATCAGGTTTTGATGGACGCGTATGGCACGGTCTAACTCGCCGCGATGACGGAAAAAGTTCCCCATGGCAATGTGTGTTTCAACCGTGTCGTTATTAACACTGATCATTTTCATAAAGGTATCGACCGCTTTATCTGCCTGATCAGACAGCAAAAAGTTTAGACCTTTATAGTAATGATTAGAGAGTATGGAAGACTGTTTACGTTGAGCGCGCCTAAGGCTATTTCTGCCCATTACCCATCCGTATGCGGCGGCTACGGGCAATAATAAGAATAAAAACTCAATCATCTAGGCATCGACTTTCGCTAGTTTGTTTAGCTTTCGCGTGAGCAAAGATACTTTTACTTTAAGCGCCAGGTATTTCGTTAACATTGTGCAAATACCCAAGACGAAACCTGCGGCCATTGACCAAACCATAAAACTTGATACGCGCATGTCTGTTTGAGCAATGAGATAGTTAACGCTGATGATATCAGCGTTACGAGAGCCAACCACAATAGCAAGCAGCACCAATAAAACAACAATGATGATCACAAGAATTGCTTTCATTAAGCTTCCTTTCTAAATAAGCTGATGACTATCGAGTACAGTGTAGTTAGATTAGAGGTCTACACGATCTCTTAATTCTTTACCTGCTTTAAAATGTGGCACGTGTTTACCAGTCAACTCTACCGTATCGCCTGTTTTTGGGTTACGGCCCACACGAGGTGCACGATAATGTAAGGAAAAACTACCGAAGCCACGAATCTCAATACGATCGCCGCGTTGCAGTGTTTGCGCCATTTGTTCGAGTAATTCTTTTACAGCAGATTCGAGCTCTTTGCCTTGCAGGTGCTGTACCTTTTCGCCTAGACGCTCAATAAGTTCTGATTTGGTCACTGACTATCTCCTAAGTTAATCTTATGAGA
>CAYQMI010000072.1:0-19145 GCA_964418575.1 uncultured Glaciecola sp.
CCCGAAATCAGTGTCGATATGTGTGTGGAATATGGTCATTTGACCGTCGTTTTTTTGCTGCTTTTCGATGCAAGAAAACAACTCTCATCGAAAACAGGCGCGCTTTATATCATTTGTAGTTCCTACTGGCAAGTTTTTAAGCTTAAATTAATGAGTAAAGAACAAAGGTTAAACGCTGTTAGCTTTTGAAAAACCCGCTTCAGAAAAACCCGTCATTCCCACGAAAGTGGGAACCTCCCAAGTCTACAGAATTTGTTTGAATAATCCGCTTTATTTGAAGTCAGTTGTTTCGTTGGGAGGTTCCCGCCTTCGCGGGAATGATTCGTGGTTTTGGATAATAACAAGTGGGTTTGCATAATCACGAAAGGATTAGCGGAGATATCCCGATGGATTACGGTAATGCTGGAGGTAAATACAGGTCTACCCTGTTTGCGAACGGTTTAGGGATTTCAACCAAAGGTTCAGGCCGAGGCATCTCATTTGCCCAGCGCCAATACTCGTCGCGCAATTGGTCTGCGATGTCAGGATAGCTATTGATCAAATTTACTCGCTCTGGCTCGCTTTGCGTCATATCGAATAGGTATTCTCGCTGTATTCCTGCTTGCATATATTTCCAATTACCTTTTCGTATTGCTCGCTGGAAATAAAACCGCCAAAATAGAGGTCGCTCATCAAACTCTCGACTATCGCCGTTAATCAGGGGCATCAAGTCAACCCCATCTAAATTATTCAGGCTTTCTACTCCAGCCTCCTTAACCGCTGTATATCCTACGTCTAAAGCTGATACTGGAGTATCAATTACGGAACCTGCAGCAATACGATTTGGCCAATGCATGATAAATGGAACGCGCAGAGCCCCCTCAGTTAACATGCCTTTTTCTCCAGTAAATGGGTCATTGCGAGAGCCATTCCAGCCTTCACGTCGATCTGCAATAGGGGCATCGGTCATGTCGTCAGCAAGAGGTGCGCCGTTATCACTCAAAAATACGATGATGGTGTTATCTAAAAGGTTATAGTTTTTTAATTTGCTAACAAGCCCACCGACCCCATCGTCGATTGCGGCCATCATTGCTAGCGCATACCTACGACGCTCAGGCATATCGCCGGGGAAGCGATCTAAATATTTTTGGGTGGCTTCTAATGGAACATGAGGCGCATAAGGCGAAACATATAAAAAGAATGGTTTGCGCCAATATTTATCGACAAACGACAAAGACATTTGATTGACCAACTCCACACGAAAAGTTGAGTCAAAATAGTATTCAGTGTCAATACGCTCTGCCTTCATTGAAGAATTTCGTAAATACTTGTATGAGTAGCCTGCAAACATTTCGTCGAAACCACGCCGATGAGGGTAATAGTCCAACTGCTCTTCAAAAGGTACCTGATCGACTCTAAACGGAGACATTTGTGGATAGTTCTGTTGTCCCCACTCAAGTGAGTTATTTTGTATCTCGAGGTGCCATTTACCCAACATACCTGTTGCGTAATCAACAGATTTAAACTTAGTCGCAAGCGTCTCAACTTCAGTGGTCATCGGAATATGTTGATTCTCATCCATTTTAAATCGCTGTTGATACTGCCCCGTTAACATCGCTGCTCTTGAGGGGGAGCACTGAGGAGCGGTAACATAGCCGTTAGTAAATCGCACTCCATTATTAGCTAAAGCGTCAATATTAGGCGTGTACACATCGTCAAGTGCTTCTTGAACGCTTAAATCTGCATAACCTTGATCGTCGGTAAAAATAACTATTACGTTAGGCTGGCGGTTTTGTGGCATCAATGTAGGTAGGCTATCTGGTAAAAAAATTGGCTTTACCTTAAACAACTCAGCACTTTGCTCCCCATAAGCAGCATGGGCCGTTATATTTAAAGGCTGGCCAGGATGTTCGGTGATTGCCTGCTCTGGAATTTTAATTCTGAATCGGTGGCGGCCCTCGGGACTATTGCAGGCCAATGCAACAGCCTCTTCTGCAATAACATTGGTCGGCACCTCTGAGCTGACCACGATATCCTCTCCAGTCAAAGATAAGGTCGTCATGCTTAAGGTTACAGTAGCGTCAATATGCGTTTGACACGCCCAGCCCAATACAAAATATGCGCCGTTTGCTTCAACAACACCATCAATATAACCCGTTACTTTTGTTTCTGGGAGTGCGGGAAGTATCAAAGGCTCCGCACTATTCAAAAATGCTCGTTGAGTAGACGCTTGTGCTTCAACGAAGAGTCTTGCGTTGGGGTAGTCAAACAGCACAGATTCAGGGAGTTCAAATCTGAAACGATGCTCTCCGTTGGTTTTGCATCGTTGATCAACCGCCAACTCTGAGCCGCGATTCGCAAGGCGACTGTCAATTAATGTAGCAGTTTGAGCGGATTCACCTGCGTAAAGGTTCACTACTATCGAAGATTCATTGCCGCGTTCACATGCCCACCCTGAGACTGTCATTCCATTTGAATTGGTAATAATTGCTTGCAAAAAGCCTTGTATCTGCGACGCTTTTGCTACATTCGGCATAAAAAACATAACGCCTATAATTGTAATAAACGAAGCGATTAATTTTGCATCCTTTGCGCGTTTCATTGCTATCCTTCCCATCACTGGCCTTCCTATCCTTGCAAAACCTTATTTAATTTAGGTAGTTATATTTTATGCTAATCATATCGCATCTTTTGAAGTGCACGAAAATAGCCTTTATTTTTGGACATTAATCCGCACAAAAGATTACTCGTCTTTTTTGACCGAGTAAAGCAAGAAAGTTAGTTTCGAGACGTTTGAGATGAGTTCCATTACACTGGTTATAAGCACTATCAATGAGTAATATTGAAATCCGCATCTTGTGGTATACTGCGCTTGATTTTGATTGCACGCAAAGTGAGGAAGCGCGTTGAGTATTACCATTAAAACTGCGGACGAAATAGAAAAAATGCGGGTTGCAGGCAAATTAGCCTCAGACGTATTGGTTATGATTGGTGAACACGTTAAAAAAGGTGTTACCACCGAAGAGCTAGACAGAATTTGCCACGACTACATCGTTAATGAACAAAAAGCGATTCCTGCACCCCTAAATTATGGCCATCCGCCCTTTCCCAAATCTATTTGTACGTCTGTCAATCACGTTATTTGTCATGGTATTCCTGCAGATAAAAAGCTTAAAGACGGAGACGCGCTGAACATCGACGTTACTGTTATTAAAGATGGTTATCATGGCGACACGTCTAAAATGTTTGTGGTAGGCAAGCCCTCGATTTTGGCAGAACGTTTAATTCGCGTGACTCAAGAATGTTTATATAAAGGCATACAAATGGTAAAACCCGGTATGCGCTTAGGCGATATCGGACACGCTATTCAAACTCATGCCGAAAGCCATCATTATTCAATTGTGCGCGAGTATTGCGGGCATGGCATTGGTGCAGTTTTTCACGAAGACCCACAAGTTGTGCATTATGGTCGCCCGAATACCGGCGAAACGCTTGAAGCCGGAATGTGCTTTACCATCGAGCCAATGGTTAACGCTGGCAAGCGATACTCTAAAGTGCTACCCGATAAATGGACGGTAGTAACAAAAGACCGCAGCTTAAGCGCTCAGTGGGAGCATACTTTGCTGGTGACCGAAACCGGTGTTGAAGTGCTCACTTTGCGCGACGAGGAAGATTTACCTAGGGTTATTAGTCACGCTTAACTTATTGCATGCATCAATTGAATGTACGCATAATCGCCCTGCATTGGCAAAGTGGACAAAGATAGTCGCTTAAAACTTTACTTTCATAACAGGAATACTCTTTACATGACCATTGACAGTCTAATTGCCAAAGTGCGTGATATAAAAAGCATTGCTGACGTTGCTGAGTTTAAAAGTTGCGTAAATCTTTGTTATGACTGGTTACGCGACAACTTTAATAATGTGCATGTAGACGAACTAGTAGTCGCTCGTTCAAACTTTACTGATGCGCTGCTGTGCCACGCTTGGCAAATACTAAAGTTAGATAAGCAAAAAAACCTCACGCTTTGCGCGGTGGGTGGCTATGGTAGAGGGCAATTACAGCCTTATTCTGATATTGACCTTCTAATTTTAAGTAAATCAAGCCTACCCAAAGCAATCCAAGACGATTTAAGCCAGTTCATTACCTTTTTATGGGATATAAAGCTCGAAATTGGGCAGTCTGTGCGCACGGTTAAAGAAACTATCGCGCAAGCTAAAGACGACATTACTATTGCGACCAATCTGGTTGAAGCTCGACGCCTATGCGGGTGCAAAAAGACCTTCGATGACTTAATATCGAAAGTAAACAGCCAAAAGTTTTGGTCTAGCCAAGCGTTTTTTCTGGCCAAGCTTGATGAACAAAGTAAGCGCCATAAAAAGTTTAACGATACCTCCTACAACCTTGAGCCCAATATTAAAGAAAATCCAGGCTGCTTGCGCGATATTCAGAATGTGGGTTGGGTGGCAAAAAAGCATTTTTGCGAATACGACGGCATGACCTTAATTGGCCATGGCTACTTTACAGAATTAGAACATGCAGAGCTTATAGAATGCCGCTCCAACCTTTGGCAAATCCGTTTTGCCCTTCACCTCGTTGCCGGACGCAGTGAAAACCGCCTGCTCTTTGATTACCAGCCCGATGTAGCTGAATTGCTTGGCTTTGGTGAGGGTAAAGAAGGTGTTGAAAAGATGATGAAGCACATGTTTAGAATTGTGCGCCGAGTCTCAGAGCTCAACAGCATGCTGCTAAAACGCTTTCATCAAGACATTCTTGGATTCTCTAAGCAAAAAGCCATCATCATCGACGAACATTTTTATATCCGCGACGGCTTAATCGGTCCGCGTAATGAGAGCTGCTTTAGCTCACCTTTGGCTATTCTAGAGTTTTTGTCAGTACTTAAAGAACACCCTGAAATCAAAGGACTCGATGCCGACTGCATTCGATTAGTTCGCAACGCCCGACGTGAATTTCAGTCAACCTATTATTGCAACATCCCTGAGTGCAGAAGCAAATTCATAGAGCTTGTATCTGACCCAGAGTTTTTTGATTTAGCCTGGGACGTTATGTATCAAACTGGTATTTTACAATCGTATTTACCAGAGTGGGACAAAATAGTAGGCATGATGCAGTTTGACCTTTTCCATGCCTATACAGTTGATGAGCACACCCATCGCTTAGTTAAGCATGTTCGCCGTTATTACAGCCAAAGCGCAGAATTTCCTCGCTGCTCTCGCATAGTTAAAAATTTAGATGAGCCTCAAATTTTATTTATTGCGGCTATTTTTCACGATATCGCTAAAGGCCGCAATGGCGACCACTCCAAGCTCGGCGCGAAAGACGTACTCGATTTTTGTGAAACGCACAACATTCCTGAAAAACAATCAAGTATGATTGCATGGCTCGTAGAGCAGCATCTGTTAATGTCGGTGGTTGCCCAGCGCCGCGACATTTACGATCCAGACGTCATCAAAGATTTCGCCAGCGAAGTAAAAAGCCATGCTCATCTTGATTTGCTTTATGCTTTAACCCTCGCCGACATTCGAGCGACCAACGATAATCTATGGAATGATTGGAAAGCTTCACTGCTCAGAGAGCTATATTTGCTTACTCAACAAGCCCTAGACAATGGCTTTGAATGCAAGCGTACTTTCCAAGAGCGTGTTGATGAACACAAAGAACTCGCCCTACAACGCCTGCGAAACAAAGGTGTGGATGCCGCATCGGCTAATCCATTTTGGTCACAAATGCGCAGCGATTACTTTGTGCGTTTTAAACCGAAGCAGATCGCTTGGCACACCGAAACTATCATAAAAGCCGGTGACATAGCGGATGACGATATTTTAGTAGCCGCAAGCAATCAAACCACTAAGGCTGGCACCGAGCTATTAATTTATTGCCATGATAGGCCCGCACTCTTTGCGCAAATTGCCTCGGTACTCGACAGTCGCAATTGCTCTATCCACGATGCCCAAATTGTGGTTACGGATAAAGGCTATGTGTTCGATAGCATGATTGTGCTCGACCAGAACTCCGACAGAATTGAGTCTGATAAACGAGTGGATAATTTGGCTGAAGCGATTCATCACCAGCTTGTGAAACCAGGGCGCTCGCATAAAAATCAGCGAAGAATGTCGCGTCAGATGAAGCAACTCGATGTGCAAACCAAAGTCCGTTTTTATTCTAGTCAAGATGACGCCACACTGGTTGAACTTGAAGCCTTAGATGCGCCTGGTCTGTTAGCTCGCATCGGCCATCTATTCGTGGATTTGAACATCACATTAAAAATGGCAAAAATTGCTACTATTGGTGAGCGCGCGGAAGACGTATTTATTGTGTGCAATTCCCACGGCAAAGCGCTCACGCAAGAACAACAAGTATTACTAAAAAAACAACTTATTATTAAACTCGATCAACCGGAAGTGAATACTGCAATATGACCAATAACACTAACATGACCCAACTTGCTCACATTATCGACCACGCATTTGATACGCGCGATTCGTTTACCGCCCAAACCGCTAGCCCTGAACTTAAACAAGCCGTAACCGACGTTATTGCTTTATTGAACTCAGGTGAAGCTCGTGTGGCAGAAAAAATTAACGGACAATGGCAAGTAAACGAGTGGCTTAAAAAAGCTGTTTTGTTGTTTTTTAAATTAAATGACAACCAAGTTATGCCGGGTGCAGAATCAACTTTTTACGACAAAGTGCCGCTTAAATTCACCGATTATGACCAAGCTCGCTTTGCTAGAGAAGGCATGCGCGTTGTGCCACCTGCGACCGTGCGTACAGGTACCTTTATAGGCAGCAACGTTGTATTGATGCCGTCTTATGTAAACATTGGCGCATATGTTGATAGCGGCACTATGGTAGACACTTGGGCAACAGTCGGCTCATGTGCACAAATTGGTAAGAACGTACATTTGTCAGGCGGTGTTGGCATTGGTGGCGTATTAGAACCATTGCAAGCGAGCCCAACAATTATAGAAGATAACTGCTTTATTGGCGCACGCTCAGAAGTAGTGGAAGGCGTGATTGTTGAAGAAGGTGCAGTGATTTCAATGGGTGTTTATATTGGTCAGTCTACCCGTATATACGATCGCGAAACTGGCGAAATTCATTACGGCAGAGTACCTGCAGGCGCGGTTGTTGTACCTGGAAACCTGCCAAGCAAAGATGGCAAATACAGTTTATACGCAGCCATCATTGTGAAAAAAGTAGATGCTAAAACTCGCGCGAAAGTGGGCATTAATGCACTACTTCGTGGTGCAGTAGAGTAAATACTTCAGTGGGCTCAAATAGCGAATACATCGCGCGAAATCAGTTAACGCTGTTTTTGCGCGTGCGATACGGCGAGTGCGATGCTCAAGGCGTTGTATTTAATGCGCGCTATGCAGATTATGCTGATATTGCCGCCACCGAGTATTTACGCGCACTGATTGGTGATTACAATGAATTACTCAAGGCAGGCTTTGAAAATCAAGTCGTTAGTTTTCATATTGACTGGCAGGCCTCTGCCAAGTTTGATGATGTACTGTCTTTAAAAGTCAGCACTTGCCATGTAGGTAACACTTCATTTGCGTTTGAAGTGGAATGCTGCAAGCGTACAAATGACACTTGGCAGGCAGTTGCCAACATGAAAGTCACATACGTGATGGTAAATGCAAGTGACTTTAACAAGTGCCCTATTCCCAACATGGTGCTAGAAAATTTTAGAAAGCCCTTTAAGCGAGTTGTTAATCAGGCCGGTTAAACCTATGGCTTAAGCCAAATTCAATCAGTTTAGTAAACGAGTGCTAAACCAAACTTCCAATCTGAGATTTCACCCATGGTACTACTTCTTCTTCAGGCGCCAAGGTTTCCATTGCATCCACTTCAAACATCTCGCTTACGGCTTTGCCTTGTAACTCAGTGAGTAATTCGTAAAACTGTTTACCGCCGCCGCAGTAAGAGTCGCCGTAGCTGCTGTCGCCTAGCGCAACTACCGCAAAGGGTTTATCGTTCATTAATGGAAAACTATCGCGTAACTCGGCGTGGAAAAACTCAAGGTTTGGCGGAATATCACCTTGCCCAGTGGTAGATGTGATCACCAACACCGACTCGGCGCTGGCAAAATCTTCGACTGATGGGTCGGTGAATATTTCACTCTCAACGCCTTCGTCACTCAACATCGTTTGTACTTCTTCTGCTACGTGTTGCGCGTTTCCATATACTGAACCCGCGAAGATACTCACACTTGGCATTATGTTTTCCTTTATTAACTGCTTAAATTAAAAATTGAATTTATTTGTCTTTTTGCGAAAGTAACTTGCTGACATCTGTATGAAGCCTAACTTCTCGCTGAATTTCTTAACTGTTACGGTAATGCGGCTTGTTTCGATTAAATCAAGGTTTTGGTATCAAAATCGTCTGTCTGCCATGTCATATACTCATTAATCATGCGTTCAATCCCCAATAATGACTCATCAAGGCCACATCGAATATTCAAGGCCTCTCCAGTAGACGGGTGCTCAAAAGATAGACCTACCGCGCACAACGCCAAACGATGAATACCCACATGCTCCTGCATAAAACGATTTTGCCTGCCGTCGCCATGCGTGGTATCACCAATGATGGGATGAAAAATGTGCCTTAAGTGCCTGCGCAACTGATGCTTTCTGCCGGTAAGAGGCTTTAACTCAACTAAGCTAAATCGCCCGCTTTGGTGCTTACCCACAGGGTATGGCAACTCAAAACACGCCATCGGTGCTACATCACTCAACGCGGGTTTAGCAGGGTTGTCTTTTTTAAGATCGTCGGTCATTTTATCGAGCTGCTCTACCAAAGGATAATCAATACGCTGCGCCTCATGAATATAGCCGCGCACCAAGGCGATGTAGGTTTTTTCTACTTGGTGGGCCTCGAGCTGAGCGCTTAAGCGCCTTGCTATGTCTGAATTAAGCGCAAGTATAATTAAGCCTGAAGTGGGTTTATCGAGGCGATGCACGGTGTATACGTGTTGCCCAATCTGGTCTCGGACCAGCTGCATCAAAAACTGCGTTTCGTTTTTGTCGATAGGGCTTCGGTGCACCAAGAGACCTGATGGCTTATACACCACCAAAAAATGTTCATCTTGATAAATAATTGGAATATGCATGGATGATGTTCGTTCTAGATATTGGCGTAATGCATACTCAATGGCTAAATGACTATGGCTGTTTACTTGTTTTGGTCAGCGCGTAGAATACCGTGATATAAAAACAAATTCAGTATTGATTCTCTTTTATCTGACTCCATTAACTGATGAAACCAGAAAAGTAATTAAAATATTTGAGCCAGCGCAATTATCTAGTCGATGACGCTTAAGCAAACGCCATACAATTAAAGTGAACGCCGTAACCATGACATCACCTCAATCTTTTAGCACCTTAAGCGAGTTTTTACTGCAAGCTGGCACTGAATATTTCATCATTGACGTTAGCCGAACACGTCATCTGCTCGAAAACCAAGTGTTTTTTGACTACGAGAACAACAAAGCGCCATATGCTAATCCGCGTCAAGGTCACGCGTGGTTATGTATTGTGTTTTGGAACAAACAATTGAACCAAGAGCACTATATTTGGTTTGTGAAGCTGCCTGTAGACGAACAGGGTCTGTTGGTGCAAGCGGCAATAAACCAGTTTTTGCAAATAGTAACTCAAGCTCTTGGTCAACAGCTTCAGGGTATGGACGAGAAAAACGCAGAATTACCTGAAAACCCATTTGTTTTTACGCCAAGTCAGCAGCTGCTCTCAGACTGTAATTCAACTATTCGTAAGCATTTAAACTTACCTGAACGACCGGGTCTGCAAAAAGCGCTTAGCTACTTGAAAGCGCCTAGTGTTCAGCCTTGGGATGAACTTTCATTGCAAGATATGTCGGACCTTGCGCTGCAAATTGATAGCGCGCCAGTGCAGCAAGCCTTTGTACAAAACTTAGAAATACTTCCTAAGGCCGTATGTTTATGCCTATTTAGCACCTTTGAAGGCCTGCAACTCCCCGTTCAGGTAGAGCAGAGCATGCTTAGTTATCATGCGCGCTGCGAAGCCGCGCTTGCGCCTATGGTGTTAAGAGCTCTAGCAAGCACTCGCACAGAACAGGTAAATAATTACATTCGCCAACTCGTGGCAAACAAAGATGCCTTAGATATCGAAACCTTAATAGTAATAGCCGGGCGACACTGGCAGGTTTTATCGCCTGAAAGTTTGATGTCTGAAGAGCAAAGCCCGCAAGATTATTTGCGGTTGTACTTTGAAAAGCTCGCCATTGCCGATAACACCTATGCCTTGTTTCAAGGTGTATTTACCGACATGGTGCAACTACCAAGTTTACGAGTATTTCTGCTCGCGATGATTCGAAGCGATATAAAAGATGCTAATTTGAAAGAGGCAGTTCAATCGTTTTTAAGCAGCGCCACACGCCAAACATCGAGCCCTGACTCAAAAGGTCAACAAGCATAATGGATATGTATAGCCTCATCATCATATTATGCATCGCGATGATCGCCCTGCAGTTTTGGCGCTTGCGCGGTATATCTGAATACACCATTAAATACGCTGAACAATATTGCAAAAAAGAAGGTCTCCAATACATATCCCTCGCCCGCAATAAAACCCGCATCAGCATAGAACGCGGCAAGCCCGATTGGTTAATTGAGTACGACCTAGAGTTCAGCAGCGACGGAGAAACCCAATACATCGGCACCATCACCAGCCACGGAAAACGCATAATGCGGGTGGACTTGCCCGTGTTTAGAATGGCTTCAAGCGAATATACTCATTAAGCCCTCTCTGTCATTCCCACGAAGCAACGTCATTCCCACGAAGCAACGTCATTCCCACGAAAGTGGGAACCTCGCAAATATTGCTGCAATGCATAAATGTACAGCCTTTAAGGGCTTCTGTTGTTGTATTTGGAGGTCCCCGCCTTCGCGGGGATGACGGAGAGGGTTAGTGCTATTCGCTTGAAAAAAAAGTTACTCCCACGAAGAAACGTCATTCCCACGAAGGTGGGAACCTCGCAAATATTGCTGCAATGCATAAATTTACAGCCTTTGAGGGCTTCTGTTGTTGTATTTCGAGATTACCGCCTACGCGGTAATGACAATCGTTTGCTTCACTACGGTAAATCGAAAGCAAAAAAAAACAGGCTATAAAGCCTGTTTTTCCTGAAATTTTGAGCATCCTTCTCGGCGTTCCATTGCTATAATATTGCTATAATATCATCCCGATAAAAATCCGTTACACCCCTTTCCATTTTCATCCCACTCATCCTAAGCGGGCAACATATCCGTATGCCGATCCCTTTTCCTTTCCTTTACTAAGAATTTCCTTGTTCCTTAGCGATACATCCAGTATCGATTATCTTCCCTGTCGCAATCATCCTAACTGCGTGTCTTTTTGGCTTCCTGCCAATCCCTTAAGACAGACATAGAATACCGAAGGCACACAACTAAAAGTGAACTTTTTTTAATAAAAGGTGAGTGTAAGAAATATGCAACAGAGTAAAAATGAAAGTAACATACTGTTTTAAATGTATTTTTACTAATTCAATCAGCAATTAGGAAGTCAACAAAAGGAGGATAGCCGACAGCTATGTAAGAGATCTCTTACATAGCTTCAAGACAAAAAGGAAGGCTTATTCAACACTCCTTGGCCTGAACATCACTTTGCCGGTAATACTGCCCACAGCAATGTCTTCAACATGTTCAAATTTGGCGCTGTTGAAGAAAGATAAGCACTTTGGTAGCGTGACTAACACACCGATTCCTTGTGATTGTTTGTCTTCATCTAACAACCCTAACATCGCGCTCATCAACACATGGCCTAAACCTATATCTTGATGATCAGGGTGCACGCCAATTAGCGAAAGCATGTAGTAATTTTCAGCGGGTATTTTTTCTCTTACCTTTTCTTCTTTGGCAATCATTTGCTTCGTGCCTAAGTATCCGGTTGTTAGCAGCATTTTTAAACGCCAGTGCCAGAACCGGCCTGCGCCAAACGATGCATCAGGACCTATCATGCACGAGACCGCGACTAGCCGGCCTTCATCGTACAAGCCAATTAGCGGTTGGCCCGACTCCCAAAAAGTATTTATTTCTTCGCGTATTGCTGAGCGCAGGCGAGCTTCATAGCCTTCTCTGTCGGCTTTAAAGATATCGACAAATAGTGGGTCATCAAAATATGCGTTGTATAAGATAGACGCCGCGACCTTGAGATCGTCGGCGTCGAGGTAGGCTGAAGTGACTTTTGTTACGTCAGGATGATAAACAGAAACGCTCATTAATTAGCTCCAAAATGCTTGCATACCTTCAGTGTAATAGATGACAAGCATTTTGTAACATTATTTTTACAAAACTTTGATTTAGCTCAGTTTTTCATTTGATAACGATCAAGCGAGCAATTTTGCAGAAACCTTAAAGCAAATCCAAGGCGGTATTGCCCCAACCTATTAATTCGTTATTTTTAAATACTAAAGGTGTGCATTCATCTTTAGTGGTCTCGCCGTCGCTGTCTACATGATGAGTGCGGTACCAAAGTAACTGATACTGTGTGCCGTCTTTTTGCAATGCTTCGTTAAAATCAGCACGTCCCATTCTATCTACAACACTGTCTTTACTTTGACCAAGATTAAGCTTTGCAATATCTTGCTTGTTTTGTCTCTGCTCTGATTTCCAACCTGAATTAGACGAATAGCCATCGTCATCTATTGAAATTACACAACCGCTCATTGACAAACTGATCGCGACACAGATAAGTAGTAGTACTTTTTTCATTTTGGTATTCCTTTAGTGTGTTTGTATTTTATTATTCGAAGTATTGCTATGCTATTGCGGCTTTAAAAAGCACATTGCTAATAAGCTAGTCTTATTCAATTAATGCTTAACACAGTTTGTGCCAACTATGTAAACCTCATATATATCATTACCTTACGATAAAAATAATATGTAGCACAAAGATGACCGTGATTAATATCGCCAATTAATGAAACTATTCACCACTTGTTAGTAAAGCCCACTAGTAAAGCTTTTTAACCTGAATCCTGTTTAAAACAAAAAAATGCGACAAAACAAAGAGGAAAGTAAGATGCCAGATAGTCAAATAGAGAGCATCGTGAGAGTATGTCAGGCGCTTAAAGCGAAAGGCATAGTGCCTAGCACAGGTTTGATAAGAGCCAAGCTAAGCACAGCAATTCCACTGCCTATCATCATAAAAGGATTACAATACTGGAAGTCGAATCAGGGTATTGAACTGGCTCCTGAGCAAATTGAAGAACCAGCAGCAGCCACAAGCGAAAACGATGCTACAGTCACGCGCAAAGAATATAATGCTGTGCTTTGTAGAGTTGAGGAACTCGAGCAATCGCTTAAAGCGTTACAAACTGAGGTTTTGCAGTTAAAGCGCAAATAAAGTCGGCCAAGGATTCACTCAATATCTCTTGCGCGGGTTTACCCACTTGTTCAAGTACAACATGCTGCGTGTCTACTTCAAGTGAAATGATAAAATCGTCTTCATCTGTGAGAGCAAAAAATAGGGTTTCGGCCTGCTTTAGGCGGCGCTTCATAAGCACATGCGCAATAAGGTTCTTTTGCAGTCGTTCGTAGTCATGTTCATTCCACGCTTGCAATAAAGTTACCGGGCCTCTGGCATGCTTAGCATTGATATCTAAACTAAAGTATCTTCCTAGCAGCACCTCAAACTCATGCGGAATATTAATTTCTAAGGCTTTAGCTACATTGGCCATGGTGCCTTGCTCAGCGCGTAATGATGGTGTCCAAGAAACAATATCGCCATCTTTGTGCTCTGCAGGCAATTGTGCAAGGCACGGTGAAGACCAGTCATTATCAAACTCTGTCAACAAACCTCTATTCTCTGCCGTAGATTGGTCGATATAAGAATCTAACAATTGGTCAAGTATTTGCTCAATGGCATGGGTCATTATCGGGCTTACCGCGTATGTATAGTATTAGCGAATAATAACAGCCTAAAGAACTTAAGTTAAGCCGTTGAAAATAAACAAAAGGTAACTATATTTAGACTTCTTTGCAGGTAGCTTGCTTTCCCGCAAACTCATATAAAAACTGCAAAACTTATCATGCGGTAGAGTTTAAAAAACCAACAAACAAATAAAAAGAGAAAGATATTGGATAATTTAGTACTTGGTAAAGCTGTTGGATATGCCGACAAATACGACCCAAGCCTATTACAAGGTGTGCCCCGCAGTTTAAGCCGCAACGCTATAAACTTGCCAAACACGCTGCCTTTTGAGGGCGTGGATATTTGGAATGGCTATGAAGTGTCGTGGCTAAATAGCAAAGGCAAGCCCCTTATTGCGATTTTGCGATGCCATGTACCCATAGATTCTGAGTTCTTAATAGAATCAAAGTCTTTTAAGTTATATTTGAACAGCTTCAACCAAACTAATTTTGCGTCGGTTGATGAAGTACAAGCGCTGATGAGCAATGATTTATCAGCCTGTGCGGGCAAAGCAGTAAAAGTTGAACTATTGGATTTTAATGCCTTTGCTCAGCTGAATATTGGACAGCTTAATGGCACTTTGCTCGACGAACTCGACATCAGCATGGACAGTTATGACATCTCTCCTGAGCTTTTGCGCACCACCAATGTGGACGTAAATGAAAGCCTCGTCAGTCATTTACTCAAATCCAACTGCCTTATTACTCACCAACCCGATTGGGGAAGTGTTTTGATAAAGTATGAAGGCAAACAAATAGACCATGAGGCGCTACTCAAATACTTGATTTCGTTTAGGCAGCACAATGAGTTTCACGAACAATGCGTCGAAAGAATTTTTTACGATATTTTAACGCACTGCAAACCCAATAAACTCACCGTCTATGCGCGCTATACCCGCCGCGGCGGGCTCGATATTAATCCTTTTAGGTCTAATTTTGAAAAGCCCTATGAAGACGTAAGATTGGCAAGGCAATAGCGAGAATACCACTAAGATGAGAATCAGCAAATGAGTGAAACAACTCCTAAACAACAACTCATGGTTGCGAGGCAACACCTCGATAAACTGGCTGTGTTTATCACTAATTTAGTGGACTTTTTTAATGGTGCTAATCCAGAAATAGACGCTGAACTGAAACAAATAAAAAAGTTGCTTGCAGGTAAACCAGATTACGATGGTGCTGGCGAACTTTCAGTGAAGCTAAGCGCTGTTCTGAAAAAAGAAAGCAAGTTTATGCTGCAAAAGAACGCCGATACGCTTTCACAGATTCAAAATTCACTGCGCAAACTCAATGAGCTTGACGTAGTTAATTCAGAGGTAAAAGAGGAAGTTAAGCAATTTATACAAAGCCTTAATCCAGACAAAAACAATACTTCCTCTCCCATTAAGCAATTTGAGCATGCTCTACAGTTGTTCAGAAAGGCGCTGTCGAACAATGTGGTCATGCAGTCTCAGGCTGAAGTGACTCAACAACAGATGTTACACGCACAAATTACGCGTGAGCTTCAAGAGCTGATTTCTCCTTACTATGCGGGCAATACTGAAGATAAGACCTTGGCTGAGCTACAAAAAAAGCTTAATTCAGGCCTAGAACATAGTGAATTGTTAGAGTGCTGTTTGGCGATGATCCGCTTTGTGATTAAAGACGTGATAAAAGAGGCTAGCACGGCCAATAAGCTTATTCACAATATTCACAAAAGCTTGGGCAAAATCAACGTTGGCATTAAATCGACTATTGAGAAATCAAAATCGCGCATGCAAAAACGCAGCGCGCAAAATACCGCCATGCGCAAACAAATCACCGCGATTGAAGCCACATTAGCAGACAGCCAAAAAGTGGAAGATTTAAAGCGCGAAACGCAAACGCACTTAAGTAAAATGCAAGCTTCTTTAAAAAGCAGTGAGGCAGACGAGAGAGCAGAACAAGAAAAGATGATTGCCCTGCTAGAGAGCATGCAAAAGCGCTTAACCGAGTTAGAAGATAAAGCTCAAGGTTATAAACAAAAGCTACTCGACCAACGCATTAACGCCATGACCGACACGCTTACCAAACTGCCAAATCGCATGGCATACGAAGAAAAAATAGCCTCCGCATTTGAGCTTTCAAAGAGTAATAAAAGCAAACTATGCATGGCTATTTTAGACATTGACCACTTTAAACGTATTAACGATAAATACGGTCATTCTGTGGGCGATAAAACACTGCAAATTATTGCTACACAAATTAAGAAAAACCTTTCCACGACCGACTTTGTTGCGCGCTGGGGCGGAGAAGAATTTATCGTACTTATGCCCGACTCCGACACCGATGAGTGTTTTTCTAGACTCGATGCCATGCGCGAGAAGATATCTCAGTTACCCTTTATGTTTAAGGGCAATCGCGTTAGTGTAACGGTTTCTATCGGCCTTACGGATATTGCCGAGCACGCGAATATTGAAAGTGCTTTTGAGCAAAGTGACGAGCTATTATATTTAGCCAAAGAAAAGGGCCGCAATCAGATTCAACGTAAGTAGTGCTTAATTTTTTGTACCGCAACACGTGGCACTACATTGACCTTAAGGATGCTTAATGAGCAAAACCTATCAGTTAAACCCAGTTGGCTGGATGAGCCAACTTTCTCAACTAGAAGTTAACCAACTTGCTACCTCTACATCAGATGATTATTACCGCGTATTTCGCAATTGCTGCTTAGCAGTGCTAAACAGTGGCGTTGAACAAGACGATTCAGAAGCACTGTTTGAACAATTTAAAGACTTTGAAGTAAAACTAGGCCGACGCGAACGCGGCGTTAAGATGGAGCTAATTAACCCACCAGAGGTTGCCTTTGTAGACGGTAAGCTCATTGCCGGCGTACACGAGCATTTATTCGCGGTGCTTCGCGATATGCTTTATATGAGCTCTAAGCACCAGCAATTTGCACAATGCGATCAGCAACTTGGCAACAATGAAGAAGACGGCGCGCTCATCACCCACATGGTGTTTGACATGCTGCGTCATGCCAATGTATTGAGTAGCTCTGAGCCCTCTAACCTCATTGTATGCTGGGGCGGGCATTCCATTCGCGTAGAAGAATACAAATACACCAAAGAAGTGGGCTACGAGTTAGGTTTACGCGGTTTTAACATCTGCACAGGCTGTGGCCCAGGCGCCATGAAAGGCCCCATGAAAGGCGCAGCCATCGGACATGCCAAGCAGCGAAATAAAGCGGGCCGCTATTTGGGTATTTCGGAGCCATCAATTATTGCAGCTGAGCCCCCTAACGCGATAGTAAACGAGCTTATTGTAATGCCCGACATCGAAAAACGCCTAGAAGCTTTTGTTCGTGCTTCTCAAGGTATTGTGATTTTTCCCGGCGGCCCGGGCACTGCTGAAGAGCTGTTGTATTTACTGGGCTTGCTACTGCATGAGAAAAACGCAGACCAAGAAATACCGCTCATTTTAACCGGTCCGGCAGATCGCATGAGCTACTTCGAAGCCATAGATGACTTTATTGGCGCTACATTAGGTAAAGCTGCGCAAAGCAAATATAAAATCATTGTGGGCGATGCTGAAGCCGTTGCCAACGAGCTCAAAAGCGCAAAAGAAAGAGTAATGAAACACCGCAAAGAAAACGGCGATTCATTTAACTTTAACTGGCGTTTGCATATTCCTGAAGATTTTCAGCGCCCGTTTATACCCACCCACGAATCGATGGCCGAACTCGACTTACACCTAGAGCAAGACCCTGGCAGCCTAGCGGCTAATTTACGCAAATGTTTTTCAGGCATTGTAGCGGGCAACGTGAAGGCTGAAGGAGTGAAGCTTATTCAAGAGCGCGGGCCATTTTTATTAAGTGGCGATACTCAATTGATGAAACGAATGGACGTGTTATTACAGTCTTTTGTTGAGCAAGGCCGCATGAAATTGCCCGGTAGCGTCTATCATCCTTGTTATCAAATAAAACTATAGGTCCACATCCTCTTTGAGTTTTTAAAGCTCAAATTAAAATCTACAGCACTTAAAATTGGCTTATCAATACGATAAGTCGATTTTAAGTTGAATGTAGACCTCAATTGCCCATAAATACTACGAATACTCGCGATACGCACTACCACTGCTTGGTTGAGTGATGTAGAATGCGCGGCTTAAAAGCATCTTGAGGAAACCACATGACACAGCAACGTATAACCGTTATTCGTGGAGACGGAATTGGTCCCGATATTATCGATTCGGCCATCCAAATTTTAGACAAAGTAGGTTGTGATTTCGCGTACGATTACGCAGACGCTGGCTTAATGGCATTAGAAAATCACGGCGAATTGCTTCCCGATGAAACCAAAGATTTAATCGGCAAAAACAAAGTAGCCCTTAAAGGCCCGCTAACCACTCCTGTAGGCGAAGGCTTTACTTCTATTAATGTTAGCTTGCGTAAGCAGTTCCAGCTATACGCAAACGTGCGCCCTGTTATCTCGTTTAAAGGCACAAAAGCACGCTACGAAGACATTGATATTATTACCGTACGTGAAAACACCCAAGGCATGTACTCAGGCTTAGGCCAAAAAGTGTCGGAAGACGGTCAAGAAGCTGAAGCGATGAGTAAAATCACCCGCGAAGGCGCTGAAAAAATCGTGGTATTTGCCTACGAACTTGCGCGCAGAGAAGGCCGTAAAAAAGTGACGGTTGTACACAAAGCCAACATCTTAAAATCTACCTCAGGCTTGTTCTTAAAAGTCGCTAGAGAAGTGGGTGAAAGATACGCCGACATTCAGTCGGATGAAATGATTGTTGATAATTGCTGTATGCAACTTGTTATGAACCCGCATCAGTTCGACGTAATTGTAACCACTAACTTATTCGGCGATATATTGTCTGACCTTTGCGCCGGCTTAGTTGGCGGCTTAGGCATGGCACCTGGCGCGAACATTGGTGGCGACTGCGCTATTTTTGAGGCGGTTCATGGCTCAGCACCTGACATTGCAGGTAAAAACCTAGCCAACCCAACGTCTGTTATTTTGGCCTCTATTCAGATGCTTGAGTATTTGAAAATGGGCGACAAAGCTGAGAAGATTCGCTCAGCACTTAAAGACGTGATTGAAAGCGGTGACCGCACCACTCGCGATTTAGGTGGAGAACATGGTACTACCGACTTTACCCAAGCCTTGTTAGAGCGTTTATAAGCGGTAATATTAAAA
>CAYQMI010000073.1:0-9708 GCA_964418575.1 uncultured Glaciecola sp.
TCGAATGTAAATTCATCAACGCGCACTGCTAGCTTACGTTTTTCGTCGTATGCAAGTAATGTTGCTGCTTCGCTTTCAGTTAACTCACCTGCTTTTTGCAAAGTAACAACCGCGTTCTCAAATGAGATAAACGGAATGACTGGGGTGGCTTTCAGCGCTTTGTGTACTTTCGACAGTAGCGGCATTGCAGCGTGTTTTGCTTTAAATGCTTGTTCGTTAATGTCGTTGCCATCGCCAGGGATGCTTACTACTAAGTGCGTTAACTGCGCTTTAATGCTTGAATCTTGCATTGATGCTGCAGAAAGCTCTCTTACCAAGTCATCGCTTATGCCGCTTACTGATGAGCTGTATGTGTTAGTCAAGAAACGCATCAAGTAACGAGTTGGCATATTCGGGAAGTTGTTTACAAAGTTAACAATCGCTTGCTCACCCTGCTGCAACGACCACTCCATCGCGTACTGGAAGTAAGGTAGCGCTTGTTGACGGTCTTGCACGCGCTGCTCGTAAAAACGAACGGCTGCCATAGCGGCATACACGTAGCTAATCACATCGCCTAAGCGTGCAGACAACAACTCTGCCTTTTTCAAATCGCCGCCTAATACTAACAAAGAGAAATCGGCTAAAGGTGCTAATTTCGATGCAAGCATGTTCAAACGTTTTTCGTACTTGCGTACTTCTGGCAAGCTCGATTCTGCGTTGCGCATAAACGGCAAGTAGCTGTTAACTGTGCTGCGCAGTGCGTTTTTAACACTGAACTTAACTGTTTTACCCAATACTTTATTAAACTGGGCATCGGCACTGCTGTCGTTGCTGTGAATGAGGTCAACCATCTCTTTAAGATGCGGGTGACAACGCATTGCACCTTGACCAAATATCATTAGGTTACGAGTAAGAATGTTTGCACCTTCTACTGTAATCGCAATTGGTAGAGCACTGTAGCCATTAGCTAGGGTGTTCTGCGGGCCGCGTTGAATGGCTTTACCCGCTTGCACATCCATTGCAGAGTTCATTACATCGCGACCAAGCTCAGTCATGTGGTATTTAGCAATAGCAGTTACTACCGATGGCTTGATGCCTTCGCCTAAACCTTCGGTGGTCAATACGCGCATGGCTTCTAGCAAAAAGGTTTTGCCGGCAATGTCGGCCATTTTTTCTTGAATACCTTCAAAACGACCAATTGGTACGCCAAACTGCTCACGCACAAATGAATACTCAGCAGTAGATTTGAAAGCAGACTGTGCAGTAGCAACGCCCATTGCCGGTAATGAAATTCCGCGACCAGCGCCTAGGCAGCTCACCAGCATCTGCCAGCCTTTACCGATGTTCTTTTGTCCGCCAATGATAAAGTCCATTGGGATAAATACATCGTTACCACGAGTTGTACCGTTATAAAAACGCACGCCCATAGGGTCATGACGGTTACCTAGCTCCACACCAGGGTGTGATTTTGGTAATAGCGCACAGGTAATGCCAAGCTCTAGGGTATCGCCTAATAGCTGCTCTGGGTCGAATACTTTAAATGCTAAGCCTAATACAGTGGCAATGGGTGCCAGGGTGATATAACGCTTGTCCCAAGATACGCGAAGACCGATTACTTCTTCGCCTTCCCACTCACCTTTAGTCACAATGGCTGCATCTGGAATTGAGCCTGCATCTGAGCCCGCTTCTGGGCTAGTAAGTGCAAAACATGGAACGTCTTGGCCTACCGCTAAACGGGGTAACCAATAGTTTTGCTGTGCTTCTGTACCGTAGTGCATCAACAATTCGCCTGGGCCTAAGCTGTTAGGTACCATAACAGTAACTGCTATAGCGCCGCTTTTCGCCGCGATAGTGGCAACAATTGTTGAGTTTGCATATGGGCTAAATTCTAATCCGCCAAATTTTTTGGGGATGATCATAGAGAAAAACTTCTCTTTGCCTAAGAAATCTAAAACATCTTGAGGAATGTGCTTTGAGTTTTGTAGCTCAAAATCGTCAATCATTTCCATCAAGGTTTGTACCGGGCCGTCTAAGAATGCTTGCTCGTCGGCGCTTAGGCTTGCCTGTGGCAAACGGCGCAGTGCATGCATGTCTGGCTTTCCTTGATAAATTGATGACTCAATCCAAACGTCGCCCGCGTCGAGTGCTTCCTGCTCGGTTACTGAAATAGGAGGTAATACTTTTTTAAGGCTTGTTCTAATGCTCATAATTAACTTATCCGCTCATCTGACCAGTTGGTTTTGCGTATAAAAACACAAAACGCAGTAAAGGTCAAAAATTTATCAATGATTAAAATTTAAACAACGAAACTACGCTTTACAGGTGACTTTTGGGTATAGTTTTTTATACTGGCGTATTGAGTTTGCGGCTGGAAATGTTTTTTAGGGTTTGGCAGTTATTTTGCATAGCGTTTAGATATAGAGAGTTTACATGCAAACCGTGCGACAATTTTCACCAAGACTTAAGAGGACAATATGTCAATTAACCGTAGCTTAGTTTTTATATTTGCTATTGCAGTGCCCCTGCTTTTGCCAAACGCTTATGCCCGCGACGCTGAGAAAGGCCTTGCCATTGCTAAAGAAATGAAAAGAAGAGATCTTGGATGGGTTGATACCAATGCTGATACGCAAATGATTTTACGCAGCCCTGATGGCAGAGAGTCGGTTCGCGAAATTCGAATAAAAACTTTAGAAGTGCAAGACAATGGCGACAAAGCTTTGACGATATTTGATGAACCAAAAGACGTAGCGGGTACCGCATTTTTAAGTTTTTCAAATGTAGACGGTCCAGACGATCAGTGGATTTATTTGCCGGCATTAAAGCGCGTAAAGCGTATTGCCACCCGAAATAAATCAGGGCCTTTTATGGGGAGTGAGTTTGCGTTTGAAGATATGACTTCTTTTGAGGTAGAAAAGTATTCCTTTAACTATTTGCGTGATGAAAAATACAAAGGCATGGATATGTTTGTTGTAGAGCAAGTGCCTACCGACGAGTATTCAGGCTATGCTAAGCAAGTAGCATGGGTAGATAAAGAGCACTATCGCACATATCAAATAGAATTTTACGACCGCAAAGACGCGTTATTAAAAATCCTCACAATGGATGATTACCAGCTCTATGAAGACAAATATTGGCGAGCGCTTAGGGCCGATATGGACAATTACCAAACAGGGAAAAGCACAACGCTCCTCACACGAGACATACGTTTTAAAGAAGGTTTAGATGAAAAGGATTTCGACAAAAATGCGCTACGAAGAGCAAAGTAAAATGACCAAACAGAATAGAGTACGTCTTAGCATAACAATGGTATTGGGCTTATTAGCATGTGGAACAAGTGTAAATGCTGAAGTTTCGGGAAGCGTAAGTTTGCAACAGCGTGTATTTTTAGAAGACGCGGCTTACAGCAAGCAAACCAATAGCCAAGCCTCAATCGCCTTTGCACCTCAATATGAAACAGCGGTAGGTGATAACGGATTTTTTAGTTTTTCTGGATTTGCTCGGGCAGATCAGCGCGATGACGAACGCACGCATTTTGATGTACGAGAAGCGATGTATGCCCACTACTTCAGTAATTGGGAAATAAGAGCAGGCATAGGCAAGGTGTTTTGGGGACAAACAGAATCAAGGCATTTAGTTGATGTAATCAATCAAACCGACTTTGTAGAGTCGATAGATGAAGAGGACAAACTTGGCCAGCCCATGCTAGATGTGCGCTATTTGCTAGATGCAGGCACCATCAGCTTTTATGTATTACCTTATTTTAGAGAGCGGACTTTTCCGGGGCAGGAGGGCAGACTCAGAGGCGTGTTACCAGTTCAAGTAGACGACGCTGTTTATGAATCAGACGATGAAGAGAGTAACATAGATTACGCCGTGCGCTGGCAACAAACACTGGGTAGTTTAGAGTTGGGCTTAGCATATTTTGACGGCACCTCACGCATTCCTGAGCTTTTCGTGACGATAGACGAACAAGGACTGCCAATACTCATTCCCAAATACAACCTCCTGCAGCAAGGCAGTATAGATGCGCTTTATGTAGCAGGCTCGTGGCTACTCAAGTTAGAAGCTTTGCAGGGTAAAACTCTTGATGAAACCTTTAACGCCTACGTGGCAGGTTTTGAATATACCTGGGTTAACTTTGCACAAACTGGCTACGACATGGGCTTCTTAATGGAGCATCAATTTGATGAACGCGACCGAGACCCTCTTGTATTTGGTCAAAACGATTTAATGCTTGGCGCACGGTTACAGCTAAATGATTTTTCTGGCTCTGAGTTTTTGTTTGGTTTTGTGCAGGATTTGGATGAATCGAGCAGCTACTCAGCATTTTTTGAAGCATCGACTCGCCTGAATCAGCAGTGGACACTTGAGCTTAATGCTTACTTTTTCTCTAGTGATGAAGTCACTGATCCGAACTATGCAATTCGACGGGATGATCATCTGAGTTTACAAATTGAATATTTCTTTTAATATTAGCGAGCGCTACACAGTGCTTGTTTGATAGACTATGACAAATCGCGTTTATTGCCTGCTGTTATTGGTGCAAGTGTGTGCGTCAAAGCCAACAAAAATAAAATAAAGAGATATTACATGAGACCTTTTTTAATCATTGCATTGCTATGTTCATTGAGTTTTTCTGCGTTAGCAGAGCAAAATTTTTACGGGGTGTTATCTGCCGGTTACGTAAAAAATGAAGTAGAAGAGTACGAGCTAAATAAAGCCAGCTATAAGCTAGGCATTGGCTATGAACTTACTTCCCAATGGTATTTAGAAGCAGGTTATCAAGCCTTAGGTGAAGAAAACGCAGACGCTGACTTTGCCGACATTGATGCTGATAAGGCCGAGTTTTCAGCTTTGTATTTATCGATACTAGGTAAAGCTAGGGGCGAATATGGAGAGTTGTTTTACCGTTTAGGTGCAATGCGAGTTGATGCTGATGTAGAAAGTGTTTCAAGTCTTGATTGTGAGCCCGGTGTTGCGCCAAGTCCTACTGTTCCTGCATCTTGCAGTTTTGATGAAGGTCTTATTGCGGGTGTTGTGGGCATAGGTTTTGATTTTTATGTCCATCATTCAACCATGATGCGTTTTGAAATTGAATACATCAAAGGTGAAAAAGACTACGTAGCAACCGCGGGTTATATAGGCCTTCGATACAATTTTTAAAGTGATCTTAGAGCGCGTGTTCGCAGAACTAATTAGCAGAACCTAATAAATAAAACATAGTTTTTTGTTTACGCGCTCACTTTCAATTCATTGTATTTTTATAATCCAAACATCGAGTTGAAATAGTGCCTTTTACGAGTAATAGGAGGCCTTTTGAAAAATGAATTAGACAGCAAATTCTTGCTAAGAGTATTTGAAAAAATACGTCAGCACGGCGAACACAAAGAAGAAGCTTACCGTTTGGAAGGGGTCAAAGCCTTTACAGATTTCGATGGTTACACCGTTTATATTGAAGACGCAAAAGTTAAACTCACCTTTGGTTTTCATAACCAATACCATTTCGACTACGACTCAAGCAGCGATTACGACGCTTTTGAAAAGAAACTTATCAATATTGACAAGTCTTATTAGATTGCCTGCATTATATGAGGTTTATAGGCTTGCAGGGAATGCACTTGGTGGTACACTTAAGCCATTGATAAGCGCTCAAGAAACTTAGATATTGTCAAAACATTCCGTTAAAGCCCCCACCTTCGAAGCACGGTTTTTGTTGCCTAACTTTTGGCACGTTTGGTTGGGCGCAGGTATTTTATATCTGTTGACTTGGTTACCGTTTAGCGTGATCCAAATGTTGGGTAAAGGATTTGGGCGACTGTTGTCTCGAATTGTGCCAAAGCGTGTGGCAATTGCTAGGCGTAATCTAGAGCTTACCTTTCCAGACTGGAGTGAAGCAGAAATTAATCGTGTTTTTCATGCCAATATAGAACGTACAGGCATGGCTTTGTTTGAAACTGCGATGGGGTGGTGGTGGCCACACTGGCGCATTAAAAAGCATTTTGCGGTAGAGGGCTTTGAGCATATAGAAGCGGTATTGAAACAAGGTAAAGGCGTGTTTGGCTTAGCTCTGCACAATGTTAACTTAGAGTTTGCGTGCAGAGGAATTGGTTATTCTCATCCGAGTATTGCGTTTTATCGCAAGCATAACAATCCGCTGATGGATTATTTCCAATATCATGGCCGTAATCGAGCCAATAAATACATGATACACAAACGCAATGCCCGCGCACTTATAGAGGCGCTTAATGAGGGCGAACTGTGTTTATATTTGCCAGATCAAGACTACGGTCGAGGCCAAAGCGTATTTGTACCCTTTGGTGGTGTGGAACAAACCGCAACCACCACAGCAACGACGATGTTTGCCGAGAGAGCCGACTGCGTGCCGCTATTTATTACCTCACAATACACCCCAACAGGCTACAAAATTAAATGTTATCCAGCAATTGAGTATTTGGCCGATAAAGATAAAGAGAGTGCATTGGCTAAGCTTAATCAAGACGTGCTGGAGATAGTCAAAGAACAGCCCGAAAGTTACCTGTGGATGCACAAACGCTTTAAAACGCGACCTGAATCGTCGCCAGAATCTTTATATGAGTAGTTATGGGCTTTTGGGCAAAACGAATATTGGTCATGTTGATTGTGATTGCGGGTGCTATTGCCTTCATTATCTTCATGCCCCAACAACCGGTGTTGGACGAAAACGGTGCGCCCGTTGAAAAAAAATCTATCGAATCAAATATGGCGAAATTCTACGAGGAATTTGGCTTAGTCTCGAATGATGTCATTGAAGAGAAATACGGCGAGTTTGTTATTCCTCTTGAGCAAAGTGATACTCCTCTTTCCAATCAAATAGCCTCTTTAGCGCCTCGTCGACTAGATCCCAATGAGCGCTTTGATTGGCGCAACAATTTTAAATCACGTTCGTTTGCTAAAGACAGTACCTTAATGGGCAATGCAGTAAGCTATGTGTCTGAAGAGGGCATGGAGTTGGTTTGGCATTTGAATCAAGACTTTATTGTTAGGCACCGCTTTATTTCAAAAAACAACATACCTGGTATGCTCCACGAACTCGCTGGCGCTATTGATGCGAACTTTTCAGGCAAGGTAAATGTGTTTTACTGCAGCGAGCAGCGAGTCATGGTCATTACAGACAAAGAAGCCCCGGTGTTACAAAGCAATTGTATGCTGTTACAAGACAATTAATAGATGCTTTGAATAGTACTTAAACGTCGTCATTCCCGCGCAGTTGTAATGCTGATCGCTTAAGCAAATTACTGTCATTGCCGCGGAGGCGGTAATCTCCCAATACAACAACTAACACCCTTAAAGGCAGCAGATTTGCGCATTACAGCAATATTTAGGAGTTTCCTGCCTGCGCAGGAATGACGTTTTTCGTTAAGCGAACAGCATTGCACGCAGGTGGGAACCTCCCAACTCAACAATTGAAGCCCAAAACTCAAGCTAAAAACTGCTGATACACCCCTTCAATATCTCCGCTTACCTGCTTAAGTTTATCCGAAGGCGAGGCCAACTCTCGTTCTGAAAGCTGAAGCCGGTGTGCTAAGTGGCGTAACCATAAATAGTGCTCTTGTAGTGTTTGCGCTTGTTTTGCATCAATGATACTTAGCGCTTGGCACGTATCTAAAATTCTTAAATTATCAGACCAATCGGTGAGCGATGGATGTTTAGAGGCGTGATTCAGCACCCAAAACTGAACCAAAAACTCAATGTCGACAATGCCACCTAGTCCTTGTTTGATATCGAAGCCATCCTCCTTCGTCTTATTAAGATGACTGCGCATTTTTTCTCGCATTTCTGATACTTCAGTGCGAAGAAGCGCTGAGTCGCGGGGTTTTTGTAAGGTGTTGTCCCGAATTTGCTTAAAGCTTGAACGTATTGCAGCATCCCCAATCACGCAGCGAGCTCTCACCAAGGCCTGATGTTCCCAGGTCCATGCGCTTGAACTTTGATATTGATCGAAACTATCGACGTGGCTAATTAGCAGGCCGGAATTGCCTGAGGGTCGCAAGCGCAAATCAATGTCGTACAAAATTCCATGATAGGTTTTGGTGATGCAATAATGAGTAATACGCTGAACCAATTTTATATAGAACTCTTGATGGCTTACGCTGCTGCGCGAACCAGAATCATCGGTTTGACCTTGTTGCTTAGCATCGTACAAACAAACGATGTCTAAATCGGAGCCATAGCTCAGTTCAATGCCGCCAAATTTGCCGTAGGCAACAATGCCAAAGCCCTTATTACTTGATGAATGACCTTCAGGAATACCGTGTTTTAAGCTTACTTGCCGCCAAGCCTGCTCGAGCACTTCTGTGAGTATTACCTCGGCGAGCAATGTAAGCTTATCGCTGACTTTATTGATGGCTAATGTGCCGCTTATATCTGATGCAGCAATCCTCAATTGATACGCATGCTTAAACTGCCTTAGCATATCCATCACAGCTTCAATATCGTCTGGGTCGATGCGAAGCATGAATTGCTTCAACTCTTCACTACAGTTTGTTTTCCACTCATCGACACTCAGTTCATCAGGTTTTAGATAGATAGGGTGCAGTAGTTCATCAAGTAAAATTGGGTGTAGGGATATTTGCTCTGTTACCCATGGGCTTTTTTTACTTAAAGTGAATAGCCTGCTTCTTACTGCGGGGTTTTCAAGTAGAAGGTCAATGTAAGTGATGCGGCCAATGATGGTGTGTAATAAGCCAAATATGCCTTTTATTTGATTTTGGTTAAACTGCTTGTTGTCGGTTTCCAACTCGCTAATTAGCAGGGGCATTAGCCGGTTAATAGACTTCATTCCGCGTTCGCTCACGGATGCCTGCTGGAGCTTTTGCTTGAAGTTTACGAGTCGTTCGAGCAAGTCTTTTGCATTTTTTTGGTCGAGGATGGGCGAAAGTAGCTCTGTAGCTTCTTCTATTTCAAAAGGGATATCCCATAAATCGTCAAATAAACTCGACTGGTCTACAGTAGCTTTATTGGCCGCATCTACTGGAGCGTTTGCATCTTGAACCACAGATAAGAACTGCTCATGAATGGTGTTCATAGACCTATCAATATTATTCAAACAATCCTCAAAAGAACTCGCCTGCATAAGCTTGCTTAATCGCTCTTGGTTTTCTTGCTCACTTGGGAGTGTTTGCGTTTGTTCGTCGTTAAATATCTGCAGAAAGTGTTCGACCTTACGTAAATGCAGATATGCGCTATGCAAGCTTTGTTTACTCTTATCACTTATTAAGCCTAGCTCAAATAGGGCATTTAAAGCCTTAAGTGTACTAAGCTGTTGGCATTGCGGCTCTCTACCCGCGTGAATTAGTTGTAAAGACTGCACAAAAAATTCAAGCTCACGAATGCCGCCACGGCCCAATTTGATATTGTTTTTAAGCTGACGCCGGCGAACTTCTTTTTCAATCAACACTTTCATCTCTCGAATAGATTCCAATGTTGTAAAATCCATATAGCGCCGATAAACAAAAGGCTTAATTAAGTCGTAAAGCTCCTGGCTATGCGCATTTTGATTAACAATGCGCATTTTTTGCATGGCGTATCTCTCCCAAGCGCGGCCTTGTTCTTGATAATAGGTTTCAAAGGCTGCAAATGAAATCACTAAGGGGCCCGAGTCTCCCATTGGACGCAAACGCATATCTACTCGGTAGCAACGTCCATGTTCAGTAATGTGATCTAGCGCGTAGATAAGCTTTTGCGCCACTC
>CAYQMI010000073.1:9808-16704 GCA_964418575.1 uncultured Glaciecola sp.
GCGATACACAACAGAGCGATACACAACCGACCAATACATACTAAAGGTGTTTTATTTTTAAATTTAGCGAGAGTATATGGACCAATTAGTAAAGCTAGTTTCGATATCGAATGATCTACCTATTTATTTAGCCATTGATGTTGTTATCGCGATAGCGCTTTTGTTTGTAATACGCATTATGTCAGGGCTATTTAAAAAAATAAACGTGCGGGAAGAGCTAGGCGAGCGCGACAACTTTGCGTTTGGTATCAGTGTAGCGGGGCGCATGCTGTCGCTCACCATTGTGCTGTCTGCGGTTGTGGGTCGCCATGTTGGGATGGGTTTTGAGGCTGCAGCCTTAGGCATGTTGCTGTTTGGGTCTCTGGGGATTTTGCTGGTAAAACTTGGTCGCTTTGGTCACGATAAGTTGGTGCTTAACCGTCTTGATAAAGAAGAGATGATTAATGAAAAGAACGTATCTGTTGGCATAGTCGACGCGGCTAGCTCAATAAGCTCTGCGATAATTATTAAGAGCATTTTGGAGTGGGCGCAAGGCGCTGATATAAATGCTTTTGTAGCCGTGTTTTCAGGCGCTATCGTCGTTTTATGTGTACTGCTTGTTGTAACTAGGTTGTACGAATTCCGCTATGCAGAAAATAATCAAGACAACTCACTCCAGCGTACTCTGTGCAATGGTCAAATTGCGCTGGCAATACAGCACAGTGGTAACTTAATTGGTATTGCAATAGCTGTGTCGGCAGCCAGCGAGCTATTAATTTATAGCCCAACAGCTTATGTAAGTAATGTAACAGGATGGGTGATTGTAGGTTTAGGTTTAGCCTTTACCTTGATGTTGATGACCTCAATTTGTAAACGTGTGGTTCTAGTTGGGGTTGAGTGGAAGTCAGAGGTTGCGCTTCAGCATAACATTGGTGTGGCAAGTATTGAGGCAGTGCTGGCAATAGGTATTGCACTACTGTTTAGCAGTATATTTGTGGGCGGATAAAATTTTATGCTCAAAGGGTAATTCACTAGCCTGCGCAACTAACTTTAGTTTGTTCGATTTCGACTGTTTTTTTACCCAAATTTCGGCTCTTAAAGCTGTTGAGTGTTCCCCAATTTCACAGCAGTAGACTAATTTGAGCGGCCCTTTGCCTCTGAGCGCCTTTGCGGATTTAGGTGACTGAGAAACATGTTCAGCAAAACGACGCTCGATATCGGTGGTGATACCAGTATACAGAGCGTTGTTGCATGTTTTTACTATGTATAAAAACCAATGAGATGCCGACATTTTGAACACTTTAAGCAGTAAAACGAGTGAGTACCTGATAATATCAGGTTCTGATTTAGTGTATAGTTCTGCACTAGCAAGTTAATGGATAAACGCGCAGTTAGCATATAGTGGAAATATATCATGTACGAAAGTTATTACGGCCTAAATTCTAAGCCTTTTCAACTCACCCCAGACCCTGACTTTTTCTTCGCCAGTAAGTTACACAAGCGAGCAATGTCTTATCTGCAATATGGCTTATCTCAGGCTGAGGGTTTTATTGTTATAACAGGCGATATTGGCACCGGTAAAACCACCATTGCCAACAGTTTGCTTAACAATATTGAAGAAGATATTTTTGCAGCCCAAATTGTTACGCCAAAACTCTCTCCCGATGAGCTTATTCAAATGGTGGCGTCTAAATTTAACCTGCCTGCCGAGGGGCGAAGTAAGTCAGACTTACTTGAAAACATACAAAACTTTTTACAGCAGCTTAATGCATCAGGAAAACGTGCACTTTTATTAGTGGATGAGGCGCAAAACTTACCTTTAGAGACGATTGAAGAGCTACGTATGCTGTCTAACTTCCAGTTAAATGGTAAGCCGCTGCTTCAGAGCTTCTTGTTGGGTCAGGCAGAGCTCCAACCCATATTGCGCGCACCGAACATGGAACAGTTTAGACAGCGTATTGTTGCATCTTGCCATTTAACACCGCTCAGCCGCGGGGAGTTACAAGAATACATTGAGCATCGCTTACAATACGCAGGCTGTGCTAAAGACGCGCTGATTTCTGATGAAGCTTATGATGCTATTTATAAATTTACCGGCGGTGTACCAAGAAAAACAAATACACTCATGGACCGCGTGTTGTTGTTTGGGTTTTTAGAAGAACTTGAAGTATTTGGTGTAGAAGACATCAAGCAAGTGATTGAAGAAGTACAAGCAGAAATGTTTGTGCCCAAAGCTGAGTTTGCCGACGGTGGTCTTGGCGGCGCGGGTGGCGAAACAGCTAATGAAGCCGGTGGTCTTGGCGGGGCAGGTGGCGAACACGCTCATACAGCAGCACAGGGCAGGCCGCAAACCGAATTTTTAACCCCCAACGGCAACACTATACAAGATGCAACCTACTACAAAGAAATGCTAGGAGAGTTGGTAGATGCGCTGGATGACGCAATAAAGCATAAGATTAAGCTAACGCAGTACATTGATAAGATGCTGAAGCAGAAGTATCAGGCTTATGTGAGATTGAAGAAAGAGGACTAGCTAGTCCTCTTTTTAGAAGTTGTTGTCGAATTCGTAGCGGATGGATGCGCTGATGCGGTTGTCGGTTAGGGGGCCTGTTATGCCTTGGACTCCAGGAGTGTTTCCTAAGTTATCACCGCTTCGATCTAGGTATATGTAACCAATCGTTGCAAAAAAGCGCCTGCTCAATTTGCGCTCTAACTCAATACCTGTTTCTTTCACAATTGAATTCGTGATCTCTCTATCTGTTATCCGGTCGATATCTGAATAAGCTGCATAAGCACTGATTGTTGACCGTCCGCTTATATTAAATGCAGCCCTGATGCGTGCCGAACTTATGTCATTCTCCCTAATGATCTCTAACTCTTCATTGGTACTTTTCACCAAAGATGCTGTCAATGTCGTTCTGCGTAAATCAACAGAAGTTTGGGCGCTCCAAACTTTGCGGAGTATTACTCGATCATTAAGTTCAAAACCGGGAGTAATGAAAGGAACAAATACTTCGTTTGGACCCAAAGCTTCAGGGTCTAAACTATCGGGAATACTACAATCAGAAATATCTACCGCACCAATCCCACATGCAAATACAGACTCTTCTTCACTAAAAAAAAGCTGTGAGTTTGTAGTGACTGATTCATTATACGAAATACTACTTCGCCAGTTTCTTAAATTATGACGAAAAGCGAAACTCGCAGAATCACCAAAGAATCGTCTTGAGTAATTACCTGTAACACTGGTTCTAGAAGTGAAGTTCCACAACAAATTTACGCTTAAAAAAGTATCTTCATCATCTTCCGAACCAGTTTCATCTTTGGTAATTGAGCGGTTTAAACCTAGCTCAATAAAGCGATTTTCAGCAGGCTGCCATGCGAAACCTAGCCCATATGAATAGAACTCTCTTAATGCAGATGCAAAGTTCTCATCTACTACTGCGTTCCGATTGCTAACCTCATTGTTTTCATAATAACCGAGTAGCCGTAAACTAAAGTCGGATGTAATCGTGGTTCCGAGCATCAGGTTCACCAACTGACTCTCAAAGTTTTGCTGCCGCTCGCGGTCGGTAACCTGAATTGTTCCATCAACGTTATATATAAATGGACGTAAATCTCTACCGCCTTCTATACGAATGGAGCCGTTATAATTTTTACTTCTAAAGTCCTGGAGGTCGAGGATTTCATCATCTTCGGTTTCTTGCTCCGAACGTACAGAGCTGGCGCCGACTCTTGCATTTACGCCGACATAGTTCCCAGTTGGCAAGTTAAAATTTAAAGACGCACTGTGAATCGTATTTTTACTTAAATTATCAGCGTTTAGTAAAAAGTCATCGACAAGAAAAGAGTTCGCAGATCTGGAACGATAAGTCTGTCCACCATTTGCTTGGACGGATAATAAATTTTCAACAATTTGATACGAAGTGAAGTATCTTAGGTCAGTATAGTTGTTATTGTTAGACTCACCTTCAAGAGAGCGATGGATATGATTTAAAGTCGCAGAGATTAAAGCACTTATATCTCTTGAAGAATACCCAAGAGACAAGAAAGGTTTGATAATAATATTATCAGCGTCGATTTCGTTGCCGTTCTCGATATCGTCGACAGTTTGCTTTATATACTCTGCTTCAACGCCGGCATTAACATCTACATCAGCAAAAGAGGCAAAAGTCATGCTTATCGATATGGCAAGCGTGCTAATCTTTAGTATTTTTCTCATGCGGTCATCCTTGCTAACGACATGATTTAACGTTCCTCTCTCTCAGACCCATAATAGTTATATCCGTAATAACCTCCAGTTTCCGAGTTTGCTATAGACTTATTAACAACAAATCCGATTGCCATATCGGCGTTGAGTCGTTCTACAGACTGCTGAATATCATGCAGTTTTGAACGACCTTCCTCAACTACAATTACAGCTTGTCCTGCAAAACTAGCCAGCACAGCTGACTCATTTATACCGATGATAGGTGGCGTGTCTATAATCACTACGCGGTCTTTGTAACGGGTTGAAAATTCGTTAACCGTTTCGCTCATGATACCACTGGCTAATAGCTCGGTAGAAAGGTGGTGAGTTGTACCAGCAGGTATAATTCTAAGCTTGGGTACATTCGTACGGTATATCACGTTGCTGATATTATCGGTCTCACCTAGTAAATAGTCCATAAGCCCAGTTTTTTCTTCAATATGCAGGGTGCGAAGAACGTTGGGCTTCAGAACATCAGCGTCTACCAAGAGCACAGTTTTGTCCTGTTCAGCCGCAATGCTTAAGGCTAAGTTGACAGCTGTAAAGGTTTTACCTTCAGAGGGACGAGCGCTGGTAACCATGATGATGTTGCTGTTGGGAAGAGTTTTTGACAGAGGACCAAAAGCGTTTTGAATCAATTTGCGCTTAATTTCTCGATACTCTTCATTGATTTGTCTACGTGCATTTGTGAGCGTCACAAAGCCCAAATCTTCTAATCGCTTGACGTCAATGCTGATATGTTTATCAGCATCGATAAAGTCGTTTTCATCGCTTAGCGTTGGAGCTTCTGATGCCTCGGCTGTTATTGGAGCTTCTTCTTGCGATACTGCGCTTTCTGATTCTGCTTCCGCGACGTCTGTAATGCTAGCTTTCGATTCTTTTTGCTTCTCTGCTGCTCGCTCTAAAGATGTTTCAGCAGCTTTGTCATCAGTACCTTCAGAGGAAGCGTCTAAATTGTTCGCCTCTTCATCTTTTTCTGCTGCTTTTTTTGCAGCCTCTGCTTCTTGCTGCCTCTGCAATGCCTTTTCTATGGTACTTTTCATGACATCACCTTACTTAGTACATCAACATTCATTATATCGGCGATTACCAATACGCTGTACATAAATAGAATAGCTCCTGTAGATGCAACAAATACAAGCATTCTCATTCGGTTACGCTTTTTAATCGAGTCAAGCTGCAAGTGTGTTACTGCTCCTAGAATTGGAAAACCAGTCATGGTTATAAGTTGCTGACCTCTTACCAATACTGGGGTGATTTGACTCAACAAGAACGCAAGAGCTATCCCAGCGCCAAATCCAAGAAATAGAATCGCAGTATAAAAGACAAATCGATTAGGACCAGTTGGTGCTGGCGGTGCAAGAGGGGGTTGGATTATCCTAAATTGCAGATCTTCAGATGATACTTCTGCGCGTTTTGTGATGTCTGCTGATTCTTTACGAGCAAGTAATTCTTCGTATTTTTGCTTTACAATCTCATAGTTTCTGTTCCTCGACATACCTTCCGCCTCAATTTGAGGCACTAAGTCTATCTTGCTTTGTAGCTCAGCAATCTTATCAACGTAATCGTCTTCGCGGACGCGCAACGAGGCTACTTGACCTTCGAGTTTACTTATCTCCAAAGTAATCTCTTGATTAAGCGGATTCAGTGGAGCGTCGCCGGGATTGTCCTGACTTAAAAATGCCTTTATTTCTTGCTCCCTTGCTTCTTGAAGCGAATCAAGTAAGGCTGTAGTTTCGATTACATCTGGATGCTTATCTGTAAATCTAAGCTTTAAGTCATCGAGCTTATCTTCTAGACCTCGTATTCTTGAGTCATACCGCGTCGTAATTACAGGCGCAGAGTCACCGTCGCGAACTGAAAAGCTATCTGCAGATGCACGTTGGTTAGACAATCTTTGCTTCAAAGAATTGGCCTGCTGTTGGGCTTCCCTGATTGCTAGCCTGGTTTGGCTCAGTTCTTCGTTGATTTTTTGTAGGTTACTATGGAAAGTGCCTTGCAAGGGTAAGATTTCAGCGTGCTCTCTTTGAAAGTCAGCTCTCTGTTGCTCAGCTTCAGATAAGCGAGCTTCATACTCTGCAATTTGTTCATCGAGAAATCGGGTTGCAGTGTCAGAATCTCTTCGATTATTGCCAAGAGAGCCTTCTACAAATAAATCTAAGGTCTCTTGAACGACTGTTCTTGCAAGTTGCGGACGCTCCGCTGCATACGAGATAGTGAAGATGTTATCTCGGCCAGTTGACCGCATTTTTATAGAATCAGTCAGCTTCTTGATCAACGCTTCGTACTCTGCGTCGGTGGTTACTGTGATGTCTAAATCGGATTCTCTCGCGATTTCCTCAACGTTCGTGCGGCTAAGCAATGTTTTAGCCATCATCTGCACTTCTTGTTCTGGGTTTGTGTATATTGATATACCCACAAGTAGTGGCGCAAGCATTGAGCGTGTATCCACAAATACTTGAGCTTTTGACTCGTACACATCAGGCAAATTTGCTACGTATGCAAAGCCAAGTGGACATATTAACCAAGAACAAATGATAAGATAACGCTTACGTATCCAAATCCCTCGGACGTAATCCAACACAAGTTGGATTGTTTGTTGTAAATCTTGCATTTAAATTCTCAGTGTCTAAAACCAGGCTTCAGGAATAATGACAACATCTCCTGG
>CAYQMI010000073.1:16804-19130 GCA_964418575.1 uncultured Glaciecola sp.
ATGCAATATTAATGTAATGCCGCTAGACTGCAGGTGCAACCTTTTATTTTTGCACTCATGTTATATAAAGGAATATAGATAAAATATGGCTTCATCTCAACAGTCGAAAAGTCGTCGATCAATAAAGCTAGTTATATTAGAAGCCGCAATCATCGCATATGTTTCTTACTTTGCTGCTCTAGGCTTGAAATGGCTCGATATTATTTATTCAGCCAACACGATTACTGTATTGTTTAATGTGGCTATATTTACCATCACTGTGGTTACCATTAACTTATCGGTAGGTTTGTATGAGGCGCGGCTACGAGAGCCTTTCCGTGGAATAATTCGACGAATTTTTGTCAGTGTAATTTTAAGCTTTTTTGCAGTGACCATTATCTCTAATGTGCTTTTCACGCAATTTGCGGCTAATTCGCTTTACGCGCCAACTGCAGTTCCTTTAATCATTCTTGCCTTAGTCATCTTTCGTTATTTCATTCACAACACCGACACATTTTATAGTCGCCCTAAACTGTTAATTTTAGGGTCAGGGGTAAGGGCTTCAGTAATTGAAAAGCGCATGCGCCGTGATGTAGACCGCGCAGACTTCGAATTACTCGGCTTTGTGCCTATTGCGGGCGACGATAAACAAGAAGGTATCCAAAACGAAAAGCGTATCGACATAAGTCTTGACGATGAGCTTATTGAGTATTTGGCGGTTAATGAAGTCGCTGAAATTGTTATTGCCTGCGACCAAAGACGTGGAACGCTGCCAATAAAAGTATTGTTTGATGCGCGCTTAAAGGGCATTAAAGTAACTGACCTACTCGACTTTATGGAACGAGAAACGGGTCAGATTGTTGTGGATTTAATGTATCCAAGTTGGGTGATTTATTCTGAAGGATTTCAGTCTCAAAATCACTTCCGCGAACTCATGGATTTTTGGTTAAATATAAGTTTGGCGGCTATTTTGTTATTCGTGACTTGGCCCATTATGCTTATTACCGCGCTTGTGATTTATTTGGATGATGGTCGTCGAACAGGAGCATCCGTGCTTTATAAGCAAGAACGAGTGGGTAAGAACAACAAACCCTTTAATATATTGAAGTTCCGCAGTATGGGCCCCGATGCAGAAAAAGACGGTGCAAAATGGGCGGCTAAAAATGATAACAGGGTGACAAAAATTGGCGCATTTATACGAAAATACCGCATTGATGAGCTGCCGCAGCTTATCAATGTAGTAAGAGGGGATATGTCGTTTATAGGCCCTCGACCCGAGCGGCCAGAGTTTGTACAGCAATTAATAAAAGAAGTTCCTTACTATGCTCAGCGTCACAATGTGAAACCAGGCCTAGCGGGATGGGCACAGCTTAACTATCCTTACGGCGCAAGTGTGAAGGATTCACTAGAAAAGTTAAAATTCGATTTATATTACGTTAAACACCAGAGCTTATTGCTTGATATGTTAATACTCGTGCGAACGGTCGAAATTATCTTATTCGGAAAGGGAAGGTAACATGAGTGCTATGGACGCAAGCAATGTACAACAGCCACTGAAGCGCATAAATGCAATGACGGTAGATGTTGAAGACTATTTTCATGTTTCTGCTTTTGATTCGGTAATATCACCAAGCGAATGGTCGAATATTAAGCCAAGGGTAGGCAACAATACACATCGTTTAATTGACTTGTTTAACGAAAACAACGTTAAAGCGACATTTTTTACTTTGGGCTGGGTTGCGAAAAATTGCCCTGATGTTGTTAAACGAATAGTTGATGAAGGGCATGAATTGGCCAGCCATGGCACAAATCATCGTCGTAATACACAAATGACACAAGAGCAAGTGCATCAGGATATTGTAGAAAGCAAAGATATTTTGGAGCAAACCTCAGGCAAAGCAGTCTTAGGCTATCGAGCACCGAGCTTTTCAATAGACAAAAGCAATGAATGGGTCTTCGACATTTTAGTCGACCTAGGCTTCAAGTATTCATCTAGTACGTATCCTATAACACACGATTTATATGGCGTTCCTGATTGGCCAAGGTTTGTTCATAAGAGGCAGGAAGGTATTGTAGAGATACCCGTGCCGACACTTGAACAGAAAAAGGGCAATAAAGGTATTGGCGGCGGTGGCTATTTTAGGCTTTATCCTTACTGGTTATCAAAAAGGCGAATCGAAAGCTATTTGCACGCAACTGATCAACCATACAATTTTTACTTTCATCCTTGGGAAATCGATAAAGATCAACCAAGAGTACAAAACGCACCTTTTAAGTCCAAGCTACGACACTACGTAAACTTGCATGTTATGGAAAAGAAACTCACAAAGCTGATAAAAGATTATAA
>CAYQMI010000074.1:0-18918 GCA_964418575.1 uncultured Glaciecola sp.
AAACTTTTCCGTCGACTGGCAGGATTGTAGAACGTAAGTACTGGCCTCTCAACCACATCTCTACACTCTCGGTCTTGTTAGTCGACCTTTTACTTCATATCTATTTGAATAAAATAGCTGCCTTCCCTGGCTAGCCTTAGGGCCTCTCAAGCCTATATAAAAGTTAATTATTATTCGTTTCAAGTTGAGGTGTACACATCTAGTACAAACCACCGCTACTTATCCTTGAAGAAGCGATAATGCTGCCTGCGGACGCTGATTTGCCTGACTCAAAATTGTGGTACTTGCCTGCTGGATGATTTGCAGGCGGGTAAGGTTTGCCGTTTCTGCGGCAAAGTCTGTATCTTGAATACGACTTCTTGCCGAAGATACATTCTCTGAGATATTACTCAGGTTTCGAATGGTAGACTGAAAACGGTTTTGTATTGCACCTAAGTCAGCACGCTTGCCATTCACTACTTCAATTGCACTATCAATAGCAGTTAATGCGGCAGACGCTTGACCCGTTGTAGATACAGACAGTGCGCCGGCACTAGAACCAAACAAACCAGATGTACCATATCCATCGGTTCTGGATACATTAACACTGATGGTTTGCCCTGCATTTGCGCCAACCAAAAATATCGACGAAAACCCACCTTTGAGAACATCTACGCCCCCGAATTGGGTGGTTTGTGCGATTCTGCTCATTTCTACTTTCAAGGCAGACACTTCTTTTTGCAAAGCGCCTCTATCAGCAGCTGAATTAATACCATTTTGAGATTGAATAGCTAGGGTTCTTATACGTTGCAGAGCATTAGTAATCTCTGTCATTGCCCCTTCTATCGTTTGCGACAACGAAATACCGTCGTTTGCATTACGTACAGCCTGGTCCAAACCTTGGATTTGCGAGGTCATACGATCAGAAATTTGTAAGCCTGCTGCGTCATCTTTAGCGCTGTTAATGCGCATGCCAGATGATAAACGCTCAAAGGCTGTGTTTAAATTAGTGGTGGTATCGCTTAAAAAACGACGTGCGCTTAGCGATGAAATATTAGTGTTAACAAATAAAGACATAATAATCTCCTAACGATTTTGGTAAAAAGTGGTCACCTACTATTATTGTTATCGTGACTCATCTTAAGTTTTGGCACACAATGTGCTTTGTAATATGCGAATCATGGACTGATTCATTTTCATCATTTGTTCACTACATTTGATGAAGCATATATGCTGTAACAGAGCGAAAGCTCTTTGCTGACGACAGGTATGATGTTCCAGACCTCATACCTCTCACTACCTCCTGGCATCATTCCTGATCGTTGGCAGTTCAGCTTATAATTTTCAACTTCCTTTGAATCACCTTTTTCAGGCCGCACTTTTCCCTCGCATAGTCGTGCGTTTTTTGTTTTTAAATGTTTTTTATTCAGTCTGGTGACTGCTTATTGACACTCAAACACTTTAAAGCGCTTATTGATTGTCAAAATAAAGCATTAGGATTCTTTGCTCGGTGGCATGGAGGGAGTATGCATTTGCAATATTGAGCTTTTGGAATATACCATTTACGCAATTTATTGTGCTTGCTGCTAGCCAAACTTAATTTGTTCGGCCACTCACTCTTCTTCCTAACGCTTGTTGCCAACTTAGCTTTTGCGTGGCTGGCTGCATCTTATTATGGTGTTCTCGCTTTGTTATTATTGTGCAAGATTCACGATGCATTGCAGAGTCTTTGATATTTTTATTTTTGGTGTTTTGCCCTGCTTAAATAAGTTATCGTACAGATACGCAAAAACCTTTAGAGAAATTTCTAAATTAGATAAAAAAAGAAGAGGAATAAGCGGCCAGGCGTTGAATTGCCTGGCCAGTTGCTCTTGTTTTAAGTGTGAGCCCACTGTGTTTTCTGTTTGGCTTGTGAATACAAGTTACTACCTCCTGGCTTCATTCCCCAAACAGTAGGGTCTTATCTCTTGCTATACGCTATTAGCCAAGAAGCTGTAAGGCTGCTTGTGGACGCTGGTTAGCCTGTGACAAGACAGTTGTGCTTGCTTGCTGAAGAATCTGATTCTTCGTTAAGTTAGCTGTTTCTTTTGCAAAGTCAGTATCTAAAATCTGTGAACGAGCCGCAGACATGTTTTCAGACACATTAGACAAATTACGAATAGTTGATTGGAAACGGTTAGTTAGAGCACCTAAGTCAGCACGCGTCGCACCTATTGCTGATATCGCAGTGTCTAGGGTGGCTAGTGCAGCTGATGCGCCAGCCGCGCTAGAAACGCTCAAAGTACCAACCAAGCTTGATGCGCCGAAGCCACCTGCTCTTGATAAGTTAACCGAGATGTTTTGGTTAGCATTTGCACCGACTAAGAAGGCGGCAGAAAAGTTACCGTCTAAGATATTAACTTTGTTAAATTGTGTATCACTCGCAATACGAGAAATCTCAAACTTAAGCGCAGACACTTCTTTTTGAAGAGCCAGACGGTCATCAGCCGAGTTAATACCGTTTTGTGATTGCACCGCAAGTTGGCGAATACGTTGTAAAGCGTTAGTAGTTTCGCCCAACGCGCCTTCCGCAGTTTGTGATAATGATATAGCGTCGTTAGCGTTACTTACCGCTTGGTTAAGGCCGTTAATTTGAGTGGTCATACGATCTGTAATTTGAAGACCGGCTGCATCGTCAGACGCACGGTTGATTCTCATCCCAGAAGATAGACGCTCAAAAGACGTACCTAGTGAATTACTTGAATTGGTTAACTGACGTTGGGCGTTTAAGCTTGAAACGTTAGTATTGACGAACATAGACATAAGTCTCTCCTGCACTCTCAGTCCAGCGGTTGCTGGCAGCCGGACGGATTCCGGTGATTTGTTTACAAATTGTAGAACATCACTCTTCAAGTTTTGAAAAGTACATGTACTGGCTCTCTCGAAGACTGTATCGACGCTCTAGAAAATCCCTTTAATCTAATTTTGAAAAAAAACGCAAAAGGCGGCAAAAATTTGCCGCCTTTAAAAATTGAACATGAATTAGGGATTGTTAAAACAGGGGCTTAAGCAGGAAAAAACCAATTTTTAAGCCCTGAAAAAAATTTTAACTTTTTTTAATTTAGGAAGGAGTTTTCTTAGATATAGTTAAACAAAGACAAGTTAGCAATACGAGGAAAGCTTGCAAAGGCTGCTTCAAGCGCAGTTTCTTGACGTGCAAAATCAGTTGATGCCTGCGCGTAATCCACGTCCTGAATTGCAGAACGCGCCTGTTGGTTTGTTACCTCACTGTCGAGTAAGGAACTGCGCACCGACTCAGCAATGTTTAATCGAGCGCCGATGGAAGAGTTTTCTCGCGCCATTTGATTTAAACCGTTATCAAGACCGACCAAAGTGTCATCAATAGCAGATAAAAATTCTTGTGAAGAAATATTGGGATTTTTGAGCGCCAAAGACATGTTGTGAATCGTCTCCGCGATATTCTGTTTTTCAGGTCGATTTAACTCAAGCGTAATTGAGCTTCCTATCGCGCCATTCATGCTCAATTCAAATCCATTAAAGCTCATCAGCTCATCTGCAATAAACGGTAGTGTGTCGACCACATTTCCTGTGCCCACATTCCTAACGCTAACTTGATTAGAACTGCTTATAGTAAATTCATACTGATTGTTAAGCGCATTAAGAGGGTCATAGTTTGTGTTATGAAAACTATCGAAGGTGCCTTGATGACGAATTCCATAGCCGCCAAGAGTAGCGCCATTGCTACTGCTAAAACCAAAGTTGAGCCGTCCATTCACATTTTCAAAAATGCTTTTTCCTGAACTGCTGGTTTGAATACTGACACTGTCAGAAATTTGCATGTTGTTGGTGCCATCATCACCCTGAAACTTTATTGGTTCAGCACTATTGGCAGGATTAAATGCAAAAGCCTGCTTTTGTGACTGATAACCCGAGAATATATAGTCGCCGCTGGCATTTTGCGTATTCATCAAATCAATCACTTGATTTCGAATTTGGTCAAGCTCCACTGCCACCGCTTCGCGATCAGGCTGCGAGAAAATACCATTGCCCGATTGCACCGTTAGCACTCTAGCTCGGTTAAGCACATCTGTGATGCTGCGCAAAGAGGTTTCCTGCAGCTCAAGGTTTCCTGTTGCCAAGTCTATATTGCGTTCGTATTGATTAATTTTATCGAGCTCTTCAGTAAGACGAATCACTTGCGAGGCACCAACAGGGTCATCTGAAGGTCGAAGCAAACGTTTGCCGCTAGCCAACTGACTCTGCAAATCTGACAGCTCACCTTGGCTAGTGTTAATTGACCTTAAGTTTTGGTCAAATATTAAATTGGTAGTGACTCTCATCTCTTGATTCTCTTATTAATCCTATTAAAAGGAGCAAGCGCTTTATGGTCATGCCCATAAAGCAAAAATAATAAAACTATCGTGTAACCGACAAAATGGTCTCAAACATATCGCGAGCCGAGCTCAGTATTTGAGCTGCCGCGGCATAAGACTGTTGAAACTGAATAAGGTTGGCCGCTTCTTCATCTAGACTGACGCCAGCTGAAGACTCGAACCACTCAGAAGATTGCACTTGCATGACCTTCGCAGCCTCTAAATTTACGCTGGCATTTGCTGTAGCTGAACCGACAAAACCCACGAGCGAGGAATACGCTTCATTTAAGGTGGTTTTGTTTTGATTAGACGCATTACCTTGACGCACAAGATCAGATTGTTGCAGTTGAGCAAACTCAACCGCATTACGATTGTCATTAAGACCATCAGTATTATAGGTAACACTAAATGTATCCCCCGGTTTTACTTCTCCTTGTAAAGAAAAGTCGTAGCCCGGGTAATCAGGCAATGCAGCGAAATCTGCAGGCCATGCTGGCGAACCACTTGCTTTTGCTTGTTCGATTAGCTTATTAAAATCGGTCACACCCGACACGGTTGTAATAACGTTGGCAGGGCTAGCATTGTCGAGTACTTGATATTCATCACTGGCTGTAAAGCGAATAGATACTGGAGCACCAAATACTGGCGATGGCGAGTTTGCTAAGTTATGTAGCCCCCCCGCGCCGTTAAATGCAGATGTGCCTGTCGTTGTATTTGAGATACTCGTACTGACTAACTTTGCATCACCTAAGTTGTTATCACCGCTATCGACTCTAATGGGTTTTGCAAAGGCCCAGTCTTCCCCTCGTGTAGTGGCCATGCTTAGGTTAGCCGCTGCAACGCGCGCTGGTTGAATTAAAAAGCGATCGCCGATGGCGTATTGACTACCGCTGTTAAATTCAAGCTCTATGCCGCCAACAGTGGCGTTATAGTTGCCCGAACCTGCTGTAACGGTTTGCGTTTGCACAATGGCATTGCCACTAGAGTCTAACTGAGGCGTACCGTCACTTTTAACGGTGGCCACTTCAATATCAAAGCTTGGTGGTGTGCCAGTTGGTGCGCTTAAAACCGTTACTCTGTAGTCGTTGTTAGTGAGTTCGCCGCTCGCGCCAGTGCCTACTCGACCTCTCATCTGAAGGCCCAAGTCGCTATTTTGTGGATAATTTATTGCGCTAAATTCGGCGATGTTAAATATGTCGCCACCAAGCTGTTGGTCTAAGTCCATGCCCTGGCGGTTTTGTGCATTAACAGAATCTGCCAAGCTAATGGCAAGCTTACCTAAATCTCGCTGCGCTGGCTCTAGCACACGTTCGCGGTATTTAAATAAACCACCCAGACCACCGCCTAAATTCTCTTCACGAATATTAATGGTGGTATCGCCTTTAGTGGGCGAATTAAAATCAGTTTTAAGCGTGAGCTGACGGTTTGTAAAATCAGGATCGCCACCCACAGCAAAAACATTGAAACTGCCGTCGGCCATCACCAGTGACTCACCTGTGGTTAAGTTCACCACCAAGCCATCGTCACCGTTTGGACTGTTGCGTACTTCTACCGAAACAATGCTCGATAACTCAAGTATGGCTTGGTCACGCTGGTTTAATAACTTGGTTGGCGTGTCTACTGTAGAAGAACCATTGGCGACTTGAATCGCTTCATTCAAACTGCCAATTTGCGTCACTAAGCTATTTGCACGGTCTACCGACTGTTGAATTTGCAATTCAACTTCGTCTTCTTTGGCTTTCATGAAATCGCCAAGCTGATTAATGCGATTCATCATACCAGTAGCTGTGCCCATGATTGCATCGCGAGATGCAGTATTGGTTGGGTCATCTGCTGCGGTTTGGATCGCGCCAAAAAAGTTGGTCATGGATGAAGCGATACTGTTTGCTTCACTTGCCAAGACTTTATCTAAGCCTTCTACCCTGTCGTAAAACGCGCGAGTTTCGCCAACAAATGAGGTATCGCGGCGCAGTTGATTTTGCGCAAAAACATCGAACACCCTGTCGGTAAAACCAAAGTCGACGCCGCCGTTCATATGATTACTGAACACGGTGCGCTCTCGCACGTAGCCTTCACTATTTACGTTGGCAATGTTATTACTGGTAGTGTTGAGAAGCTTATTGCTCGCATTAATACCAGTCTTTGCGATTGAGAATAAGTCGGCGTTTCGGATCATGGCAATAAGTCACTCATGGTTGAGCTGTTATAAACCGACATGATTTTGTCGGCGTAATTGGGGTCGGTAGCATAACCGGCCCTTTGTAGTTCGTTAAAATATTCTTCTGGTGCCGCTGTTTTTTCGAGCGCCTGCTGATACCTTGGGTTGGCACTTACAAAATCTACATAATCATGTAAGGATTCAGCAAAGTTGTTGTACGTTCTGAATGCCGCGGTTTGCTTTTTAGGTAAGTTATTGTCAAATTCCAAGGTGTCTATGGAGGTTTTCTTACCGTCCCAGCGTTTGTCGGCTTTTATACCAAATAGATTGTGAGCGTTATTGCCATCGCCCTGATGGATCATGAACTTGCCCCAACCTGTCTCTACTGCCGCTTGGGCAATAAGGGCTTTTGCAGAAATACCTAAACGCTCTGCTGCCGCTTGAGCTTGTGGGTAAAGGGATGTTATAAATTCTTTGGGTGAATCAAAGGCGGCTTTTTTAGTCGGTGCTTGCACGTTTAGTTGATCAGACTTAATTGCATCTTTATTGCTAGGCGCAAGGTCATTCATTTGTTTGCCTAAAAACGCAGCTCTTAGCTTGGCGTTTTGATTCAGCATCGACAGATTCGCGTCGTTACGCACGGCACTTGCAGGCATAACGCCATTGTTTAAGCTCATCTGCTGAACAATTACGTCGGCCAGGCCAATACTGCCATTGGTTGAAAGGTCGGTAGCGAGCTGCTGATCGTGCATATCACGATAAAACTTTACTTGCTCTGAGTTAAACGGGCTGTCTTTATCTGCCATAGAATCTTGCGCTTTACGCATCGATTTAAGCAGCATTTGTACAAATATCGCTTCAAACTGTTTGGCCGCCTCTTCAAGCGCGCCTTGGTCTCCTGACTTTGCCGCTGCACGCAAAGTGTCCAAGCTGCCAAGGTCGTGTACCGACCTTGACATCTCAAGCTGTGACTTTGCGTTTGACGATAAATCCATGAGCCTTATCCGTAATTTTCTTTAGTTAAATGACAATGAGTTGAGTTGAAAGCTAGATAACAATGAGCTCGCCCTGCAAGGCACCTGCCTGACGCAAAGCTTCCAAAATTGCCATCAAATCACCCGGGGCTGCGCCAATTTCGTTAACCGCTCTCACCAACTGGTCGAGGGTAACGCCTGGGTCGAATTTGAACATGCGGCTGTCGCCTAAATCCACGTCAATTACCGACTGGGGCACCACAACGGTGTTGCCGCCTGCTAACGTGTTAGGTTGAGATATCTGCGCGCCTTCTGAAATGGTTACCGTGAGGCCTCCGTGCGTAATTGCAGCAGGCATAAGGCGAACATCTTGACCTATCACAATCGTGCCCGTGCGGCTGTTTACCACAATGCGAGCCGGTGCTGTGGCAGGCACAAATTCAAAGTTCTCAATGGTTGCTAAAAAGCCAACGCGTTGAGATACATCTCTTGGTGCCATGACTTTTACCGATGCTGCATCCATAGGAGTGGCAATCGCATAACCCTTATCTGGATCTGCGCCAAGGCGCTGATTAATTGCATCAGACATCGCTTGGGCGGTGCTAAAATCTGGGCGGTGTAAATTTAACGTAAGATAATCGTGCTGCATTAAACCTGTTGGTACCGCACGTTCAACTACCGCGCCATTGGCAATCGTGCCCACGGTGGGTGTGTTGCTCACAATGCTTGAGCCATCATTACCCTGCACACCAAAACCCGATACCACTAAAGAGCCTTGGGCAACGGCATAAACCTCACCATCTAGCCCTCTTAAAAAGGTTTGTAGTAAAGTACCGCCGCGTAAACTTGCAGCCTCACCTACTGACGAAACGGTGATATCAATAGTTTGACCCGGTTTTGAAAATGCGGGCAATTCAGCATGCACGGCAACCGCCGCCACGTTTTTGATTTTTGGTTTAACGTTTGCGTCTAGGCTAATGCCAAAGTTAGTCAACATGGTTCTAAAAGACTGCTCGGTAAATGGGCTGGTTTCGCCCGTGCCCGGCAAGCCAACAACCAAACCATAACCCACTAATTGGTTGGTCCGCACGCCCTGCACGCTGGCTAAATCTTTAATACGCTGAGCACTAAATGCTGGCGCGATAGAACTTGCTGCTAGTATGAGGGCTAAAGCCCATGTATACAGCACTGGTAATCGACTCATAATGGCCACCATTTAGATGAGAAAAACTGCGTTAGCCAACCTTTTTCTTGAGCGCGAGCAAAGCTGCCGGTGCCGCTATATTGAATGCGAGCATTAGCAATTTTGGTCGACTGTATTTCATTAGTTGGCGTGATATCGGCCGGTCGAATAACGCCGGTCAAACGAATATATTCATCGCCGTTATTCAGTGTTAGCCACTTTTCACCGCGAATGATTAAATTTTGATTCGGTAGCACGTCTACTACCGTGACTGAGATGTTGCCTTGTAAGCTATTACTCTGACTTGCTTGTGCATCGCCAGTGAAATCGTTGCTTGAATCGATGCCTAACTGCACCGACTCTTTGCCAATTTGGATAGCGTTACCGCCTAAACCAATCATAGGCTGTAAATCTACATTCGATTCTTTTGATGAAGATGTGCCTGCACTTTTTGTTGCGTTGGTATTTTCGCTAAGCCTTACAGTTATAATATCGCCAACGCGCCGAGCCTTTACATCCGAATACAGGCTGTTGGCCATTGAGGCGGTAAATAAACTGCCGTTTTCTGCAATTTGGTCGCGTTTTACTACCGGAACCGCTGGCGCGTAAAAGGGATCGTTTGCTGCGATAGCCTCGGGCGCAGTCGAATTACATGCACTTAAAGCCGCCGAAACAATTAACAAAAATACCGCGTGAAATTTCATCATAAACCTCTTAAAGCTGCTGAATAACCTGACCAAGCATTTGGTCAACCGATGAAATGACTTTGGAGTTCATTTCGTATAGGCGCTGACTTTCAATGAGGTTTACTAATTCTTCGGTAACATTCACGTTAGAGGTTTCAAGGGTACCTTGCGCAATAGTTCCCAAACCTTCAAGTCCCGGAACACCTTGTACTGGCGCACCAGAAACCGCCGTTTCTGCGTATAAATTCTGACCTAAAGGCTGCAAACCCGCCGGGTTGATAAAATCGGCTAAATTGATTTGCCCTAGCACCTGCGGCTCAGCCTGACCTCTTAGTTGTGCAGATACCTCGCCATCTTGCGAAATAGTGACTTGCTGAGCATCTGGCGGCAAAGTAATTACTGGCTGGAGCACGAAACCTGCACCCGGTGTTACCATCTGTCCTTCGTCATTTAGAGTAAACTGACCGTTGCGCGTGTAAGACGAGCTGCCGTCTGGCATTTGAATTTCAAAAAATCCACGCCCTTGTATCGACATATCTAGCGCGTTTTCTGTGGTTAACAGATTACCTTGGGTATGCGTTTTTTGCGTCGCAACCACTTTTGAACCGGCACCTAGCATCAATCCCGAGGGCAATTCAGTATCGGCTGAACTACGACCACCAGGTTGGTTTATGTTTTGATAGAGTAAATCTTCAAATACCGCGCGGTCTTTCTTAAAACCGATGGTGCTGGCGTTGGCCAGGTTATTCGATACTACAGCTACATCAGTTTGTGCTGCGTCTAGTCCGGTTTTACTTATCCATAGTGCTGGATGCATCTTTATTACCTTATGCGAATATTATTCGCAAATCATTTATTCTTAAAACAACAACGTTAAACCGCTGCGATTAAATCATTCTCAATAACATGTTGCCGCGCATCGATAGCTGATCCGCTTTGTTCATTACTTTCACTTGCATTTCGTAGTGGCGCTGCAAAGAAATCATCTGCACCATTTCTTCTACGGCGTTAACATTCGAGCCTTCTAACATGCCCGAGCGCACGCTTACCGTAATATCCTGCTCAGGAAAACCGCCAGTTTTAAGTTCAAACAAGCCGTCTTCGCGTCGCTTGATCTGGTCAAGCTCCGGATTAACTAGCTTCAAGCGGCCCACATCTTCAATGGCATTTTCAGGGGCACCTTGCAGGCGCGTTGAAATAGTACCGTCACCGGCAATGGTGATATTTTCAATAGGAATAGGCAGAAACACAGGGCCATTCTCGCCCATGACTAAGTTACCTTTGCTATCTTGCAGCGCGCCTTCTGCGGTCATTGTAAAATTACCGTTGCGCGTTAATGCTTCGCCGCCCTCGGGAGTTTGCACACTGAACCAGCCTTCGCCTTGAATGGCGACATCGAGCGGACGATCAGTTGTGATCATGGCACCGCCTTCGTAATTATTCGCTGGAGATTCGGTCATGCTAAATACGCGAGACGGCAAACCTTCGCCGTAAGCAGGCATTGCTCGAGCCTGTTCTAGCTGAGCTTTAAAACCATTGGTTTGCGCATTCGCCAGATTGTTGGCGCGCACGGCGGTTGCCAGTAAATCTTGATTGGCTCCGCTAGCTGCGATGTAGAGTAACTTATCCATTTTAACTGCCTTAACATGTCAAAAAATGACGTTATCTGTTAGTAAACAATTAAACTAAGCAATTAAAATGCCAATAGGCTTAGAGGGACAACTTTAATAGAGGTATTTTACAAAAATGAGGAGTAGAACAAGGCGAGCGCTGTATCGCGCTCGCCGTAATCTTTTGTTTTATACTTGCTCGTTAGAGTCGGTTGTTAGGTATAGACATCTTCTAAACGAAAGACGTTCTTGTTAGTTCAAGACTATCGAATATTTAAGATAGTCTGATTTAACTGGTTGTTCACTTCAAGGGCTCTTGAGTTTGCCTGGAAGTTTCTTTGAGCAATGATCATGTCGATTAACTCGGTAGTTAAATTCACATTCGCTTGCTCAAGTGCAGATGAATTAATGTCACCAAACGTACCAGTAGTTGCTTCACCCGCTAACGCTTCACCAGAGAGAATGCTCTCTTTCCAAGCAGTACCTGATTGCTGAGTAAGACCTTGCTCGTTAGCAAACCTTGCTAGGGCCACTCTCACAATTGGCTCAGAAGTACCGTTTGAGAATGTTGCACGAACCAAGCCGTCCGGTCCAATATCAATGCCTGTTAAGCGCCCTACTGGCAAACCGTCTTGCTCAAGCGAGGTTACCTCAAATGCTGAAGCAAACTGTGTAGGCTCATTTGGATTGGCGCCATTTGGGTCTAGATTAAAATCGATTGCAATGGTTTGTGTTGCATCCGAACCATTTGACAAAATTGTTCCGCCAAGGGCTTCGGTTACAATTTTTCTATCAAGTTGTGCGTTACCGTCGGCAGATTCGATACCAATAAAATCACCACCGTCACTGAATTTAAGTTTTGCAGCGGTAACACCATTACCCGTACCTGTGCCTACTGTATTGACAGCGGTTGCTGGGTCGGCGTCAGAACCATCTGAATTTGCCATATCAACGAGTTGATCATCCACGGCCGCAGCGACATACCATTCGTTCACATTACCCGGATCGTTATCCTTCATAAAATAATAAGTCATGATATGACTGTCGCCTAAGGAGTCGTACACCGTTACAGATGTTGCAGCGTTGTATGTAAGTGGGTCTGTAGGGTCAAAGTCAGCAGGGTCTTTTACCTGATCACCAGCCGGTAAGTTAAATCTTAAATCCACTTCTGATGTTTTTTGCGGAGAACCAGAAGAGTCTGGAATACGCACAGGTACGGTGGTACTTAGTGCTACTGATGCAGATGTGCCGTCGGGGTTTACCGGAAAGCCTAGTAAATTATCACCAGCCGAATTAACAACAAAATTATTGCTATCTAGCTTAAACTGACCTGCACGGGTAAAAGAAAAGTCACGTGAGGTTATTTCAGGTACCGTGGCAAAAAAGCCGTTGCCGGTAATTGCCAAATCTAAAGAGTTGTTGGTAAAGCTCAAACTACCTTGTGAAAACTGTTGAGACACTTCTTGCGTAAGCGCACCGTCGCCCACCTTTGTTTTGCCCGACGCTAAAAGAGAAGCCGCATACACATCACCAAATTCGGCGCGAGACTCTTTAAAACCAACAGTGTTGACGTTCGCGATATTATTCGCCGTGGTATCTAAATCTTTTTGTGACGCTGAAACACCACTGAGTGCGATATTAAAAGACATGTATATTCTCCTATGAATTACCGATTTGAATGACGTCGTCTAATTTAATGCTGACATCACCATCTAAATTAAGTACTACCCCTTGACCTGAGCCAGAGAGGCTAACGCTATCAACATGGCGGTTGATTGCTGTAGCAAGTGCTTGAACTTCACCAAACACTTCGCCTTGAACCTGAACGGCATAATCACCAGGTGGCAAAGAGTTGCCGTTTTTATCTGTGCCGTCCCAAGTAAATTCAATATTGCCGGCTGGCTGCGTGCCAACTTGCATGGTGCGAACTACCTCGCCCGCTGCGTTATAAATATTAATTTCAGTGTTTTGCGTGCTTTGCTCACTGATAATCACGCCGCTGATGCCACCCTCTGCACTGTCTTTATGACCGATATTGCCGGTCACCAGTACTTGTTGACCAATAAGGCTAGAAGCTTGGAGCGCCTGATTTGAAGTCATTGAAGCTGCAAAGCTGCTAAATTGTTCGTTTAATTGTGAAATACCATCGGCGGTCGTAAATGAGGTCATTTGTGCCACCATTTGGTCATTGTCTACTGGCTTGGTTGGGTCTTGATTAGCAAGTTGCTCGGTTAATAAGGCAAAAAAGTCCTCTTGTTTGAGCGTTTGATCATCTTTGCTCGCAACCTTTACCTGATCTTCCGTGTTCCAATAAAGGTCACGGTTTAAACCCTGTTGTTCTAACACATTCATGAAAATATCCTCATAACGACAGCGACGCTATTCGCGACTAGCTGGCTAAGCCTATTGGCCCTGACCAAGTTGTAACACTCGGCGAAAAATACGTTTGGTGGTATCTGCTACCTGAACATTCGTCTCGTAGGCTTTAGAGGCTGACATCATGTTTGCCATCTCTTCTACGATATTAACGTTCGATTTATAAATATATCCGTTCTCATCTGCCATTGGGTTGCCGGGGGCATATTCAATTTGCAGCGGCTTGTCGCTCTCAACAATGCCTTTTACCTCTACACCCACACCTTTAGACTGATCCGCAGAGGCCTTATCTAGTGCAGCAGCGAATACCGGATGACGCGCACGATAGGTATCTTCGTAACTGCTCGATACACTGTTTGCGTTTGCGATATTACTAGCGGTTGTATTTAGGCGGACATTTTCTGCCGACATGCCGGTGCTAGAAATATTCATTACATTAAATAGGCTCATTATTGACCTCCGCTGCTAAGTGCTTTTTTCATGCCGCTAAACTTGCCGTTTAATAACATCAAACTTGCTTCATAACGCATACCGTTTTCTAGAAATGCGTTTCGCTCTACCTGAACATCCACGTTATTGGCGTCGCCCGTATCAGGTTGATCAGGAATTCTGTACTGAATATCAAACCGTTGACGTGAGCTACCTGCAATATGGCTATCGTCAGTGCGAACCATACTTGATGGACTAGCCTGCGAAGCGCTTGTTGTGCGCATCGCGTTGTCCATCGCCGTTCTAAAATCTATATCTTTTGCTTTATACCCAGGGGTATTCGCGTTTGCTAAATTGCCAGCAATCACTTCCATCTTGTCGGCACGAACTTTAAGTGCGGTGTGATGAAATCCTGCTAAGCGGTCTAAGTTAATGGCCATAAACTAATACCTGAACGTTTGTCATGTTCGAGATTTAGCAAGTGCTATGCCAAATAAAAAAGAAAAGGATTTTTTGCAGAAATTAGAAGAGGGTAATACTAGCCGCGCTTACTGTAATAAAGGCCGCGCGGACATTTTTCCATTTTTAAAACATGCTCAGCACCACTTATTGATTCGGCGGCCCCTAACATTAAAGCGCCATCAGATGGCAATAAGGCGGAAAGTTTTTGCAGTATGTTTGCCTTAGTGTGGCTATCGAAATAAATCAGAACATTTCGACAAAATATAAGGTCAAACTTACCAAAGGAATAAAAGCTATCCAGCAGGTTCACCCGTTTAAAGGTAACTAAAGAGCTTATCGCTGGTTTAACGTGAAGCTTATCTCCTGCAACACGAGAGAAGTATTTTTCCTGCATAGCTGCTGGCAAGCCTCTCGCAATGGCTAACTCATCATAAACAGCGGTTTGTGCAAAGTTGAGCACTTTTTTAGAGATGTCAGACGCCAAAATTTCAACACCTTGCCTAAAAGCGCCCGGATGTTGTCGCTGATATTCTGAAATAACCATGGCAATTGAATATGGCTCTTGACCATATGAACAAGCGCTACTCCAAATACGAAGCTTGCCATGTTGTTTTGCCAGTTTTGGTAAAAGTTCATCTGCCAAAATATGGTATGGGTATTCGTCACGAAACCAAAATGTTTCATTGGTTGTCATCGACTCAAGAGCGCGCTCAGTCATTTGCGGATTAGTACCGGCAATAACGGTTTGAATAAATGCGTTAATATCGCTTATTGCAAACTCTCTCATTACTAGCGATAAACGACTGTTCACTAAATACTGTTTATTATTGCCTAAAGTAATGCCTAGCCGCGTAGACAAAAAGTTTGCGAATTTTGCATAACAGGCATCATTCACATTTGCTGTTGCGGCTAGTGTCACTTACTGTTTACCTATTAAATCAGTTTGCAGCCATTTTTGAACCGCGGTAGCAAGCTCATCAGGATGGAACTTGGCAATAAAATCATCGGCCCCTACTTTTGAAACCATTGCCTGATTAAACACGCCACTTAAGGAAGTGTGCAGAATTACATGCAGGCGAGCAAGCTCAGGTGTATTCTTTATTTCAGCAGTGAGGGTGTACCCGTCCATTTCTGGCATCTCAATATCTGAGACCAAAATCCCTACTTTGTCGGTCACATCACCGGTTTCCGCTGCAATTTCTTTCAGGCGATTTAGCGCTTCAAGACCATTTTTAGCTAGCTCAATTTCCAGACCTAGCGTATTCAGCGCCTTTTTAACCTGATTTCTCGCCACGGAAGAATCATCTGCAATAAAAATAATTTTGCCCGAGCTTTTCGATACATCTACGTTGTCGCTGATATCACTCGATACATCAGTGGAAAGTGGGGATATATCGTTGAGGATCTTTTCAACGTCGAGTATCTCAATAAGCTCACCTTCTACATCCGTTACCGCTGTTAAGTAGCTAGCTTTGCCAGTACCGGTAGGCGGGGGCATAATTGCGTCCCAATTCGTATTGATGATACGTTCAACAGAACCAACCAAGAAGCCTTGTACCGAGCGGTTATATTCAGCAATAATAATAAAACCCGTGCTGATATCTTCTATAGGAGCCCCACCCGTTGCCATCGACAAGTCAATGACCGCAATAGTCTGACCTCGAATATGAGCAACACCCCTGACTAAACTGTTTAGCTTAGGGATAGACGTTAATGGGGGGCACTGCAATACTTCGCGCACCTTAAATACGTTGATCCCAAAGCGCTGCCTTGAGTTTAGTCTAAATAAAAGAAGCTCTAAGCGGTTTTGTCCTACCAGCTGTGTGCGCTGATTGACCGAATCTAAAATACCCGACATGTAATCCCCCGATGATGGTTCGGCACGATAGTTGCGTATGGTTGTGTATTAACAAATGATGCGCTCTAAGTTTGACGCTGTTGGCAATATTCTGACGCAAATCAAAATGAGCAAAGCGTGTCTTAAAAAGGACGTCACTGATGCAATACATGAAACATATTCCTATATCGACCAGAATGAGCATTGTCTTTACTTTATTTTTTGTGAGCTTAACGGCAATCGCACAATCTCCTAAGCATCAACTCATTCAAGCACAAACTCATGATTATGTGTTGAACACTTTATTAGACATGCCTGGCGAAAACACTCACGTAAGTGTTCGTCAACTCGACCCAAGAATTGAGGTTCCTGAGTGCGCTGAGGGCTATTCATTTGAAAGCACGAATTTTGATAATCGTTTATCTAACATATCAGTAAAGGTGAGCTGCCTAAGTAAACAATGGTTTGTATTTACCCACGTGTCGGTGCAAAGCCTTCAGCAAGTTGTTGTAACTAGCGACTCACTGAGTCCCGGTTCAATGCTATCTTCAAGAAACATAGAAGTGGCCGATATAGATAAAGGAAAGCTAAGAGGCAGTACTTTTAGTAGCGTTGAAGATATTGCCGGCGCTAGACTAAAACGCCGTGTACGCCCAGGAACTATTTTAAACGAATCGATGCTGTGCTTTGTTTGTAAAGGGGATCGCGTGACAATCAGCGCAGTAACCGGCGGTTTGAGCTTACAAGTGTATGGTATCGCAGAAGAAGACGGCACTCTGGGAGAAACGATACAGGTGCGCAATATGTCGTCTGACCGTTTGGTCTTTGCAACTGTCTCAGGCACGGAAGAAGTCGAAATAAAGATTTAGCTTTACATAACTTGGTATGAGAGTTGCTAACTGAAGATTAGAGTGTGTTAGAAAGCTCAAATAAGCATGAAATGCTGATATTAATTACTACACGCACAAAGGTAATCTGAATACAGCTATTAAGCTACAGAGCTTATAAATAAAGAGTTTCATTAAGATTAAATAGCATTATAAGGCAGCACGCTTGTCTTATAATATGTCAATAAAATGCTATGATAAGTGAAAGTGACAAAAAAATGTCGTAGTTAGCACTAAAGATTCCAAAGGTGCGGCCGATACAGACATGTAACGGAAATAATAGGTGGTGCAAATATTATGTCAATCAACAACATAAACAATACAAACAAGCCACAACTTGATGCAGCGAAGCTTGCTAATCAACCGGGTCAAGCTCCAACATCAGGAAGTGCAACAAACGCTGGCGCTGCACAAAATGCAGCTCCTGCAAAACAGGATTCAGTTTCACTAACGCAGTCCGCGCAACAACTAACAAACGTGCAGAAAAAAGGCAGTGAAGCACCGGTAAACCAAGAGAAAGTAGACCGCTTGAAAAAGGCTATTTCTGAAGGTGAGTACCGTGTTAACCCTGAAGTTTTAGCGAATAAAATCGCCGTGTTAGAGTCTCAAATATTGGGCGTGAAAGCGTAGAGTGATTTATGACTACTAGTCTTGAAAATGCTATCAATAAACAGCTCACCTTATTAAGCGAGCTAAAAGAAATCTTGGAACAAGAACTTCATCTTATTAGCTCCCGAGAGCCAGAAAAGTTGATGCAGTTGTTACAAGATAAAGAAGCCGTACTTGGCAACATTGAATCGCAAGACCAAGCAGTCGAAATCATGTACGCGCGTGTTTCAGAGCAAGCCGAAGTACCTCAGTCGTGCCATGTTCTATTGGATAAATGCAAAAAAGTACTGGGCGAATGCAAGTACTTAACCGCCATAAATGCGAAATCCGTGGAGCATGGTCAGTTGAGACTAGTGCACCTACGCAACATGATGATGGAGCTTAGAGCGAAAGAATCCATGACCTATAATCGTGCCGGCAGAGCAACTGCAGATGGCGCTGGAAAAGGCGTTAGCGTTTAAAGAAGCATTATACGCCGCAAGCCTTTTCCTTATTTTTTATTGCCCTTCATCATTCCACTTTAAACTTGTTTCCCTCTTTACTGCTTAAGTTAGTTACTAATGGTAATCTTATGCATGTTGTCTATGTAGTATACTCAGTTTAGACTCACGCAATCTGCACAGGAAAGTAACTTGGTTTAATTTGCTGCGCGATACTAGATGCTATTAAAGCGAGATGCACATGGCAAAACTTCAACCTGTCCCCTTTAAAGATTTACCCAACAGCAGCATCCCTTTATTTATTTTGGGCCTGATTTTAGTGCTTGTGTGTCATGGTCAATTTATTCAGCTGATTGACGGAAACAACGCAAACTTCTTAATTGCATTAATGATATTCGGGCCTGGATGTTTGTTGGTGGTGTCGTTTCTAACCACGTTTTCTCCCTCATTGTGCCGCAGCCATCTCATGGCCTACGTCGCAATAATCAGTGGTGTCGAAATTGGTATAGCCGTATATTTAGGCTATTCCGCAACACGTTGGTATATAGTTCCTGAACTCCCTCGCATTGAAGCAACGGTCGTGAGCTTAACGCTGGTAATTGGTTGCTTGCAGTGGTCAAAACGCAAATGGGAATTGCGAGTCAGAGCACTTTTGGAGATCAAAAACGATGGCAAAAATGCAGCTGATAAAGAGCCTGTTTGAGGCGGTTAGAGAAGTAGCAAAACGACCGCATTTCTTTATTTATTTACAGAAGCTTGGTTCAATGTGATGAGTAAGTTAATACAGCTCACCTTAGTGGCAATAACAATAAACATGCGCCATACGGCTAGCTGTGCTGGGGCGCAGTGAGCTGTCAGAGTTTTAATTTTCAAATGCTTTAGTAATAGCTAACGTCACGAACCTTTCTTGGTTTT
>CAYQMI010000075.1:0-4149 GCA_964418575.1 uncultured Glaciecola sp.
ACCACCTGCCCAGCCACCCAAGCACTCGACCACGCCCACTGAAAGTTGTATCCCCCCAACCAACCTGTTACATCGAGCACTTCACCAATAAAATACAGCCCAGCTTGAGATTTACACTCCATGGTTTTTGATGACACGTAGTCGGTGTCTACGCCGCCTAAGGTAACCTCGGCGGTGCGATAACCCTCTGTACCGTTGGGCTTGATTTGCCATTGCTGAAAGGTTTCAGCGGCATGATGTAGCTGTTTACCTTGATATTGCTTCAGCGCTTTATTTTCAATTTGCAAATACTCAAGCGCAGTTTGTACAAAGCGCTTGGGATAAACTTTTGCTAATGCGTTAGACAAATGCATATCTGGCGAGCTTTTCTGCTCTTCGCTCAAAAACTGCTGCAAATCGCCGTTGGGATATAAATTAAAATCAACCATCTGCCCGGGCTCCCAATAGCTTGAAATTTGCAAAACAGCAGGGCCACTTAGGCCACGGTGGGTAAATAGAATGTTCTCGTTGAAATGGGTGTTATTGCAATGGGCGCTGGCATCTACTGAAATGCCGCTTAATTCAGCCAGTACATTTTTATCATGCTCATGTAGCGTAAAAGGCACGAGTGCGGCGCGTGTGGGCACTATGGGTATACCAAACTGCTCGGCCACTTTATAGCCAAAAGGCGTTGCCCCAAGCTTTGGCATGCTCAAACCACCGGTGGCGATAACCAGCGATGGCGCAACATATTCACCCTTGGCACTTTGTACATGGTACTGGCCGTTTTGATAGCTAACTTCGCCTACTTCACAGCGGTTACTGACAATAACCTGCGCCTTTTTACACTCTTGCATCAACATATCAACAATGTCTTTTGCGCTATCATCACAAAATAATTGGCCCAGCGTTTTTTCGTGATAGGCAATGCCGTATTGCTCAACCAGCGCAACAAAGTCCCACTGCGTATAACGACTTAAAGCAGACTTACAAAAATGCGGATTTTGCGATAAAAAGTTCTCATGAGAGCTGTACATATTGGTAAAGTTACAGCGACCGCCACCCGACATCAAAATTTTACCGCCCAAGCGCTTAGCGTGGTCGAGCACTTCTACCTTGCGCCCTCTTTTGCCCGCTTCTGCGGCACAAAATAAACCAGCGGCGCCGGCTCCAATAACTATTACATCTCTTTGCATACTCATATTATGCACTTGGCCTATTGCTGTTGCTCGGTAACTTCATCTTGCTGTTTAAAACGTTGGAATAACCACCCTATTCCCACCAGCGACAATCCTAATCCAATGAATGAAAGTGCTCTGAACAAACCTTCTAAATTCGCCATATCGATTAAAAAGGCTTTAAGCACGACTGCGGCTAAAATACCAAAACCTATTCGATTAATACTGTTATTGCTTCGGCTTTGCGCAAATACAATCACGCCAATCGCAATAAGCAACCACAAAATAGAGTAGGTATATAGCTCAGCCTCTTCAATGGGAGCGGCATTAAGCGACAATTGCCCGTTAAAAGCAAGACGCACCACACCATTGATATATAAAAACAGTAACACGGCGCTGACAATACTCACTAACTTCACATAGGCTTTTGCGTAAAATTGCGCCTTTAAACCAAGCAGTAAGGTGGTAGCGGGCACTAGCCAAAGCACCAATAGGTAGTTAATAAATGGGTTTGTGCCCGTGTCTTGAATACTAATGAAGGGGTTGCCGTAAACACTGGTTTGTAAATGGGTAAAGGCAGCGCCAATAAATAGCAGTATCGCAAAAAAATGATATAGCTTAGGTCGGCTAGCAAAGCGGCTTCGCCACAAATAAACCGTTGCCAAAATAAGCCAGTTCATCCCCAGTAAGGCCGCCTCTTGAAAGCCAAGTGAAGCAAAATCAGGATAGTCGCCAATTAGGAAATAGCTTGTTTCGGTGGTTACAAATAAGGCCACCAGATGCAATAAAGCCCCATCCATCCAAGCTTTTGTCGACGATTCAGCTATATTTTTGCGCGCAAACCACAGCACTGCAAACACCAGAGGATATATGACTAAGGACCAATGCAGTGTAAACAAGGTCTCTTGTGCATACTCTGGCAACCAAGGTGCGAACGTTAGCCTTGCCATTACCACTAGCATCGCTACTTTATAGAGCCAACCGGAGATGGGCAGGGAGTATTTTTTACTCAGCGTTGCCATTAAGGCAATTTGCAGCGCAATCGCTAAAGTTAAGGTACTAGCAGAAAGCAGCATGGTGAAAGTAAGTGCTAACGCACCATTTGCTAAAAGTAGAAAGCTCACTTTAGGCAAGGCACTATTCTCTTTCATTGCAAAATAAGCAAACACCGCGCCCACTATGCATAGCTCAGCGGCGAATAAGGGGTAGAGTATATCCGCAGCTTGTGCGTCTGCAAGGGCATAACTTAAGCTCATCAGACTTAAAGGCGCCACCACTAAAAGTAAGGCAAAAGCAGGCCGTTGAGGAAAGGTTTTCATCATTATAAACGCATACAACAAACCTGCTAATGCAGCTACTTGTGCTAATAAAAAACCGCCAGTAAGGGCAAATACATTGTCACTGTAGTCGTAGTTATCTGGCATCAGCAAATACACAAATATAGTGAAAGCGAGCGCTACGAAAGGCCAAGTATCGAAGGCACTGTGGCGACTCGGCGCTGCTAGCAGCAATGCCGACATCAGTAATAATACCCAAATGAAAGTGTCGTAAAATGGGTTGTTTAATGCATATAACATCAAGCCCAAAACCGGCAGCAATATACCTAAGTGCTCTTTGCGGGGCATTAATAGCTGTTTGACTGAAAGTGCATCAAAACGTGTTGAGGCTAAATTCCAAGACAAGATGGGGAAGAGCACAAATAAGTAAGCAGACAGAAGTGCGAAAGCAGTAAGTATTTCCAAATTTTGGTAGCCGTCAATCGACGAGCTATGTCCGTAAATAAAGCTAGAAGAGAGCTCAAGGGCCACAGCAAACCATACAAAGTGCCCGACTAAACCAAGCCACCATATCCACGATTTTTGTACAATTTGATGAATCCATACCGCTGAAAACGACACCGCGCTTACATACATTAATAGCATAAATACGTTATTAGAGCCGGTAGAAACCAAGGCAGGCACAGCATAAGCCCCAATTACGCCAATTGCCGCCAAAATTGGACCTAGGCGAAGTGACAGCCATGCCGCAGCAAGAGAAATAAGCGCAAGCAATACAAAGGCAAAACTCGGTGATAAAAAGGCATAAAAATCAAAAGCGACCAACACCATCGCAAAGCAGGTAATTACCCCGCCACTTGCCAGCGCAGCACTGATCACCGGACTATTAATTTGAAAACGTTTTGGATTGCGATACAGATACTCAGCACTTGCTACGAGCAAGATACCAAAGCCAGCACCCAATATAATGCGCAGTTCAGGTGGAAACAGGCCAGCTTCAATACTGTATTTTGCTAAAAATACACCGCCGATGGCGAGCACGAGTGCACCAAGCCATAAAAGCCCGTTGCCCATTAAAAACTTCTCTAAATTAAAGTCTTCGAAAGTACTCGCCCGCTTCTTATCAGCTTTTACTGCCTTACTTGGTGCTACAGTGCTAGGTGATACCTGATTATACTGCGGTGAAAGCGCTGGAGACTCTTGCGCCTCGGCTTGAGGGTTTACTTTTGATTCAGCCGGTAAACTTGATGCTTGCGCGGTGCTTTGCTCGTTTGCTTCAATATTTAAACTTCCCGAGCTGCTCTCTTCAGGAGCTTGATTAAGATCCTTTGCTGAATCATCCGGCTTTCGCGATTTTAAAGCCTCTACGTCGCTTTGAAGATGTTCAATTTGCTGATGCTGCTTACGCAATACGCTTTTCAAGGCTTCAAGCTGACGCCTTAAATCGCTCATTTTACTCACGTTTACAAAGCTCAGCACCGTGCCAATGAGCAGCGCAAGTATCAGCAACACTCCAATTAATACAAGTCCATCCATGTACTCACGACCTCTCTTCTTTTGTTATAAAGAATGTTGTTTTAAAGATTCTTGTGGCTAACAGTAATGCCTAAAAGTATCGCATAAGTCTTTGCCTTATGCTGAGGATAAAGCGATACAAGCAAGCATATAATATCTTTATAGGATGCCTTACTTGAGATATCAGCTAAAATAGCGAT
>CAYQMI010000075.1:4249-7994 GCA_964418575.1 uncultured Glaciecola sp.
CGATAAACAATAAACCCACTATGATTGCGACTTTTTATTTTGAAAAGCGTGCTAGTACTGTTTTGATTAACGCACTAACAGGCATTTTTTCAGCGCAGCGGGCGGAGAGCGTAAATGCGATGTACGTTGCAATTAACCACACCCAAGCGTTTTGCATATCAATGTGTTTAGGCCAGTAAATAAACCAAATGAATGCGTCTATCATGTTCATAATGGCTTCCACAAAAAAATTCACGATTAAATCGATGCCTATAGCGCTAAACACCTGAGAGAATGTTAGGTCAAAAAGCTTGCCAAAAAAGCCAATAATTTGCCCAACTTCAATGGCTAAAAATGTGGCAAAAGCCATAGTGCCGTAAAAGCCTCCGCCAAAAAACAACCACTTGTCCATGGCGTGTTCGCCAATGTTAAATTGGCCTTTTTGCATATTCGTGTCGAACTCTTCTGTTTGCCGAGACGTCTTGGAGCATTTCATCTTTTGGGGATCATAGTCATGCCGAGTTAAGGCTTTACTCAATATGACATAAGATAAAAGGAAGACAGGCAGAGCACCCATCAAGGTAGCGCGTAGTATCTCTGTTAACATAAAATTCCGTTTTTAGTCTTTGCAGTTGTGACAAACAATAATGCCTAAAAGTATGGCATAAGTCTTTCACATCCTTTACTAGTTTATTGCTTTTGACTTAAGTTGTTTCCTCTGCACTAAGCGCTTATTATTCAGTATCAAGCCAATTGAGTACAACATGACAAAATCCTTAGTAAAATCTCATAGCGCGGTTGCCCAAAATGCTTCGGGCCGCAGCTTAAATGTCCCGATTTATCGCATAAGCGACGGCTTACCTGGCCCCACCGTTTATATACAAAGCTCTATTCACGGGGCGGAAGTTCAAGGCAATGTTGTCATTTATCATTTAGTACAGGCTCTGCAGTCGAATACCATTCACGGCGAAGTGATATTAGTGCCAAACTGCAATCCTGTAGGCACCAACATCAAAGCCGGAGAATACACTTTAGGTCGCTTCGACCCGGTTAACGGCACTAATTGGAATCGTGGTTACTATTATGATGAAGAAGCGGTGTTGGCATTCGCCGATACTGTAACTGAAGATCAGACTGTAGACTGCATCAAGGCAGACTTTCATGCGCTCATAAAACAAAACATTAAAACTAAATTAGAGCAACCTTGGGGTCTTGGCTTAGCTCAACAGCTAAACTTAACCTTACAACATATCGCCGCAAATGCCGACATCGTGCTCGATTTGCACAATGGCCCAGTATCGACTCGTCATGCATACATTCCAGAATATGCCAAACAAGCAGCTAAGCAGTTTTCTATTCCGCACTGTATTTTTATTCCCAATAAATTTGCCGGCGCGTTAGACGAAGCGACCTTCTGCCCGTGGTGGACCTTGCAAGATGCTTTGAGTGCAAAGTTTGGCAAAGCTTACGATTTTGGCGTGCAGGCATTTACCTTAGAAATGGGTAGCCAAGAAGTGATTAATTTTGCAGAAGGGGCGAAGGACGCCAACAGTATTTTAGGCTACTTAGCATGCAAAGGAGTACTCGACTCATCGCTATTTAAACCCGCCGAAATGCAGCGAGTCGGAGTTAGCCTTGCAAACTATCGCACCTTGTTTACTGACTTTGGCGGTATGGTGGAATATTGCGTTGCCCCAGGCCAATGGGTAAAACAAGGAGAGATAATGGCAAAAGTACTGAACATCGATGAACTCGATAATCACAAAGCCATTCACGAAGTAAAAGCACCTTGCGACATGATCCCCATGCTGCATTTCCCATCAGCTTCGGTGCTAAGCGGTACTCAGCTATATAAGTGTTTTACCGAGTATTTTACGATTTAGCTAAGAGCGGCTGACATTGCTCACACCAATAAATACGTCGACCGTTTCGCTGTGCTTTAATAATCGGGCTAACGCATTCTCTGCATGACAAGCCCTCGCGGTTAAACGCCATAAAACGCACGCTTTCATAAGGTGCTTTGGTTTTTGCTAAACGCTTAGCCAAACTTTTCGCTACGGTATGTCCGCGGGTTTCATAAGCTCGCTGGCTTATCTTAATGCTTTGTTGAGCTAGGGCTTTTAGCCGCTCGGGAGGCAGTTGTTTAGGCTTGTTGTCGGGATGAACGCCAGCAGCAAATAAAATTTCGGTGCGCAGATAGTTGCCAATGCCTGCTAGAAAGTGCTGATCTAAATACAAGGCACTTAGAGAGCGATTACAAAAACGCTTATCGAGTAAGTGCTTGCGCAATGCTTGCCATGTTAAGCCAGCCTGCAAAACATCTGGGCCTAATTTTTTTAAAAAAGGATGCTCAGCTAGCTCTTGCTTGTGATACACGCCAATATCCGATGCACTATACAAAATCGCGCTCATGTCAGCGGTGTGCAAGGCTAATCGTAGAGAGCGCTTGGTTTGTGACGGCTTGCCGCGCTTGCATGTTTTCCAAACGCCATAGAGCTGATTATGAGAATAAATACTTTGCTCGTTATCAAAGTGTATGAGCATTGCTTTGCCACGCGTTTCCACTTTTTCAACTCTGCGACCGCTTAGCTCCTTTGCTGGCGCGACCAAATGCGCAAGGCCTACTTCAATAGCCTCAATACTTTGCCCTTCAATGACTTTGGCAATTTTATCAGCGGCCAATCGAATCTCAGGTCCCTCAGGCATTATCGCTCCTTGTATATTTACTTATTAAACAAAAAACCGCTGAGCCGGCAAAAGCCAATCAGCGGTTTTTTGGTAATACATTTAATTCTGCTTTAATGGCTTAAAGGTCTTTCATCATGGTTTCAGCATCGCTTACTTCAAACTTGCCCGCGTCTTCAACATGTAACACTTTTACCGTGCCATCTTCTACCAACATACTAAAACGCTGGGCCCGGACACCACCAAAAGCATCGGTATTCATATCTAAGCCAATGGCTTTGGCAAAGCTAGCGTTACCATCGGCTAGCATCGTAATATGCTCAGCATTGGACGCTTTACCCCAAGCGTCCATTACAAATGCATCGTTTACCGACAAACAAATAATATCGTCTACGCCTTGCGCTTTCATTTTATCGGCAAGGGCGACATAGCCTGGCAAATGCGCCTGAGAGCAGGTTGGCGTAAATGCGCCAGGAACGGCAAATAGCACCACTTTTTTACCGGCAAATAAGCTATTTGTGGTCGGGTTAGTCATGTCGCCGTTTTTCATTAGGCTAAAGGTTGCTTCTGGGAGAGTTGCGCCAACTTCAATCATAATTATTCCTTTTAATCAGTTTGGTTAAATGCTGCAGAAAACGCTCCTAAGCCTTTTGCTCAAAAGCGCATATTTTTAATTGTTGATGTATACGTCAAACCTATGCTTTTTCGATCGAATCGCCATTGTAGGGGCTCGGCTTTCTGAATTGAAAAGTTCAGGAGCATCAATTGGTCTTTTCACAACAATCCTTTTAGGTTTTAGCTGAATGGCACTATTAAGCAAGTGCTCACTATCCATATCTGGCCCTAAAAGTATCTGAAATGCCTGCATCTCTTTTTTCACTAGCGCGGATTTTTTCTTGTGCGGAAACATAGGATCGAGATAAACAACGTCTACAACATCCTCAGAGCTATCGACGCTTAACTTTTTCAGGTAATTAGCAGCGTCTTCCTGAATCAAACTTAGCTGCTCGTGCAGCTCAGATTGCTCTTGCGCAAGACGATACAAGGCATCTTCCAATAGCGCGGCAATCACCGGACTGCG
>CAYQMI010000075.1:8094-15958 GCA_964418575.1 uncultured Glaciecola sp.
AAACTTCAAAGCCTGTTTTATCGCTTAAGGTTTTTGCTCGTTCATGAGCCGATAAGCTGCCTACATCTTCTATTAGAATAACGGTTTTAATCTCGCTTGCGAGCGCGGCTTCTCCATTTTGCGTGGCCGGCGCACTTTTAGCACTTTTCATATTTTGTTGCTTTGATTTGTTTTTCTTTGGCATAAAAAGCTCTACAGAAAAGTCCCGTCATCGCGCTCGCCCTTTGCGGCAAGCTTTAAATTAGCAATGGTGGTTTGTGCGATTTCAGTCATTGCCTCTTGGGTAAAAAAGCCTTGATGACCGGTGATCATAACGTTTGGAAAGGTCAGCAAACGCTGAAAGAGATCGTCATCAATGATCTCGCTAGACCGATTTTTAAAAAACAAATCTTCTTCCATTTCGTAAACATCTAATCCCAAATAACCAATCTTCTTTTGCTTGATCCCTTGGATCACGGCTTTGGTATCTATCAGCTTCCCTCTAGAGGTGTTAATTAGCATAACGCCAGTTTTCATCTTGTTGATAAGCGCTTCGTCGATTAGATGCTCGGTTTTATCATTTAGTGGGCAATGCAGGGTAATAATGTCCGCCTGTTCACTAAGCGCTTCTAAGCCCACATACTCGCAGCCCTTAGCAACAAGCGACTCATCTTTTTCAATATCGTAGCAAAGCACTTTGCATCCAAAGCCTAATAAAATATCAACAAGTGATTGACCAATTTTACCTGTACCGATAACCCCTACTGTTTTTTTGTTGAGGTTAAATCCTAACAAGCCATTTAAATCAAAATTACTCTCTCGCACACGATTATAAGCTTTGTGCAGTTTACGATTGAGCGACATCATGAGTGCCAGGGTATGCTCGGCAACTGCCTGTGGTGAATAAGCTGGCACACGAGAAATGCTCAAGCCCTGCTTTTTGGCATAGTCGATATCAACGTTGTTGTAACCTGCACACCGCAACGCAACATGGCTAACTTTCATTTCTACAAGTTGGTCGATGACCGCTTTATCCACATGATCATTTACAAACACTGAAATAGCTTCAGCATTCGACGCCAGCACGGCTGTTTGTTCATTCAATTTAGCATCTTGAAAGTCAAACTCAATGTCTTTGGGGCAGTAACTTTTTAAAAACTCTCGGTCGTAGTCTTGGCTACTAAATACGACTACCTTCATATTCCCTCCCACAAAATTGTGTATTGCTTTTTGCGAGTTCATCGCAGGCAGCAAACGTTTAGCTCAATTGCAAACAGCAATAATAAAAGTTATGTTACACCAACGCTATCATTAGCTTACAGGGCAGTAAATTCCTTACGTTGCTTTTATCACTTTCGATGATGAAAGTAAGTAAATACAGAGGATGTGGTAATGTTAAACGCAAAATTAAGACTTATTTTTAAACGGTCGCCATGTGTCTTTGCTGTGCCTTGCACAATCTTCTTCTTGGGTATTTTGATCTCATTTAACGCACTTAGCGATAACACCACCTTAATAATTTACGATGATAAATCCTTTTCTAAAAAGGTTGCGGCAAAAGAGGGAAGCGGTACATCATCTCAAACCATGATATTACTATTCGAGCAGCTAGAATCTCCATTTACACTAGCCTATGTGCCTCTTGCACGTCATTCACGAGAGATGTCACAAACAGATCGCGCTGTATGCGTGTTGTTTCGGCTAAAAACCCAAAAGCGTGACGAACAATATTTATTCTCTCGACCCGTTGCATTTCAGTCATCTCATCGTTTATATATGCAAGCACAATTACCACCCTTACCACCTGAATTACTGAATGCTCAAGGTTCCGTTATATCTTTGAAAGCTGTATTAGATGCATACCCTAACAGCAGCCTAGTATTAACAAAAGGCGCTTCTTATGGAACTTATCTTGATACACAAATTGCCAAGCTTTCTTCAAAACAACTTAATCTCGTACAAGGCAATTTTTCTCATGGAGTGAACGTCAAGATGTTTGGCTACAACCGCGCTGAATTTACTATTGTTAGTCCGACTGAAATGCATGCGTATCAAGCTGAGAATCAGGATTTTAGCTACCAAGCCTACTCTATTACAGGAATACCCAAAACAATAACATCTCATATTATGTGTAATGACACACAAACTAGCCGTAAAGTATTAAATGAAATTAATGAAGCGCTTTCGCATCTTTATAAAGCGCCCTTATTTTTAAAAGCGCATTACGACTTTCAGCCCATCGCAGAGCACTCTGCACTGACACGCGCAATCGATTTTGAATCGAAAAATAGCTTTCCGGTTCACGAATTAAAGAAATGAAACCCTACTGTTGCAACTGCTTCATCCACCAAAGTTCTAAATCATCTGGTGCTAATGGCTTGCAGAAAAAGTAGCCTTGGATTGAATCAATCTTACTACCACTGATGTAGTGTACTTGCTCCGCCGTTTCAACGCCTTCGGCCACCGTTTTGAATCGATATTCCTGCGCGATTAACAACACAGCATCTAATATCGCACTGTCGTTTTCTGCTAGTTGGTCAACAAAGGCTTTGTCGATTTTGATCGTATTTGCAGGCATGTCTTTTAGCTGACTTAAATTAGAATACCCCATTCCAAAGTCGTCTATTGCAATCTCAACACCTAAGTTTTTCAAGCCTGCGATATTCGTTCTGACTTGCTCTGAGTATTCTAAAAGGGACGTTTCTGTAATCTCTAAATGTAAACGCTCTGGTAACAAACCTGAGATGCTGAGCGCTTTTTTTACAGAAGATATCAACAGCGCGCTTGCCAGTTGTACCGCCGAAATATTTACAGATACATAAGCTTTATCAATCCCCTGCCACTTTACTAGCTGTTGGCAAGCTTCAATTAGCACCCATTCACCAATTTCAATAATTTGCCCGGTTTTTTCAGCTAAAGGAATAAAGTCTTCTGGAGATATCGCGTTACCTTCAAATTGCCAACGCAACAGCGCTTCCATGCCTTTTGCTCGATGATTACTTGCAGCAACTATTGGCTGATACACTAAATTCAATTCCTTATGTTTGATCGCATTTTTTAGACCATTCATGAGCCTTTGATGCTCGGTTAATTCTGTTTTTAATGCTTGGTCAAAAAATAAAAATCCTTGACCCTTCATTTTTTTGACCTTATACATTGCCAAATCTGCTTGTTCAATTAACTCCTGCGGCAACTTTGAATGCAAAGGGTAACGAGCCACGCCCAAGCAAGCGCTCAACTGCAATGTTTTGCCCTCTTGTGCAATGGGTTTCGCAAGTGAGAATAAAATCGCATTAGCCTGCTTTTCAATACAAAGCTCTGTTTCATATTGAATGAAACATACAAACTCATCCCCACCCCAGCGGCAGAAAGTCTGCTTATCCAATTTTTGTGAAAGACGCTGTGCCACTTTAATCAGCACAGTATCTCCAACATGGTGACCCAAGCCGTCGTTAATTGCTTTAAAGCCATTCAAATCAATAAATAATACGGCTAATTTGCTATGTGCAATGTCTTTTATCGTTGCGCTTAGCTGCGTCAAAAATGCATTCCTATTTAGTATGTTTGTCAATGGATCCAGATTCGATAAGCGATAAATTTCTGCCGTGCGACGCTCCACCTTTGCCTCAAGCTCTGAATTAGCAGAGTCGAGTTTTTCTTTTGTTTCATTGAGTATTAAATTGACTCGGCTTAGTTCGTTGCGCTCATTTTCAATTTCTTGCCTAAATACCGCTTCTCGATTTTTAATGCGGATCATTTGGTAGCAATTCACGTTAGCTTGCCTGCTAACACCCAGCATAATCGCGCCATAGGCCAAACCCAATAAGCCAACTAAATTCAGTGTCTCAAGAGGAGAAAAGAGAGACACAATACTGATTGGAACGATAAGTAAAAATGGATAAGTAATAGCAAGCAATCGACTGGGGCTAAGCACATTTACCGCGCCGCCGGTCATCGAGCCCACCATCAACAAAGTAAAATAGCGCTCTTCTACACTTTGATACTGAGACAAAAAACATACTGTAATCGCCCATAAGCTGGCAGTGAATAGATTCAATACTTTAAAACGAGTTTTGTATAGTTTAGCTTGCTGTACGGTATCAGGAGGACTGCGGCGCCAGAGGAGGTAATCGCTCAAACGAGCAATTATGATGAGTAACATGAGTACTTCGAGTATCTGAATATGACCTTGCGATGCATTGCCATGCATATAAAAAACCAGTGCGTAGTAAGCAATGATCGTTATCACCAAACCACTCAACATATTTTCATATAGCTGATTGGTAGCGTCTTTTATATCTAGGCTAGCTTGCGGATTATTGCCAATAATCGCTGTACTATTTATATCAATGATGTTTTTCGTACCTATATCAGTGTGTATGGTTCATTCTTGTCATTGCATATTTTGAATGATTAAAAATGTGCAATAAAATCCATTAACTCACTTGATATATCGGCACAAACACAGATACTTAAAAATTAAGGCGTACAAATTATGCATTGCTATAGTCATCACGATAAGGCAACCAACGTTGAATGAGATGCGCTGCATTTTCGCGATGCTCTCGCCATACGAGCTCAGCCATAGCTTTGACTTCTTCTACTAGGTAAGCGTCGCGCAAAAGATCAGCAATTTTTAAGTCAGCCACACCGGTTTGTTTTGTGCCCAATAACTCTCCTGGGCCTCGGATTTCTAAATCTTTTTCAGCAATATAAAAGCCATCGTTAGATTCTCTTAGTACGCCCAAACGCTTTGTTGCGGTTTTAGACAAGGGGCTGGAATACATCAGTACGCAATGGCTTTCAACTGTGCCGCGGCCAACGCGTCCGCGCAGTTGATGTAGCTGCGCTAAACCCAACCTCTCTGGATTTTCTATGATCATCAAGCTTGCGTTTGGTACGTCTACGCCTACCTCAATTACGGTGGTTGCCACTAATAAATCAAGGGAGCCGTCTTTGAATTCGTCCATTATCGCTTGTTTTTCTTGCGCCTTTAAACGTCCGTGGACCAAACCTACTGTTAATTCAGGTAAGGCGGTTCGAAGGGCCACTGCTGTATCTTCAGCCGCTTGGCTTTGCAGCACTTCCGATTCTTCAATTAAAGTACACACCCAATAAATTTGTCGCTTGTCCACAAGCGCTGACTGGCGCACACGGTCTACTATGTCGCCTCGCCTAGTATCAGGTAATACGGCAGTTTTTACTGGCGTGCGCCCGGGTGGCAGTTCATCGATGATGCTGGTATCTAAGTCTGCATAGGCGGTCATGGCTAAGGTGCGCGGAATAGGAGTCGCGGTCATAATCAATTGATGCGGATATTTCCCCTGCACTTCGCCTTTCTTGCGTAAGGCTAAGCGTTGATGCACGCCAAAACGATGTTGCTCATCCACAATCACCATGGCTAAGTTTTGATAAGTTACAGCATCTTGAAATATGGCGTGAGTACCCACCAATACTTGTATCTCGCCGGCCGCTAGGGCCGATAACGTTTCATTGCGTTGTTTACCCTTTAGTTTACCCGCTAACCAACCAACCTTGATGCCTAAAGGGCTAAACCAATCGTTAAAGTTCTTTGCATGCTGCTCTGCTAAAAGCTCTGTGGGCGCCATCAGTGCAACTTGATATCCCGCGCTCACAACCGACAATGCAGCAAGAGCAGCAACTAGGGTTTTTCCAGAGCCTACATCGCCTTGTACCAAGCGCATCATTGGCATGCCTGACTGCAAGTTGCTTTCAATTTCGTTGACGACTCTAGACTGCGCGCCAGTGGGCGAAAAAGTTAAGGTGTTTAAAAACTGCTGCTTTAAGCTTTCATCTGGCAAGATCATAAAGCCTGGATCTGCCTTTGCCTGACTACGCACTTTTAGCATGCTCAAATGATGCGCCAGCAACTCTTCCACAACCAAGCGCTTTTGTGCAGGATGCTGCCCTTCCGATAACTGCTCTATAGACACATCCGCAGGCGGGCGATGCACTAAGAACAAGGCGTCTTTTAAACTAAGTTGATTAGGGTAGAGTTTGTCAGGTAAATAATCAGCCAATGCTCCTTTACTCAGTTGCTCGAGGGCTTGCTGGCTAAGTTTACGCAAGGTGAGCTGATTTACCCCTTCTGTGGTTGGATACACCGGTGTGAGGGTTTCTTCCATGCCCGTTTTGCTGTTATCTGCAATAATTTTGTACTCAGGATGCGCCATTTCCATACCCGCAGTGCCGGGCCTGACCTCACCAAAGGCCCGCACAATATTGCCGTTTGTAAAACCTTTTAGTTGAGCCGCTGAGAAGTGAAAGAACCGAAGGCTTATAGAACCAGTGCCGTCGTTTAACTTTACTACCAACATTCGCTTACGCCCATACTTTATGTCGGCGCTCATTACTTCACCTTGCACCGATACATGCAGGTAGCCATGTAAAGAAGCTATATCGTAGAGACGCGTGCGATCCTCGTAGCGATGAGGCAGATGAAAAATCACATCTTGCAAAGTACGCAAGCCGAGTTTTTCAAGCTTTTCGGCTACTTTTGCACCCACTCCTTTAAGAGTGGTAACGGGAGTATCGGTAAGTGATTGCATCAAATAATGAGGCTTTGAATAAGACAGATGCGCGATAGATTAGCAAACATTACGCCAAGGTACACCTGTTCGTCAGTATGGTGAGCGCTGCTTTGATTCTTCATTCAATAAGCCGATTGAAAAATAGCGACTTACGATGATGCTATATACACAAAAAAACAGCGAATTTAGCTAAGAAAAACCTACTTTTTTCTGTTTAAAAATGCATCGAAAAATATTTTTCATAAACACTATCTAATTACAAAAAGCGGTGTAAAATCCGCGAAATTAAGACCCTGTTTAATTCACTATGGCCATTGGCTTTCATGAACAAAAAGAAAAGCGCTTACTGCGACTTTCTTTCTATATTGCTGGACTATTTGTCTTTGTCGCATTTGGTTTTGCATTGCTTACCCACTCAGCAGCAATCTTGTTTGACGGCGTGTATTCGCTTATCGCGTTTTTTATGGCCATGCTCACGCTAAAAGTGGCGAATTTAGTACAGTTGCCTGACGATGACCGCTTCCACTTTGGCTATACCGCAATTGAACCGACGCTGAACTTATTTAAGTCAATCATCATTATTGCCACCTGTTTATATGCCGTGGTCAGTTCGGTAAACAGCTTAACGCGGGGTGGCAATTCAGCTGAGTATGGTGTTGCTATGCTCTACGGTGTGTTTGCTACTGTTGGCTGCTTCGCTATCTCGTTTTACATGAAGTACAAAGGCAAAAGCTTACGATCAGACTTGGTCAGTGTAGATGCTCACACTTGGTTTGTGGATGGCGCATTAAGCGCGTCTATTTTGCTTGGTTTTGCCTTAGCCTATGGCCTCGAACACTCTGGTTTTGCGCATTACGCGCCTTATGTTGACCCAATTTTGTTGATTATATTGGGCTTAGCCATACTGCCTATCCCGTTTAAAATAATGCTCGATAGCCTCAATGAAGTGATAAACAAAGCACCGCCCGAGGCAATAAGCTCGGTGGTTGAGAAAAAGCTCAAACAATCATTGAGTAACGTGCCTTACGAACATGTTGAAGTACGCATCAGTAAATGCGGCAGAGACTTGTATTTGTTGGTACATATTATTGTGGACGAGTCATTTGGTTTAACGACCATCAGTGAGTTAGACGAAATTCGAAAAAGCTCTGAAGCGTCTATGAGGCAGTGGAACCCGTCTATCATGATGGATATTTTGTTTATTTGCGACCCCGATTTAGCCGACTAAAGCTCATATACTGCAAAAATTGTCCGATAAGCTATGCATATCAATCCTTTTTTACAGGAGCTAATGCATGAGCAAGTTAATCTTAAACGGACATGTTCCACCCCCT
>CAYQMI010000075.1:16058-18641 GCA_964418575.1 uncultured Glaciecola sp.
ACGTGAGCTTTAAAGGCGGATGCGGCTCTGGACATTTGTTTGCCTCTTGGCACTACCCAATACCAGCTATTTGGAATGGGAAAGCCTTCAACATTTAGTGATATCAAATTCCCTGGCGCCATGTGATTTAGGGCATGGCGACTTAATATAGCGATGCCTAAACCTGCCATCACTGACTCTTTGATAGCTTCGTTACTTGCAATGGTCACCGGTTGTTGCATCGATAAACCATTTTGCTGAAAAAAGCGCTCTATTGCGTATCGAGTACCTGAGCCATTCTCCCTCATAAGTAAGCGCTCACTTTTTAAATCTTGCCATGTAATTCCTTTGCGATTACCTAAGGGATGCTCCTGTTTAGCAATAACGACAAGCGGGTTTTCAGTCAAAAACTCTGACTCAATATCGAGCTCTTTTGGTGGATTACTAAATACGTAGAGGTCGTCTAAGTTTTGCTTGAGGCGCTGAATAATTTCGGCTCGATTGCCAATTTGAAACTCAGGCTCAATATTTGGGTAGCGCTGACAAAACTCCCCTAGCAGACTTGGGATAAGATATTTTGCAGTAGTCACCACACTGATTCGCAACTGCCCGACCGAAAGCCCTTCTCTCTGAGCCAACTGCATCTCTAAATTGTCCATTACCTCGAACAATTCACGTACGGCTTTTAGTACATCTTTGCCGGTTTCAGTTAAATAAAGCTGCTTGCCCACCTGTTCAAATAAGCTTACTCCCAAGGCTTGCGAGAGTTTTGCTATTTGCGTAGACACGGTAGGTTGAGCCAAATGCAAAGCCTTTGCCGCCAGCGTCACGCTTAAATACTCTGCTACCATCATGAATATTTCAAGCTGGCGAAAAGTGGTTTGGCGAGTGTGAAAGCGTCTTGCCCAACTCATATCTACTATTACCTATGATAAATTTTGTTTAAATCGATTATTACAGATTGAATTTGTCATTACAATCACTGCCAAATCGCGGCTAAGCATTAGAGCGCTTTACTTCTCTCTCAGCTAAACCCTGAAAATATTCATATTAAAAAATAAAAATAACGGAGCTTTTATGACAGTAGCAAAAACCCCTATCACGATTGCCTACGGCGACGGCATTGGCCCCTCAATTATGCAGGCAACGCTGGATATTTTGGAATCAGCTGGCGCTCAAATTGCACCAGAGACTATTGATATTGGTGAAAAGGTATATCTTAGCGGCCAGACTAACGGCATTGACAGCAGTGCTTGGGATTCCTTGCGCCGCACAAAAGTGTTTTTAAAAGCACCTATTACTACGCCTCAAGGCGGCGGCTATAAAAGCTTAAACGTGAGCATGCGAAAAGCCCTGGGTTTGTATGCCAATGTTCGTCCTTGCATTTCTTATGCACCTTTTGTTAAAACCAAACACCCAGAAATGGACTTGGTTATCGTTCGAGAAAACGAAGAAGACTTGTATGCGGGTATTGAGCACCGCCAAACCGAAGAAGTGTATCAATGTTTAAAACTTATCACTCGCCCAGGATGCGAACGGATAGTGCGTTACGCATTTGAGTACGCCAAACAGCAGCAGCGCAAACGAGTCACCTGCTTTATAAAAGACAACATCATGAAATTAACCGACGGCTTGTTTCATCAGGTGTTTAAAGATATTGCAAAAGAATACCCAGATATCCAACACGACAGCATGATTGTAGATATTGGCGCGGCTCGCGTAGCAGACACGCCGGAAAATTTCGATGTCATTGTGATGCCAAATTTATACGGCGATATTATTTCAGATGTCGCAGCGCAAATAGCAGGCTCTGTAGGGATGGCAGGCTCGGCCAATATTGGCGATCAATGCGCAATGTTTGAAGCAATTCATGGCTCAGCGCCTGACTTAGCCGACCAAGACGTCGCCAACCCTTCCGGCTTGTTGCATGGTGCCATTCAAATGCTTGTGCATATAGGTCAAAGCGAAGTGGCTGAGAAAATTCATCATGCATGGTTGGCTACCTTGGAGCAGGGAATTCATACCGCTGATGTTTACAAAGAAGGCCAAAGCAAAGCGCTAGTGGGTACAAAGGCTTTTGCAAAGGCGGTAATTGAGCGCCTTGGTCAATCGCCCAAACAATTAAGTGCACCCTCATACGCAGGAAGCAAGCCCTTGACATTGCCAGAAGTGGGTCATAAAACCCCATGTGCAAAACAGCTTGTTGGTATTGATGTCTTTTTGCAATGGCAAGACGGAAAGCCACGCGCTTTAGGTGAAAATTTAAAAAGCTTTGCCAGCCAAGGGCTAGAACTGAAGCTGATCACCAATCGCGGCGTAAAAGTATGGCCAGAAGGCTTTGAAGAGACTTACTGCGTAGATCACTGGCGTTGCCGCTTTATGTCGCCTGCTTTAGATTTAGACTTTAGCGAAATATTGGCACTGCAAACGCGTTTGCATGAAGCAGGCTTTGATGTGGTCAAAACAGAAAATCTCTACAACTTCAACGGTGAACCCGGTTATGCAGCGGTGCATGGCTAAACTTAATGCAGAGCGTTTAACGAAAACCGGTCATTCCCACGAAAGTGGGAACCTCCCAAATCTACAGAAGTTGTTTAAACAATC
>CAYQMI010000076.1:0-12006 GCA_964418575.1 uncultured Glaciecola sp.
GAGATTACCGCCTTCGCGGCAATGACAGCAAACTGCTTAAGCGAACAACATTGCACCTTCGTGGGAATGACAGTTTATTTATAAACAAACAGCATTGCCCTTTCGCGGAAAAGACAGTTTATTGTTTCAACAAACAGCACGTTACACTATCCAATAAATTTGGCTCACTAGGCTTGCTATGTTGCGTCAACCTTTATCAAATATGTCTCAATCTAAACGCCCTTACATAGGCCGCTTTGCTCCTTCCCCCACCGGACCACTTCACTTTGGCTCTTTAGTCTGCGCGCTTGCTAGCTTTTTACATGCAAAACAAGCGGGTGGAAAATGGCTAGTTCGAATTGAAGATATTGATACCCAGCGCTGCAGCGAAGAGATGACGCGCTCCATTTTAAACGCATTGCTAGCGCATGGGATGCAGTGGGATGTGAGTGATGAGCCATCATCCTTTGCAGGTTTGAGCTCGCAGCAAAATAATCTAGTCAGTAATAAAACCATCCATGACTTTCCCGGTGTAAGTTATCAAAGCACTCGCAGCAGCCTGTACGAAGAAACATTGGCGCGCTTAAAAGCTAAAGACTGCGTATATGCGTGCAGTTGCAGCCGCAAAGAGATAAGCATGAGAGCGGCGTATTACGATCGCCACTGCCGCGAACTAGGACTTGAGTTTGACCATTTGGCGATACGCTGGAAAAACGATGCTGCAAGAAACAGTTTTACCGATTTGCACTTGGGCAAACAAAGCGTCAATGAGCGCATGGCAAAAGAAGACCCTGTTTTAAAGCGTGCCGATGGTTTGTACGGCTATCACTTAGCCGTTGTGGCAGATGATATTGAGCAAGGAATTACGCATATTGTTAGAGGAGCTGATTTAATCGAGACCACTCCTTTGCACATAAGTTTGTTTGAGGCTTTGGGAGCTCTAGCACCCTCCTACCTTCATATTCCGCTAGCGGCTGAAACACCTGGGCAAAAGCTTTCAAAGCAAAATTTAGCCCCAGCGATTGAGAATGACAATGCGCTTAGCAATATTAAAAGTGCTTTAGCCTTCTTAGGTGCAGCGCCTGAAGCTTTTAAAAACGTTAATGAAATTGATGCCCTTTTAGATTGGGCGATTACCCATTGGCAGATAGAATTGCTGCCATCACAAACAGAAATTCTGGTTTTGCGCACAAATAACGTATACTGCGTCAAAAACCCGTCCGCAAACAGCAAATAAAGGTAACATCTCATCTATGGCAATTAGCTCCACAGACAAACCATTGCGACTTGAAGCCAAGGTGATTAAGCGCAATGACCATAAAATGCGTCTGAGTGATTTGAGCCCTAATACGCAAAAAGTCTTACGCACCCTTATCTCCCACGACTATCACGCCTATGCGGTAGGCGGATGTGTAAGAGATCGTTTGCTAGGACTTACGCCAAAAGACTTCGATGTGGTTACCGATGCTACCCCTGAGCAAATAAAAGCTTGCTTTAGAAACTGCCGCTTAATTGGCCGACGTTTTCGTTTGGCCCACATCACATTTGGTCGTGAAATCATTGAGGTGGCAACCTTCAGAGGTCATCACACCATTGATGCAAAAGACTCTCTGGCCAAACAAACCAGTCATGGACAGTTGGTGCGCGACAACATATTTGGCAGTATTGAGGAGGACGCCGCACGTCGCGATTTTAGCTTCAACGCGATGTACTTTGACGCCAGCAACGAGAATATTTTAGATTTTGCCGATGGCATACATGCCATCGAAACCCTCAACATCGAGATGATTGGCGACCCGGTTTTGCGCTTTAAAGAAGACCCTGTACGCATGCTGCGCGCAGCCCGCTTTAGCGTAAAACTAGGCATGACCATCGACGATGACATGCAAGGCATTATTCGCAGTCATGCCCATTTACTCGCCAATATTCCACCCGCGCGCTTGTTTGAGGAAGTGAGTAAGCTTTTGCTCAGCGGCAGAGGGCTAAAAACATTTTTGCTGATGCAAACTCTGGGCATTTTTAGCATATTGTTCCCCTCTTTAGACGGCATGCTCAATGATGCAAAAGGAAAAGAGCAGCAGCTTATCACTAATATGCTCAAAAATACTGATGAGCGCATTGCAAACGAGCAACGCATCACGCCAGCATTTATGTATGCAACAATGCTTTGGTATCCAATGGAAGAACGCGCTCAGCAGCTTATTTTTGATACGCAAATATCTCCTTTCGACGCCTCTAACATTGCAGCGGCAGAAGTGATTCACCGTCAGGTACAGCGCATTATGGTGCCCAAACGTTTTACCATTGTGGTGCGCGAGATATGGACTCTACAAAACCGCTTGCAGCGCCGCTTTGGCAAAAAACCCTTTCAGCTATTGACTCACCCACGCTTCAGAGCCGCTTATGATTTCTTATTGCTTAGAGGCCAGGTAGAGGGAGGTGACTTACTTGAGCTTGCTCAGTGGTGGACACAGTTCCAAGAAGTGAACCCCGAACAGCGCGCAATCATGGTGAAGTCATTGGGCGGAAGCAAAAACGGTGCGCCTCGTCGCAAAAAACGCAAGAAACCACGCTCATGATGTCAGACAAAGCATTTATTGGCTTAGGCAGCAATTTAGCCTCCCCCAGTGAGCAGCTAAAAAGTGCTTTAAACGCCTTACATAAACATGAACAAATTAGCGTTCAGCGTTGCTCGCATTTGTATCAAAGCGTTCCTATGGGCCCAAAAGACCAACCTGATTACGTTAACGCGGTTTGCCAAATTACCACTGCATTATCTCCCTTGGAATTGCTCGATGTTATTCAAAACATTGAATTAGAGCATGGACGTGAGCGCATGGGTGAAAGGTGGGGCCCACGCACCCTCGATTTAGATATGTTAATCTTTAATGATCTTCGGCTTAATTCAGAGCGTTTAACCCTGCCACACTATGGCATGGCCCATCGCGAATTTGTGTTAGTCCCCTTGTTCGAGATAGCGCCTGATTTAATTATGCAAGACGGAAAAAACTTGGCAAGCTGGGTAAGTAAATGCAGCCTTAACGGTCTTAAGCGTTTACCAGATAAAATTGATTTTGTGGGCATTGCGGCCTAGTGATTTTATGACGACTGCGCTACTACCTTATAACTACAGCATAGCTAAACGACTTATACTCGGTATTGATCAGTAAAAGGGCTGAACATGAAAAAAGTGACGGTTTCGAGCTTATTAAAAATGAAAGCCGAAAAAGAAAAAATTGCAGCATTAACCGCATATGATGCAAGTTTTGCCAAATTGTTCGATGAACAAAATATCGATGTACTGCTGATTGGTGATTCACTCGGTATGGTGTTAAAAGGCGAAGAAAGCACCCTTGGCGTAAGCATTGAAGAACTCGCTTATCATACTAAGTGTGTGCGCAGTGGCGCTTCACGTGCGTTTGTGATAGCCGATATGCCCTTTATGACCTACGCCACACCACAACAAGCTTATGAAAACGCGGCGAGCTTGATGCGCGCCGGCGCGAGCATGGTAAAGGTGGAAGGCGGTGAATGGCTACTCGATACCATTAGCGGTCTAGTAGAACGCTCGGTACCAGTCTGCGGACATTTAGGATTAACACCACAATCGGTCAATGTGCTTGGCGGCTTTAAGGTGCAAGGTCGCGGTGATGAACAAGCCCAAGCGCTCGTTGCATCCGCCCTTGCCCTTGAAAAGGCAGGCGTGCAGCTGCTGGTGTTAGAATGCGTGCCATCAGAACTCGCTAAGCATATTACACAACAAGTGAGCATTCCGGTGATTGGCATTGGCGCAGGTGTTGATACCGACGGACAAATTTTGGTGATGCACGATATGCTTGGTATCAGCGCCAACTATATGCCCAAATTCAGCAAAAATTACCTCAAGCAAACTGGCGATATCCCAAGCGCAGTTAAAAGCTATATTGAAGAAGTAAAAACAAGCACCTTTCCCGGCAGCGAACATTGGTTTAATTAATATGCAAGTCATTAGCAGTATTTCTGATCTCCGCGAAATTCGTCGCACCTGGCAATCAGCAAAAGAAGTCATTGCCTTTGTACCCACCATGGGTAATTTGCACCAAGGGCATTTACAGCTCGTCAAAGAAGCGAAAAAATCTGCTACAAAAATAGTGGTATCTATTTTTGTGAACCCTCTGCAGTTTGGCCCAGATGAAGATTTAGACGCCTACCCGCGCACCCTTGAACAAGATAAAAAGCACTTAGAAGACTTAGGTGTTGATATGTTATTTATGCCAAGCGCAGAAGACATTTATTCACGAGGATTGGAGCAACAAACCTTTGTAGAAGTACCTGGCTTTTCTTACATGATATGCGGTGCAAGCCGACCGGGTCACTTCAGAGGCGTAGCCACCATCGTTTGTAAGCTATTTAATATGGTGCAGCCTAATCAGGCCTATTTTGGCGAGAAGGACTTCCAGCAGCTGCAGGTTATTAAGGCTATGGTGACTGATTTATCGATGAATCTTACTATTCATGGCGTGCCCACCAAACGCGAGCCTGATGGTTTAGCAATGAGTTCTCGTAATAATTACCTGAGCGGCGAACAGCGCACGATCGCACCTAGTTTATATGCCACTATTTCCGATATGGCGGAGCAAATAAAAGGCGGACGCCGTGATTTCAGTGTTTTAATCAATGAAGCAAAAAGCCGCATAAATGAGGCTGGATTAAAAACTGACTACGTTGAAGTGCGCTCGAGCAATAGTTTGCTACAAGTGGGCCATGAAGATCGGGAGCTGGTAATTTTAGCCGCAGCTTTTTTGGGCAAAACCCGCTTGATTGACAATATCCAAGTGGCTATATAGCCCAAAAAAACTATCTCTTACCCAAGGCGCTATTTTTGAAGAAGTAGCGCTGCCTGTTTTGCAAAGTAGGTAAGTATGCCATCTGCGCCCGCGCGTTTGAATGCTAAAAGCGACTCTAAGATAACGGCATCTTTGTTCAAATACCCTTTCTCAAAAGCAGCCTGATGCATGGCATATTCCCCACTTACCTGATAGGCAAAGGTAGGCACTTTAAGCTCGCTTTTACAACGCTGAACAATATCTAAATACGGCATACCAGGCTTTACCATTACCATGTCTGCGCCTTCCTCTAAATCTAAAGTGATTTCATGAATCGCTTCGTTAGAGTTGGCAGGATCCATTTGATAGGTTTTCTTGTCACCGCCTTTTATGTTACTTGCAGAACCGACCGCATCTCGAAACGGACCATAATAGTTTGAAGCATATTTGGCCGCGTATGCCATGATACAAGTATTCTCAAAACCTTCATTTTCAAGTGCAAAACGAATAGCGCCAATGCGTCCATCCATCATGTCAGAGGGGGCTACAATATCCGCCCCCGCTTCGGCATGCGAGAGCGCTTGGCGAATCAATACTTCTGTAGTTTGGTCGTTTAACACATAGCCATTGTCATCAATGATGCCGTCTTGCCCGTGTATTGTGAAAGGGTCGAGTGCGACATCGGTAATGACCACAATAGCGTCACCGAACTTGTCTTTTAGAGCAATCGTTGCCTGTTGCGCAATACCATTAGGATTAAAGGCTTCGCCTGCACTCAGACTTTTTTGCTCTTGTGGCGTTACTGGAAAAATAGCGAAAGTCGTAATGCCTAAGACCACACATTCAGCCACTTCATTTAGCAATAAATCAATGCTTAAACGCTCTATACCAGGCATTGAATCAATGCTCTGGCGTTGCCCAGTTCCTGGCAGCACAAACATAGGAAAGATAAGATCATTGCTTTGCAGTTGAGTTTCAGCGACTAGTTGACGCAAAGCAGCAGAGCGACGTAAACGGCGAAGACGAGTGTGAGGAAACATGGCCATCCTTATAATTGGGTAATACTTTTTATTTAGTGATTACGTCAGTTGGCTGTACAAGTTTGATTGCGACCATTCTCCTTTGCCCGATAAAGCAGGGAATCGGCTTTTGCCAACATAGTTTTGTAGTCTTGAGCGCTGACCAGTTTTTGTGTAACAACGCCAATACTTACGGTGCATTGGATGTGCTTTTGTTCAAACTCAAAACGTTCTGACTCAAGACTCAGTCTAACATCTTCCATAATTGCGGTCATTTGTTCTGCCGATTTGTTTTGTCCTACCACAATAAATTCCTCACCACCAAAACGACATGCAAACAACTCTGTACTATCGAGTTTGTTTTTCAGTAACTGCGCAAAAGCTTTTAGGATATGGTCTCCGCAGATGTGTCCGTGCGTATCATTGATGCTTTTAAAATGGTCAAGGTCAAGCGCTGCAATAGATAAAGGCGTATTACGGTGTATGCAGTTTTCGCTCACCGCCTTAATGTGCTCATCAAACAAATAGCGATTGGGTAAGCCCGTTAAGCCATCAACATTGCGCATATGCTCGAGCTCTTGGCTAGCTAAGGATAGCTCGCTCAATGCTTGTTCGAGTTGAGAGGTTTGCGCTTGTACCTGTTGCTCTAGCTTTTCCTGGGCTTGATACTGTACAGCTATGAGTTCGTCTTTGTGCCGCAACATTTCCTGTTCATTTTGTATCGCCAACTCTCGATTTTCAAATGCGTGACGTCGATGCTTTCGGTACATATTAATTAGCGCGGTACCAATCAATAAAGTCTCGGTAGCAAAGCCTAAAATAATTATAAAGTTTGGCTCTAAATTTAGCGGCAAGGCGTCAAACCTTTCTAATGCAGACAGCAGCACTGAGATATTTAGAACTGTCCATACATAGGTGAAAAATATCGCCCGACCTTTTCCGGTTTGCTGGCTCATTGCGCATGCAGTCAAGGTAATAAGACTATTTACGGCCAGTCCTATAATGCTCAACTGGGTTAAGGTAGGTGTTGAATAAAAAACGCCTAACGCGATGAATATTAAATACAAACGTATTTGCCATTTCACGATATGGCTAGCGCTAATATTGTATTGCTTTAACTCTAAAACCTTTTGCGTGAACAAGAGCAAAAACAACATCATTATGTTAACGGTCAAACTTCCTGCAGTTTGTTGTAAGTAGGGAGATGCGGACCAGATATATTGAAATCCGTGCCCTGTAACTGCGGCCAAATGTATGGCAAACGACAGTAAATATCCCGCGTAGTACACATATTCTTTATTGCCAGACGTGGCGTACATCATCATTGAATAGCAAAATAGCGCAAAAATGTAACCGTAAACCGCGCCGTGAAAAACCGCTAGATTACTCATATACTCTAAGTAAGACGGAGTATCCCAAACTCGCAGGTTCAGGTTCACTGCAATTGAGCTTTTTGCTTGGGCAAAGATACTTAACTTGCCTGCTATACTTGGCACTTCTATCACAAAATTTTCTGCACTGATTGGGCGTAGCCCAAAAGGTTTGCTATCGCCTATTCGATATTCACTGATGATATTTTCTTGTTCTGAAACAAACCAAAGCTGAACATCATCAATAAGCGCATCGTTAAAGACAAGCACTCTGCGCTCAAAGGTGTCATTATTTGCAAGGTCAACCTTTATCCAATAGCTCTCTCTGCTATTGCCAAAGTTTAAGCTCTTAGTCGGCTGCCACTCGCCTAGGGGGAGCCTGACGGCCTTACTAATAGTTAATTCATCGCTAGCATCCACCAAGTATTGCTGAGCAAGAATATCTTTTCCCGCATAATCGGGACTGCTTAATTTCACCGATACATATACCAACATAATGATGGAAACACATAAAAAAACAGAAATGATTGGCTGATGGCGAATAGTATCTACGATGCTGTAAGAGTGTTTAGCATCAAAATCTTTAGGGGGTGGAGAGGTCGGTGCTATCATTGCTGGGCCACAAAAGCCTGCGCAACCACTTGGTTGCGCCCGCCTTCTTTGGCTTTATACAGCAGCTTGTCTGCATGCGCCAAAAGAAGCTCAGGCGCTTCATCTGATTCGCTGATACTAGAAGTAAGCCCAATACTCACGGTCATTTGAATGTTGTTTCCCTCAAATTTCGTGACTGACTCTTGCACTGCAAGCCTTACTTTTTCCATCAACACACTTGCGCCATCAAGCTCAGTTGCTGGCAGTATCACAACAAACTCTTCTCCACCATAACGGCAGACTATATCTGCAGGTCGCTTTACCTGTTCTTGGAGAATACTTGCAAACACTTTTAAACATTCATCACCGGCTAAGTGCCCATAGCTGTCATTTATTTTTTTAAAGTAATCGATATCAAGCATGGCCAAGCTCAAGGCTCTACGTTCCCGCCTACTGCGTCTTGATTCGCCAAGCAAGCGCTTATCAAAATAACGTCGGTTCATTAGTCCGGTGAGGGGGTCGATAGCGCTTAGTCGTTCCAACTCTCGGTTAGCCTCTGACAACTCCCGCATCGCAATCTCTAATTCGAGCGTGCGCTCTGTGACGCTATACTCAAGGGCTTGTTTCGTTTCTTCTTGAAGCTGCAGGAGCTCATCTTTGGCCGCTAATGCATCACGCTCATTTTTAATCGCTAGGGCCCTAGCCGCCTCCGCCTCTCTGTACTGACTACTGAAACTTATTGCCAGCGCAAGCGCCAGTAGCAGCGTTTCAGTGATCGCCCCAACCATCAGCAGATAGCTTGAATCCATGGGGAGTTCATACACCCCCAAATTTTCAAGCGTTAATCCTATTCCCGAAATAAGTAAGGCCGCCCACGCACCTGAAAAATAGCGTGCTATCAAATTACCCTTGATAGCGAGCATAAAGCTTGAAAATAGAATGACAGGTGTTGTCAGCGCGATCATGATCAGGATGCTTTGGAGGAGTAGCGAGTATGGCAGTATGAAGCTCAGGCCAATAAGCAAAAAGAAAGTGTATCTTACCGCTCTAAGCAAGCGGAACGCGTTGATACTGGTTTTCTTTAAATCTAGTACCTGTATTGAAAATGTGATGATAAGAATGAGAGTAGAACACGCAAAAAATGCAATGGCCCTCTCCTGAAACCAAATACTTTCTGACCAAAAATAGCGAAAGCCAATGCCATGTATAGTGGCAGTCACCATGGCAATGCTTAGCACATAACCGGTATATACCGCAAAGGTGGAGTTTCTTGTCGTAGCGTAAATAAACAAATTGCTCAAGGCCATTGCAATCATGTAGCCAAAAAACAGACCCATAAATAGTTTGTGAGCGCCGCTATACTCAATAAAATCAGCTTTTTTCCAGATACGTAGCGGAGCTTTTATTGGCCCCTCACTCTGAATGCGAACAATGATAGTGATATCTTGCGCAATACCATGAACCGGGAAGAGAAACTGTTCATGTTGAATTGGGCGGTATGAAAAGGGCCTAGCATCACCCGCAGAAAATGTAGCTAGCTCCTTTGGCATGTCAGACTCGTCCTGAGGCATAGAAAATATCCACACATCCACGTGATCGAGCAAGCCGTAGTTTATCTCAAACAAATAGTGCTCATTTTCTACTAAAGCACTTGGCTCTAATTTGAACCAATGCACGTATTCAGATAAGCCAAGGTTTTCTTTTTCAAAGTTCTGCCATGCTTCATTTTTAAGTGCCAAAACACTTTTTTCATCAAGAGGCTCTTGCGCGCCTAAAGAAAGATCATCGACTAAATAAGAGGCGCTAAAAGGCAGGCTTTTTTCTTCAATTTTTGAGGTTAGTGCGATGGTAAGTGCCAATAATCCCAGAATAAAAACCGACACGATAGCCGCTATCCAATAGCTTCTATCTGATGGAATGACCTGAGTTGACTGCATTACTACCCTCAATTCTTAAACAGTTTACACGCGTTGTAATAAGCGGCTTGTTGTATCTCTTGCACCGAAACATTCTTAATCTGAGCGACTTTTTCTGCTATCGCATAAATGTATTTCGGCGAATTTTGTTTGGCTCTTGGACGCACTGTTTTCGGAAACAAATAAGGTGCATCGGTCTCTAACAGCAGTCTATCGAGTGGCAGTGATGCCACGGCCTGTTGTAAGTCGTGTCCGCGTTTGTCGTCACAAACCCAGCCCGTAATACCAATATAGCAACCGAACGACAAATACCTTTGCATTTGAGCCTCATTGCCCGTAAAGCAATGTGCGACTAAAAATGGCAGTTTATCGTGCACCGGCAACAACATTTTGCATTGCTGCTCAAACGCATCGCGCTCATGCAAGTAAACACCTTTTTGATACTCAACTGCTATTTGCAGCTGTGCATCAAAGGCACGTATTTGGTTTGTCTGCGTAGAAAAGTTTCGATTAAAATCTAAGCCACACTCGCCAACTGCCCGAACATTTTTATCGGCCAAAAGCTGTTTAAGTTTAGTCCAAGAATCGGAATTGGTAGCGTCTGCATGATGAGGGTGAACACCGGCACTTGCGTGCAGTGCGATGCCCTCTATAGGGCCGCTTGACGCAAGTGCAAGCCCACGAGTAGATTCGTCAATATCACTTGCGATAATTAAGAGGTCGGTCAGATTAGCTACATAAGACTCGTGAAGTACTTTGCGCAAATCAAAACGTGGGTCTAATAGATTAACCCCGGTATCAAACCAAGGCACTTACTTGACTCGTTTCACCCGAGTACGACGATTACTGCTTTCCTTCCCTAAATAATGGGCAGACAGCGCGCCTTTTTCAACAAAGACTTCCATCCCCTCTTTCAGTCTTAAGCGGTTTTTTGTAGTTTCCCTCCACATTTGCCCATTGGCTAAAGTAAAGGTTCGGATTTCACGACTATTCTCGCTAACAGCCTCAATCACGCTGTCTATTCTGCTTAGAGCTTCGTCTTGCGAGTCTTCTGTTCGCACTAGATCCTCGGCCCCAAATTGAGCAACTCTTGCATCTTGTGTTTGCTGAACACTTTGTTGCGCATTTACTTTTTCACTGACCAATATTTCTTGCTCAACTACTTCTTTTTCAAGGCGAGGAGGTTCAGCGGGCAAGGACTTTTTAGGCTCAACGCTTGAGGGCTGTGCGGCTAGAGTTGGCGGCGCAACAAGTACCGGGGCACTAGCTGGTTCTGGCTGTTGTTTATCTGCTTGAGCCTGAACTTGTTCAACATTCTCTTTTACCCTGAAAAAATTGTCGTAGCACGCTAATCTTACTGCATCATTTTTTATTCGGGTGCAATCTTCAACTGCTTGATGCGTTTGCGCAAAAACAGGAGCCGATAAGCTCACTAGCATAAAGACGCTTAATATTCTCATTTTGATAAACCCTTTTGTTAGTATTATTTTGAGGATACTGCTTTTTGTCTAAATAACGCACAGACTGCTGCCAAATCATACAGCAAAGAGCAACAGGCCCTAAGTTTTACTCTTATCCGTATCTTTTTGCTCGTCGTTTTGTTTTTTAGTGTAAAAGCCACCAATAATTACACCAATCTCAAACAGAAGCCACATGGGCAAAGCCAATAAGGTTTGTGATATTACATCGGGCGGAGTAAGCAACATTCCCAGCACAAAAACACCCACGATGACGTAAGGACGTTTTTTACGAAGATTATCCGGCGTAGTAACACCCGTCCAGCACATTAAAATAATTGCTACCGGTATTTCAAAGGCTACGCCAAAGGCAAAAAATAATTTGAGAACAAAGTTTAAATAACTGGAAATATCGGTACTAATCAATACGCCATCAGGTGCAACGCTATTGAAGAACATAAAGGCCAGCGGAAACACTACGTAGTACGCAAAGGCCATGCCTGAATAAAAAAGCAAAGTACTACTGACCAATAAAGGCGCCACCATTTTCTTTTCATTTTTGTACAAGCCTGGAGCAACAAAGCCCCATATTTGATACAAAACTACCGGAATAGCGATGAAAAAAGAAAGCACAAGGGTGAGCTTAAAAGGCGCTAAAAAGGGGGATGCGACATCTGTTGCAATCATACTCGCACCCGAGGGCATTGTGGCAACGAGAGGCTCTGCTAAATACGCATATAAATCTTGAGCAAAATAGAACAAGCATAAAAATACAATAAGCACGGCCAACAAAGCGCGTAATATTCGCGTGCGAAGCTCAATTAAATGGGAAATAAAACTGCTGGGTTCGCTCATATTTTTATTCTTTT
>CAYQMI010000076.1:12106-18622 GCA_964418575.1 uncultured Glaciecola sp.
GCTTTTTTAAGGTTTTCGTGCAATTCGTGGGTTTTAAGCTGCTGCGACATCTCTTCTTTGAAGCCGTTAGCAACGCCCTTAATCGACTTAATGGTGTCGGCAGTGGAGCGAATAAACGATGGCAAGCGCTCAGGCCCAATCACTAGCAGAGCAATAATGCCAATGACCAACAGTTCCCAAAAGCCAATATCAAACATATGCGCTATTCTTTAGTAGAGGTCTTTTCGGTGTTTTGTTGGGTAGAAGAACTTGGTGTTTCTTCCTTTTTATTTTCAACAGCCTGAAAATCAGCGTCTTTCTCTTTATCTTCTTTTTTATCTGCATCATCATTCATGGCGTTTTTGAACCCTTTCAAGGCTGAGCCTAAATCACCACCAACATTGCGCAATTTCTTCGTGCCAAACAAAAGCACTACAATTAGCAAGATGATACCAATTTGCCAAATACTAATTCCCATGATCACTTCCCCTTAAAATTATTCAAACGCTGCGGATATCAAAAAATTGTAAATATTCTAATTATGTGGTCGTATTGTATACCCTGAATAGAGTATATCATTGGATACTGTTGGGCATCATATTAATTTCATGGATTTAGTAAAGCCATATGTATAGTTACTGGTGCAAGGGCTCGGGCACTTATAGGCATGTCATCTGCATTTGCATGATGGCTTGTGTTGCTTTTTCTGCAAGTAGCCAGCAAAGCCCACCTGAGTATTCTACAGCACAATCCCCGCAAGAAATTGAGAGGCCCACTAAACCACCGGTCCCAAGTTCTAGGAGTTTCGAATCTCGCTATGAACACTGCACTGAGCAAGGCTGGCTAGATGAAGCCTACTGCCAGCTAAATTTCGGTGTAGACTCTACCGCAAATGAAATTAACAGCTGGTTCATGCACGAAGGCAGCTTAGCGTCTATTGCTACCACAAGAGGGCGTTTGCGCTTAGGTTGGGAGCCTCGAACTGGTGCCTTAAATCAATTCGATGTGAGATTCAGGATAAGAGCAAAGTTTCCCGGTTTAAAAGACCGCGTTGAATTGCTGCTTTCTGATGAAGAAGACAGCATCAATCAGCAAGACATAAAAGCAGCCCAAAATCGCGAGCTCTCAGCCAACGAAAGCGCTGTTGTAGCTGTGCAATATAAGAAAAACGAAGATGACAAGCTCTCATACAGAGTTGGTTTTGGTCGCGGTAGCCAGGTATATACAAGAGCACGATTCAACGACTTTGTCAGCTTAAGTGAAGACACTAAGTTTTATTATTATGCAGAAACCAATTATTATTCCGGCGATAAATTTGGTTTTGAAGTGGACGGTGTATTAAGTAGCCAACTCACTCAATCTTCGGCCTTTGAATTTAGCAATAGTTTTCAATATCGAGACAATCGTAAAGATTGGTATTGGCGTCATGAGATGCGGTATCTAATACTCGATAAAGATGACACCAGCTATTTATTTACTGCAATGGTGGACGGCTTAAGTGAGCCAAATTACCGTACCGAAAGCATATTGGTAAGTGCTCGCTATAAACAAAGAGTATTAAGGGAGTGGTTATACTTAGAAGTAGAGCCCTTCGTTATTTGGTTAAGAGAGGAAGACTTTCGAACCTCTTACGGTATTGCGCTTCGTGCAGAAATCCATTTCTCAACGTAAGCGCGTAAAGGAATGATGCGGACATAACTTTACGCTTTTCGAGGATCCGTTTGCTCACATATCTCTCTACCAGAGTGCGTAGCATGAAATGACGCTACCTTTGGATAGCTTGGTACATCAAAAAGTTCTCTGTACACAACCCAATCTAGCATGGCAAACAAGCTCATACTTAAAAAGTCCCATTGTGAAAACTCGCTCGATTCAACACTTTCTTCTAAACTCGCAAAAACCGCCTGTAAGCGTTCATGCTGCAGCCGAAAATATAGCTTGTCAGCAGTAGTGTCGATGCCGCTTTTACTGAGTAAAAATAGATTTACGAGTGAATCTGTGGCGGCGTCAATGGCTGATAGAATATTTTGCTGCGCAAGGGATAAAGCTTTTGCTTCGCCCTTATCAACTAAGTATTGATAAATCACCTTAGAATCCAGCACTACCTGACCATCGTCTTCTAACATCGGGATTTTCAAGGTTGGGTTGTGCTCAATTAGCATGGCGCGGTCTTTTGGCGCGTATACATCAACCAACACAAATTCATAATCGACTTGTTCCATGAGCAGCCTGAGCCTGCGCACGTAGGGCGATGCAATTGAGCCATAAAGTTTCATATATTTCGCCCCTATTTGTGCTGGACTGTGTTGGATTTGTGCATAACTATTTGTGAATAACTAAATGCTAAAGGATGCTCCACAACCGCAAGTTGTAGATGCATTTGGATTATTTACCAAAAAACGCGAACCCTCAAGCCCTTCAGTATAGTCCACAATCCCGCCTACTAAATATTGCAGACTCATAGGATCAACAACCAAAGTCACGCTTTGCTTCTCAATGGTCATATCGCCTTCGTTTACCTTTTCATCAAAAGTAAACCCGTATTGAAAACCAGAGCATCCACCGCCGGTAACATACACTCTTAATTTAAGATTGGGGTTTTCTTCCTCGGCCACCAAGCTTGCTACTTTATTCGCCGCCGCATCAGAAAACTCAATCGGCATTGCCGTTTCAACTGACATGCAAACTCTCCACCTTACCTAATTCTCAAAGTCCGAGCGCGTTAATTGTAAGTTCAACGCTCTGCTTCTGTGAGAAATTATCAATCCTATTACAATGGCGTAATTATCTAGTACCTGAGTAATTTAATCAAGTATTCACTCGCTGTAAGCCTCGCTCCACAACACCGAAGTGTTGTATTGTCCCTGTCTTCGCTTATACTTATAGACATCAGTGCTTATTTCAAAGGCCTGAGGCGTAAAATTTTCAGGTAAGGTCATTGATAGTGTTAATACTTGGAAATACTTGAAGCTGTATCTGAGATCTGATTTCGGCTCGTCTAATAATTGACTTAATCGATACGAAGCAGGTTTGCCGTCTGTACTGCCGGTAAGCGCCACATCTAATTCACCTTCAACACTGTCTTTAATATTTTCGTGTTGAAGTAAAATAAGACTGACGCGGTAGTTGTTGTCACTTGTAGTAGGTAAAACTTCAATGCGCTCAACCACAAAGCCGTCTTGAGTCAACTCAGGTGCCATCACTCTTTGATAAAAGCCCAACTGTTCTTTCAGAGCTGCCTGCGCAGCGTGTGCCTCTTGCATGGATTTTTGATGCTGCTGATTTGCCAAATTGGCGACCTCAAGCTCAATCTGCAAAGTATTGATGCGCGAGTTTAAACTCTGATTTTCGCGAGTGAGGTTTTCAATGGATTGACGCGATACTTCAACTTCTTGATGAAGTTGTTTCTCATGCCAAGTCGCGATGGCATAACCCAAATAAAAAGCTATTGCCAGCACCACAAAAATAAGCCCGTAGTATTTCACAAAGCCTAAGTTTTCTTTGTGTGCAGATAAATTCAAAAATATCTCCTTTGCTTGAGGATTATGGTAGGCTATTTCTATGTTTTAAAAGAGTTTTGCCATGTCACTGCAATCACTTCGGCTAGCATTATCACAACCAAGTACCTCCGTTCAACTGTGCTTAGTCGGCCTTGCCGGTGGTTTAGTTGCAGCCTTTGTAATTATTGTATTTCGTTGGTTGTTAACATTATCGCATGTGATGATGCTCGACGGAATTGGCAATTACCAGCATTTGCCTCCTGAATACCGTTTTGCACTCCCTATTGTTGCGGTTTGCCTAATTATTCTCGTCGCTAAACTCACTGGCTTTAAACATTATCGAATGGGTATTCCTTTTGTTATTCATCGGGTAAAACAGTTTTATGGCCAAATCCCCTTGCGCACAACAATCAACCAATTTTTTGGCGGACTCTTTGCTCTTGCTAGCGGGTTTGTTGTGGGTAAAGAGGGCCCCACAGTGCACTTGGCAGCATGGGCAAGTCATCTTGTTGGCAGGTGGCTTAACGCTCCGTTTAACAGCCTAAGAATATTAGCTGGCTGTGGTATCGCAGCTGGCATTTCAGCGGCATTCAACACTCCTTTTGCCGCTGTTATTTTTGTTATGGAAGTGGTGCTTCGCGAATATAAAGTACATATTTTTATTCCCATCATGCTCTCAGCTGCCTGTGGCTCGGTGCTTACGCGAGCAGTATTTGGAGATGTTAATGAACTTACTTTTTTAAGTTTTACGCCAGTACCGGTGAGTCAGCTTCCCTACCTTGTGCTCATGGGCATTGTTATTGGTATTGCTGCGTCTTTGTTTAATAAACAAGTAATGTGGACGATGCGCTTATTCAGGCCCGTGAATATGATGGGGCGCTTGTTTATTGCGGCCCTTATTACCGGTGCTTTTGGCTATTTTATGCCGGAGGCTTTAGGAACAGAGTTTCTTAATATTGAAAAATTATTCGCCAGCGAACCTCATATAAAACTATTGATGACCTTGTTTGCCGCTAAATTTTTTCTTGCAATTGTTGCAATTTCTCTGGGTGTTCCAGGTGGTATAATTGGTGCGGTAATGGTGATAGGCATGTTGTTAGGTGTAGGCCTCATGCAGCCATTAGTACCTTGGTTACAAGACGATATGACCACTACCTATGCTTTACTTGGATTAGCAGGTTTTTTGGCCTCAGTACTGCATGCTCCCATGGCTGCCTTGTCTGCCGCGATGGAACTTGCGGCAAGTCCAAAAGCAGTATTACCATCGATGATAGTAATAGTAAGTGCTTACGTTACGGCTAAGCAACTGTGTAAAAATAAATCCATATTTATCCAACAGCTCGACTACCAAGACCTGCCCTACACTACTTCAGCCATTCGCGACGTATTGCAACAAACTGGGGTAATGGCCATGATGAAAACCGATATAAAAGTGTTCAAGTTTGCCCCCGACAAAACCTTATATGAACATCTGCAGGAGCACCCTGAGCAAACGGTTATAAATCAGCATCGCGATAAAATAACTTCATGCCAAATAGTTGAGCTCAATGTAAGCTTGCATGAAAATGAAACTCCGTTGACAATGCAAGACACGCAAGTACTCACCGAGCAACATACCCTCGCTGATGTTTATGATGCCTTGCAAACTAAACGCCAAGGCGCGGTTATTATCTCGGATATAAGTGGGCAGAATATTTCGGGCATGATCACTTGGAATATGGTGCATAACTATATGTTGCGCCAGCAACACTAAACATCGTTTGCTAAATTCGAAGGAGCTATTTTGACAATTTTGTGGCTAAAAGCCTTCCATGTGTTTTTTATGATTGCCTGGATGGCGGGTATATTTTATTTGCCTCGCTTGTTTGTTTACCACGCCGAAACCACGGAGCAATCGGTAAGAGATCAGTTCAAAATCATGGAACGCAGGCTTTGGCTATTCATTACTCCCTTCGCTCTATTAACCTTGATTCTTGGCGTCGCTATTATCTATATATATGGGCTCGATTGGCTTCGGGTAAGCGGCTGGCTGCATGCAAAGCTAAGCATTGTAGCCTTGTTTTACGTGTATCACTTCTACCTATGGCACTTGGTAAAAGTGTTTGCGCAAGATAAAAACACACACAGCCCAAAGTTTTTCAGGTTTCTTAACGAAGCTCCGGTGCTTGCTTTATTGGCTATTGTGATTTTAGCAATCTTGAAACCGTTTTAAGTTTGCAGGTGCTTACTACTGCTTAAAGGTTTCAAATTGATTGGGTAAATAAGCTGCGAGTTGGCCTGAAATGCTTACATATTGCGCTAAGGTCGCTTCTAAAGACTGTGCAATGGCGGGCAGCTTTTCTGACAAAGCATGTTCACCTCGTTGCTGCGCCTGTTCAACTGCAGCTTTTGGATCTGCAAAAGTCGAAAACACCAGCAAACAATGCTTTAAATCTTTGGCAAATTTTGGTGCCAGCTCTTCTTGCGCCGCTTGCATGTGTTTCCAAGCAGCTCCCCAAAGTGATTCTAAAGATTGGTGCGCCATCATTAAGCCTGAACAAAACTCACTCAGCTCTTTAGAGTTGCCTATCCCTTTGTATTGAGCGTAACTAGGTAATTTTAGCGAATTCTCTTTCATGTTAGCTAAAGTATGTTTAAAAAACGCAAACAGCTGCTCAAAAATAACTTCTGTTTGTTCAGCACTTTGCGTTTGCGAACTCGATTGTGGATTTGAGGCAATAGTCCACGGCAACCACTTATCGGGCAAAGGTATTTCAGGACTAGCGCACGCCCCTGTTATCACACCTTCCACAAAATAACGCGAATGCAAAAACTGTGTATATTCGGGCTGCTCATATAGGGCTTGAAGATTCATCAATACAATACTTATTACAATAGCTTTTATCAGATGATACTAACGCACTTGAGCACAAACAGTAAGCTAATCAAACGCTTTTGCAAGTATGTACTTAGTCGCTGTGTATTCTTGGTGTTTGAATAAAACATCGTTGTACCCTAGTATCTAGTGATAAGTAGGAAGGCACCGGCGGAATTCGCT
>CAYQMI010000077.1:0-17448 GCA_964418575.1 uncultured Glaciecola sp.
AGCTAGACTGTCTTTTCAAAGTCTTTAATACATGATGTGATGTCAGACAAATATTACAACGACCGCGTTGACGAGCTAGCTCAGCAATACCTTTCACTGTCTTTTGATGAAGTGCATGGGCATTGGGCGCATCATTTACACGCCATGTTAGAAAAGCCAAATGCCGCCATTCTCGATGTTGGCGCTGGGGCAGGTAGAGACGTGAGTCATATTGCTCGTCTTGCTAATGACGACTCGGGCAAAAGTGACAAAGCAAAACCTTCAATCAGTATTTACGCCATCGAGCCTGCCATTGAGATGTTAAAAGTGGGGCAAATAAGCACTCAAAATCAAGATGTTCACTGGCTTCAAGATTCTCTACCTGCGCTAGATAAAACCACAAGATTAGAAATTAGCTTTGATTTAATTTTATTAAGTGCGGTTTGGATGCACATACCTCAAAGTCAAAGAAAACGCGCCATTCGAAAGCTAGCAAACATGCTTAAGCCTGGCGGTAAAATAGTAATATCCCTTAAGCTTGGCATGAGCAAAGAAGAGCAAAAGTCGCGGGATATGCATGACGTGAGTGCAGAGGAATTAGAGCGACTGGGGCAAGATGTAGGGCTGATTGCAAAGCTTGAAACACAAAATAGACACGATCAACTCAAGCGCGACGGCATTTACTGGCAAACTCTTGTGCTACAGATGCCAGATGATGGAACCGGCGCATTTCCCTTTATTCGCCACGTGGCTATTAATGACGGTAAATCTGCCACTCACAAACTAGCGTTGCTCAGAGTCTTGCTAAGGATTGCCGATGGGCATGCCGGGGCCGTTTTAAGAAGAGAAGCATCTGCCAATGGCGACAGGGTAATATTGCCTTTGGGTTTAGTCGCATTGTATTGGATGCATCAATACAAAGACTTGATAGACGACCACAAATTGTTTCAAACCCCTAATCGCAAACCAAACATGGGATTCATGAAGCAGAGTGGGTGGCATCGACTCACACACAGAAAAGGTGCAGACTACAGAGTCGGGAATATTTTTGTGGGTGACGATGCCGTAGCGCTACACAGGGCATTGTCGGCAAGTGCAACAAACATAAAAGAGATGCCCTGCTACCGCATAACCTTGCCCAATACGAATGCGCAAGTATTCGAAGTTGACAAAAAGCCAGTCACTGCTAAAAAGAGCATCTTTCTTGATTTGCAGACTTTAAGCCAGTGGGGCGAATTCTCGTTGCCAGAATCTACATGGTTGGCATTTAACCGATACGCTTGTTGGATAGAGCCGGTATTAGTGAGCGAATGGGTAAAGACCATGGCGAGCTATAAGGGCAATAGTGCTCAAGAGCAAACTCAGATGTACGAGGCGCTCAAGTGGGAAGAACCTAAACGAAGCACACACGATGTGCGAGCCCGGTTTAATTACTTGGCTGCATCTCAGCAAATGCAATGCGTTTGGTCGGCCAGAGAGTTAAAGCAAAAATACGATATCGACCACAGTATGCCATTTTCGCGTTGGCCCAATAACGATTTGTGGAACCTAGTGCCAAGCGACAGCAAGATAAACAACGAAAAGCGCGATAAGTTGCCGTCGAGCAAAAGGCTCAATAGCGCAAAGCAGCGAATGCAAGAGTGGTGGAAATCTGCGTGGCTCGACGGCGCAGATCACAATCAAAAACAACGTTTTTTTGCAGAGGCAAATATAGCATTACCTGGCCTTGCCGCAACAAATGAGTCGATTGATGATTTGTTTGAAGCGCTCTTGCTGCAAAGAGGACGGTTGAGGGATATGCAGCAGCTGAATGAGTGGTAGGTTTGACACCGGTGCTGTTGAGCGTTTCCCTCTGATACAAATATACTGCTGTTTATTAATATTACGATAAAGAATCCTGATGCTTTTTGTGGAAGGCTTCTTATCTTGTTGCTGAGATTCAAAACCAGTAAACGTGTAGAAGCGGTTTATAAACTCACCATCCAAACTAGAAATTTGTCACTAAAAAAACAGCCTCGGAGCCAGTTAAAGTCAAAATGGGATATTAATACTATTATGAAGCTTAAAGTGGGATTATAGTCCTTATTTTCAGGTTTAATCGTTGTTTAATTTTTTGACTTGGACTATATTCCCATTAATGATTTAATAATGGGAATATAGTCCCTTTGGTTACTAATATGGCTAAGCGTGACTTACACAATGTACTGTTTCCGAAGCAACGCAAAATCCTGACTCATTTTGGTGAGGACTTACTGTTGGCGATGAAACGACGTGGTTACACAAAAAAGCTGCTGTGTGAACGTACTGGCTTTGATCATAAAACCGTAAACAAAGTCTTTGCAGGTGATCCGGGCGTTGCCATAGGCACTTACTTAAAGGTAATGGCCGTTCTTGGCATGGAGAGCAACTTTGCAGAGATGGCTGCTCACGATGAAGTTGGCATCAAACTGCAAAATATAAAACTGCTGGAAGGTTCAAGGTGAGCCGGGAAATTGTCGAAGTCTATGCCGACTGGCAGCCAATTGAATCGCCATTGTTAATAGGACATCTTACCTATGGTGATTCAAGCCGAGGGGGCGTGTTTAGTTTTGCCTACGATAAAGCGTTTCTAGGCTCAGCCTATCGATTGCAAATAGATCCAATGCTGACACTGCACTCCGGTGAGCTCTACAACGATGAAGCCGATAAAAATTTCCGTGCATTTCTCGATTCATCTCCCGATCGATGGGGACGTATTTTAATGCAGCGGCGTGCCGCCATTGAAGCACGAAAAGGCATTCGAGCAACAAGTCGATTAAATGAGCTAGATTACCTGCTGGGCGTACACGACTCTTATCGCATGGGTGGTATTCGATTTAAGCGAACAGGCTCGGATGCTTTTTTGGACGACAACTCTGAGTTTGCTGCGCCACCAATGGCTTCTTTGCGAGAGTTAGAGTACGCAGCAATGCAGATTGAAAAAGACGATAACATCGACAGTGACGAGTATTACCGCTGGTTGAAGATGCTGATTTCTCCAGGCTCATCATTAGGCGGTGCAAGGCCTAAGGCTTGTGTGACAGATGAACAAGCCCATTTGTGGATTGCCAAGTTTCCTAATCTAAATGATACCTTTGACGTGGGGGCATGGGAGATGGTCTGTTATGAATTAGCTTTGGCGGCAGGTATTGACATGTTTCCAAGCGAAATTAGGCAGTTTTCCTCTGGGCATCATACCTTTTTAACAAAACGGTTTGACCGAGAAGGCCATCAACGGCTGCATTTTTCATCAGCTATGACACAACTCCAATACTATGATGGTGAACAATCTCAAGGAGCCAGTTACTTAGAGATTGCTGAGTTTCTTTCTACTCAAGGTGCACAAACAGAGGCTGATTTAGCACAATTGTGGCGTCGTATCGTGTTTAATATTGCAGTGTCTAATACAGATGATCACCTGCGTAACCATGGGTTTTTGTTAACAAAGAATGGTTGGAAGTTATCACCAGCTTATGATTTAAATCCGATAGTGGGTAAACACGGCCTGCATCTGAACATTACAGATGGAGACAACGCCTTAGACTATCAATTAGCCTTTGACGTAAAAGACTTCTTTCGACTCTCGCAAACTCAAGCCACGCAAATTTACGATGAAGTATTATTTGCGGTTAAGCCATGGCAAGCCCTTGCTACGCGGCTAGGGATCAGCCGAGCCGAGCAAGCCATTAAACAATCAGCGTTTAACGTTTAATGAGTAAGTGGAATTATTGTTTTAGTTTCCGAAAGGCGCTGGGGTACTCTCAATACCTATACTCTAGACAGCAAACAAGTTAGCTGGCGAACAAGTTAGGTAACAACGAAGGACTATAATGAATGTAGTTGTCTGGCCATTTACAGCAGGTAAGGCTAAAGCAAGTTTGTTGCTTACAATGGCTTGGGTGAGTGGACGCCGAACTCTGAGTGGTAAGTACACCTAAGCTAATTACCCCATTGAGAGAATTTGTTAGGAGCGCCAGTCGTTATCTTGTAGGCTAAGTGGATTGTTCAAACAATAAATACCGAGACCAGCATGTCCGATAGTCAATCATCCAAAGCCTCGCACAATACTCGGATACCAATTCGCCATCGTGATCCCAAACAGACCAATCAAGAAAATCGCTGAAATGCCCATCAAAATAACCCCCACCGCTAAATGATGCACCTTTGACTGTTGCTTTACGGCCCAGCGATACCATTCAAAGAAAATTAGCGGCAGTAAGTAAGAGCAAAGGCTAACGGCGTATACAGTGGGGCCGGTAAAGTCATCGGTATTTACCCCTAAGCTGCCGAATACTAAAAACCAAGCAAAAATAAACAGACGAAAAAATAGTACGCCATTTGCGGCTAAAAATAAGCGAGTTGCCCACCTTTGGTGAATGCTTATCTCTTTGCGTCTAATCGCACGAATTGCCAAAAAGCTACTAAGCACAACTACTATGCCACTAAAAAAGGTCATGCTGTGCAAAAACACGTTGCCGACCGTACCTCGAAACAAAATCAAATACATTCCTGCGAGCGAAATGACACATGCCAGCGAGACGTAGATGCGCCCGTTCATTCGATGAAACTTAATAAACTTGTTACGTATGGCTGGTATGAGTTGAAAGCTTCCGCCTGCAATCATGATAATTGCAAGCAGAACATGTAAGCCATAAAACAGATTGCCGGCGGTGTCGTTAGCAACAAACGCAGTATTGTTGAATGTGTTCCAAGCTTGTGGCTTACCTTTCAACGAGGCGAGTCCGTAACCTAAACAAAGGTAAGTAACAAAGACAGCTTGTGCCAGCATTAAACTGATTAGCCAGCATTTTGTTGATAGCGGTAGTATTTTTTGGACGAGTGTTTGTTGAGGCATCATTTAAATTCATCATGCTGATATAAGGTGATGTTAATTTAAGGGATCTGACAGCGGACGTCGTTTCAGATTTCGAAAATGACTATACAAAAATAGAAATTATGCGCGGTTGTTGGTCAGAACACGGTTCTACACATCTGCTTACAAAGCTAGTTTGCTTACTCAGAAGCAGCTAGCTAACATTGAACGTAAGCTTATGTAACTTATCCAAACTATATGCAATGGCCTTATATATTTTTGTTAACCGTCAGCTGTAGCTTTATGCTCTTGCAGGCTGTGCAATCTAAAAAACAAACTAAGCATTATCTGTTTGCTATTTTTTGTGGGTCGATGGTAATGGTTAGCTTGCAAAACTTAAGCGCCCCATCATTTGGCGTGTATCAATATGTATTTGGTTTGGGTACCTGTGCAACATGTAACATGGTATGGCTTATTTCACGCTCCTTGTTTCGCGACAAAAATGCTATCAATATTCAACATGTTGCAGTGGCGGGCGTTATTGCGCTGTTGATTATGCTCAACAATACTGGCGCCCTATTGAAGGGCCTGGACATGCAAGCCGCTTATTTACAACACTTCAAAGGCGGCATGAATGAGATTCTCAATCTTTTATCCTCCACTATTTTAATGTTGTCTTTGTATGAGGCCGTGCGGAACTTTTCAACCAAGACGAGTGCTCAAAAACGGCAGCGAGTTGTTTTTGCGAGTGCCTTTGTTTTTGGAATATTTAACTGCACCATTTTACCCACATTCTTCGAAAGCCAAGCCTTAGTTGAAGCAATGATGCCGTATTTAGTGAGTCTGTCTGCAGGTGGTATTATGCTGTCGATTCAAGTGGTGATTTGGCTTCAAAAACAGAATGACATTGCAATACCATCACACGATGAACATTGCATGGAGTCATCAATTAGCAAAAACAGTTTGCAGAATGGATGCCAAACAATCGACCTTAACTTAGTTGATGCAATACAAGATTTAATTGAGAAAAAGCAGGTTTATTTGCAAGCAAATCTCAAAATCGCCGATATCGCACGTGCCTTAAATACGCCGGAATATAAAATAAGCCGCGTGGTCAGGTATCACTTCAAGTCCCCTAACTTTAATCACTTCATCAATACTTATCGTGTTGATCATGCAAAACAATTAATCGCATCTGAAGACGCAGCAAACTGGAGCTTGTTGGTGATTAGTTTAGAAAGCGGATTCTCTTCGGTGGTGACGTTTAATCGTGCGTTTAAATCGATGGCGGGATTGTTGCCTAGTGAGTATAAAAGCAACTTATCGTTTCATTAGTGTGCAGCTTGGGTTTCTTCGCCTTCGGAGGCTCGCACTCTTCTAAGGTACTGTCTTTATTGCATCTAAAGTTGCGGACGTCAAAAAAGAACAACGATGTAAGCGCAGACCCAAACAACTTCGAACAAGCAAACATGCCAACCGATTCAGGCAAATCAGTCTCGGTGGTCAAAGTACTGTTTGATATGAAATGCTCCGTTAAGAGTGACATGTATAAGTATTTGTTGGCTTAACCTGCGCAATCTCAACGGGTTCTGAAGTGTCAGAAAATACGCAGCCTAAGCCGCGGCTTTCACTTCCTCAAGCTCCCCAATAAACTTATCTAACGCACTCACATCCCCAACATACTCATCATCAATACACGTTTGCAAAATACCAACACTCTTACTTGACAAAACGCCGTGCGAGCCATTTAGCCAGAGCAGTAGTTTGGCAATGTAACATTGCGGTATGGTGACTCGGTGTTGCGCTAAATATTCGTTTGCCGCTCTATAAAGTGCGGAGTTTAAGCCCCACTTCAATAGCATTGTTATGCTGGGCACTCTACTTCTAAAGAGCAGGCGCTTCATCTTCTTCTCTACGTTTAACAGGAGGTTTTTTTCTAACTCAGCTTGTGAGATTGGTTTTGTAGTCGCTACTTTTGATGAATTAGTCTTTGCGTCAACGGTCATTTCATCTTCCCGACATAAATCAGGCTCAAAACTACGCACAACCCTCTCTCTCCTCATAGATAAGCTTGCCGGAATATCCAGAAAACCAAGACTAGTATCCATTTGCGGAACAACGACCAGCTTTGGCAAGCCATCTGCATTTTCGAGCGCTTCCTCGCTCACCATTACAAAACTGGTGTAGCGATTAATTAAGCCTAGTTTTTGCGACAAGTTCGCAGCATCTTTTGCCGCTAAGCTATACACATATTTTTGCCCCACAAGCTTTTGCAATGCCTGGCTAAAGGAGGCGCTTAATTGGTGTTGAGGCAATACCTTATTATTTAGGCTAACGTTCACATGTTCGCTTGCCGGCCCATACACTGCATAACCTACTGCGCCATGAGTTACGCTACTTGCTACGGGCAATGCGCTCCACACATTATTGCCCGCATCCCAAAGGCAAGGGGTTTTAGCTGTGCTCACTTGCCCAATAAATTGGCCTAACTTAAGGCCCATTGGCTCATTAGGATGAACCAACATCCACTCGCCGCCTGTCGATTCTGCAATTTGAATCACAACATCGTCGGATACGGCGCTGCCAACACCCACAGTGTGTACACAAAATATCTCTTTTTGTGTTGCATGCAATACAGCATGAATATCACCCTCACTCCATACCTGACCATCGGTTAAAAGAACAATCTCCGGTGGGTTTTTGTGCTGCTTTCCTTGTATTTGAGCTTGTGCTATGGCGCCCCATATTTCGGTTCCGCCCATATCGGCTTGCATGTTATTAATAAATAAGTGTAAGGCTTTGCGGTTTTGAGGGTTGAGCATGAGCGGCTGCGTGCTGGTATGCAACACACTGCTGCCAAAGCATAGCAGGCTTATCTCGCTGCCATTGGGCAATGCTTCTATGCACGCTAATAATCCTGTGCGCGTTTGCTCCATCGACAAACCCGCCATAGAGCCTGAGCAGTCGATTAATAATACAAGGCTGGCGGCTACTGGCTCTTGCTTGTTGGTACTGGGCGGCACCACACTTAAAGAGCAAGGAAAGTCACCTTCTAAAGCGGGCAACACAAAGGGCGCGCTGCTTATTGTGCCAAAGCTTAAAACAATGTCTTCATCCATTACCCCAGCAAAGGTATAGCCATCTTGTATTGAAGTCAGATCATGACTCAGGCAATTTACTTGTGCCTCATGTGCCAGCACCAGCTTTGCTTTAAAGGGGTAGTTGGCCAACATAGAATGCTGATGCGATATTGCGGCATCACTCACCGTCTTCCCATATTTAGGCGCGATCACGGTGGGTAAAAAATACCGGTAAGCCCCAGCTTGCGAAATCATTAGTTGCGCAATTTGCATCTTTACTTCTAAGCAATCTTGCGGTGCTAAATTGCCTGCGCGCAGCTCGTATAAGCCATCGCCTAAGTCGCGAATGATAATGCTACGCTTTGCGCTTTCAATACCGTCTTCATAGATTAATTCGGCTTGGTTTGCTGTTTGTATTTGGCCTACAAATACTTGGTCGTTAATGGTAACGGTAACCTTGCTTATTACCGCTTGTCGAGGTAACGGAAAGCTATAAACGGCCTCTATAATATTGCTCGACCGATTCACAAAGCGTTGGCGCAAAAGCGTGCTAGCGAGGGGAGCGTGAACATCAATAACAATATCTGCGCTTTGTAAAAGTGATGCAGGATGAGAGCTTGGGTTCATTTTAGCTTTCCTTATTAATGTGATTAACAGCCTCAAGGACTTGTTGAGTTAATTGACGAACTTGCGCGCCACTAAGCTCGCACTGCAAAGGGTCTATACTGAGCTCTACTCCTGGGCAAATATGGATTAAGCTCACGGCTCGCACTTGCCCGGGTTGTGTATCTGCATGCGGTGTATGCTTAACTTTTGTGCCATTCATCACTTTTGCGATAGCAGCTAAAGACAAGCCCGATGAACTTAAGCGCTTAACGGTCATCAACTGTTCAAGGTGCTCGTGATTATAGGTAGCTGTTTTACGAGCACCCTCAGGCTTGTCTACCAAATGCTTTTGTATGTAGTAACGAATGGTGCGCACTGGCAGGCCGGTTAATGTGCTGATACTTTGCAAGTTGTACATTTATTTTACACTTTTAAACGACAGTTTTAGTGTTATATATTTATCTGTTGTTAAATGCAAGGGTTTTGCGTTGGTGTTTATAATTGAATGTGAGATAGGGTGAGAGTTAAAGGTGTGAGCAAGAATATTCAGTTTGTGAGTAAAGGCGCACAAAAATCAACCAATCAACATAAAGTACCCGTGATTTCCGTTGACATTACACTCGCCTAATATAGCCTAATGCGGTCGAAATGACTCGACCGTATTAAACTACTTAGGAATGTAAAATGAAAAAACTCGCACTCGTTCTAGCAGTTGCTACTCTATCTTCTGGTTGCGCAAGCATCATGACCGCCGACCAACAGTCTATCAATGTCACCACAAGCAATAACAAACCGGCTGAAATAACAATTGATGACAAAACAGTAACAGCACCAGGAATGGTTACGGTTTTACGTGATGGTAAAGATAAAGTTGTGCGATCGTCTGCAGATGGCTGCGACAACGCAACGCCTATCGAAAAAAGCGTAACACCAGTATTCTTTGGTAACATAATTATTGGCGGCTTGTTAGGCTCAACAACTGATGGCGCTACGGGTAAAATGTGGGATTATGCTGATAACGTTGAGGTGCGCTGCGAAAACTAGGCCATGAACCTCAGCATTTTAAAAAGCTGGCTTTTGCCAGCTTTGTTGTTTTTAGTTCCTTCGTTCAACGCTCTCGCAAATTGGCAATTCAGTAAGCTTGAAACCCTCGAGCTCGCTGCATCCTCAAAATGGGAGGCTTTGCTGCACTTACGTGATGGCAATCCAATGATAAAGGACGAAGACTTTCTCCTTTCAAAACAAAATTTTAGCCCACAGCAAGAACTCCAACTTACAATAGACCTGCACAATCAAGACCCTCTTTCGTTTGCATGCCGCTTTCCCGCCCGGTTTGCATGGATTTCAGAGCAGAAAAACTACCGAGTGACTCCAAGTGACTTCATACATTGTAGTGAGCTCTCTGATTATTTAGCACTAGTGCCATTCAACGATTTGTCGGTGGTATATGCATCTGAAGTATTGTCGTCAGCCTCAAGTATGATGGGGCACGTTTTTCTAAAAGCTTCTGGCAAAAATATAAAGGGAAACTCAGTCTCGCATGCTGTTTCTTTTTTTACTGAGTTTAATACCTTCAATCCATTTTCAATTATTTACGACGGCTTAGTTGGGGGCATGCCGGGCTTTTTCATTGTTCGCCCCTATGAACTCGAGTATTCAAGATATGTAACACAAGAAAATCGTAACTTGTTTGAATACGATTTAGCTCTGTCAGATGAAGCAGAGCTCAGGATCCAACTTCATATTTGGGAATTGAAGGAGATTGATATTGAATACTTGTTTCAAAGTTACAACTGTGCCACCTTAACCTTATACGTATTGAGCGTTGCCGACCCAAGCATCAAGCAACATGAGCGTTTGTTTGTGAGTCCTGCGGATGTAGTAAAGGCAGCATCAAAACAAAACCTTATAGATAATACTAAAGTTTATCTAGCCGACGAATGGGCTATTACCGCACTTTCTAATCAGCTAGGTTCTGAGCAAGTCGCAGCTCTACTAGATCTTGCGAGTAATGGCGATGACACCAGTTCAGACATGCCTTTGGGCGCCTTACAGAAAGAGTTTTTATTTCGCCTAAACCGTCAAGCATTCGGCAAAGAAAATTTTAGTTCTGATACCGTGCAGAAACTGAAATTAAACGCCTCGTTCGAAAATCAATTGTCGCTGAGTCAAGAGATAGCAAAAAACCCAGTGTATTCTTCGCAAGACTCAATCATTAGTGCCGAATGGCTAAACCGCAATTCGAACAACAAAATTGTTCTGTCTTTTTTACCAGCCTCACATTATCAACGAACAGTAGATACTCAGTTTTTCAACGATTCAGAATTGAATATTGGGGCAGCGAGTGTTTCGGTTGATACAAACACCTCAACTCTGCGCCTCGAACACTTTAACCTTTACAGTGTGACTTCCTATACACCAAACACTTCTATTTTACCTAGGCTTTCAGGTCACTTTTACCTTGGTTATAAGCAAGAGCGCGACCAATACTTAGAAACGAAGGGTTTTTTGCAAATGCAAGGTGCTCTAGGGCAAAGTTATCGATTACATCGAGATGTGTTGGCGTATATTCTCGGTGAAGTGTCTGTAGGTATGCGACGCGCAGATCGTTTACTGTCTGCAGAATCTGTTACCGGGCTCACAATAAACACCGCGTTTGATAGCAAAGCACGATTGGAGCATAGAATGATATTTAGCAATCTCGATAAGCATATTCAACATAAACTGCGTTTTGAATTGTCTACAAAACTTACAAATGATCTTTCTTTATTTGCAAGCACTGAATATTGGGACAACCAATCGACAAATGACACTGAGTTTAGGCTGGGCATAGATTTTCACTTCTAAAATCGATGTCTATAATTTGCTAAACGAAGAGCATCCGAAAACATTGGGTTTTATCTTCGCCTATGCGTTCTTCAAGCGTACGAAGGTCAACCGGATACTAAAAATACATCTCTTGGCTTACTCAATCTGCTTCGCGCATGATAAATCTCCCTGCACTGTACAAACCATCACATAGGTAAAACATTTTGATTGTTTGTTTTTCTGCTTCCTCAAAGCTCTTAACATTACCAATTTGTTAACCGAAAATAAAAGAAAACAATTTCTATTTATCAGACCTGTTTTCTGTTTTTTTGCCTTTTAAAGGCTTGCATTACAGGTGAATTCAAGCTTATTTATATTCAAGAGAATTGAAAAATAACGGTATCTGCAAGAGAGTTTCACCCAAGCCCGCATGTTTAATATAGATATATCTTATTACCAACATAACAGTAACAAATGCAATATTGGTATAACAAATGGTTGACCTTTGGGTTAAAAATTGTAATTATCTGGTTAACGGATTGTAATCGTTCTACGAAATTTAAATCGAAACTATGTTCTATCCGGCAAAGTAATGGGCTTAAGGACACGTTGAAAAACAGCTATTACTTGATGTTTGCCAAGACAAGACAACAACACACAGGAAAAATTATGACACACAAACTTTCAAAAATTACTCTGGCCTTGCTCTCGGCAACAACAATCGGTATGGGCAGTGGCGCTATCGCACAAGAGGCTAACACCCAAGCAGATGCAGAAAGCAACGTAGAAATCGTTGAAGTATCGGGCATTCGCAGCGCACTTAGTGGCGCACTGGCAGAAAAGCGTTCGTCTACTAACTTAGTCGAAGTTATCCAGGCAGAAGATATTGGTAAGCTTCCGGACCAAAACCTTGCAGAAGTTCTTGAAAACATTACGGGTGTACAAATAACCCGTACTGCCGGTGTTGGTACTGGTGTTCAAATTCGTGGTTCGAATTCTAACAATGTATTAATTAACGGTATTGAAACCGTTGGCGCCGGCACAGGTCGTGGCGGTATAAGTTTTGAGGATGTTTCGGCGTCTATGATTGCAGGCTTAGAAGTAATTAAAGCTTCTGAAGCGAAAACAATCGAAGGTTCTGTTGGCGGTACGGTAAATTTACGCACTATTCGTCCATTGGAATTAAACGACACGCTATTTAATGTACGAGTACAGGGTGAAGATAGTAGTCTTACAACCGACGGTATTCAGCCACGCTTCTCTCTTGCATATGGCGACAACTGGGATACAGATGCCGGTGTTTTTGGTTTTGTAGTGAGCGGAAGCTATACCAAACAAGAAGCGACTTCATTTCGTCCACGTGTTGACCGCGACGGCAGCTTAGTTGAAAACTGTAATGCAGTAGTTGTGCGCGGCAGTAATGTTGAAGATGTTGCTGACAGACCTGTATGTCAGGACTTTGATTTTTTGGGTATTCAGTTTTTAAACCAAGAACTTGAAAACTTTGAGTATGAAACAACCAACCTTTCAAGCACCTTTGAGTATGCGCCGAGCGACAATGCAAAACTCTATTTTGATGTTGTATATACAGACCAAGAGCGTCGTCAAGACTCTACTCGAGTGCAAGGTTCTGGGGTAAGCAGTGTATTAAACTACAACTTACCTACAGAGTTTGAAACCGTGAACTTTGGTTCTCTTGATGGTGTTGAGCTTGGTAGCATTCAAGCGGCAGTACGCGGTACTATTGAGCCAGATTTATCAGTAGACGATGACGATCCAAACCTTCGCTTTAACAGCGACACAGGCGCACGTATAACTGATACAACTATATTCAGATTTGGTGGTGAGTGGGAAGGTGAAAACTTTTTTGCAAGCGCCGAGATTTCATCATCTAAGTCGGACACTACCAACCCTAACTTAAGCACGCAGTTAAACTTTATTAATCCAAATGCGCCGCTTGATAACTTAGACGCAGATGGCAACCCAACTGCTAGCACAAGTAACGACAACGCTGTGCCGTTTATTTATGACCTTCGCGGAAATGCACTTACATTTGGCATTAATTTCGATTCTCCTTTTGCTCCCTCGGTAGCAGACTTACTTAATCCAGCTAACGTAGTACTTGACCAAGTCGATCTTGGACGTAATTCTACTGAGAACAAACTTGACGCATTGCGCACCGACTTCACCTATTACATTGATGACTTTATGATCAATTCAATAGACTTTGGTTATCGCTACAGCAAGCGTGAAAGTACTTTCAACCAAATCACCGACCGTATTGGTGGTTTTAGCAGACTAGCTGATAGCCCAAGTGGTAGCTTATTTTCAGAGTTACTCGTTCCTGGTCCAGATAATTTTGGCGATGCAGACGGACGTGAACTTGCTCTTCGTAACTTTATCATTGTGAACCCAGACCTATCGTTTGAAGACCCAGATTATGTGCTCAGTGTGTTACAAGATGCGCTTGTTGCTCATGATCCGACGCCAGACTTACCTACACTAGAGCCTTCAGCGACTGCGTTTTTCAACATCGAAGAAGAAACTCATGCGCTATATGCACAAGCCAACTTTGAGTTTGAATATGTAGTGGGTAATTTCGGTGTGCGTCATCTTCAAACAGATGTTGACTCAACTGGTAATACGGTTACTTCTGATGGCGCTACGCTAACAACGATTTCTGGTGATTACAGCTATACGCTGCCTCGTGTAAATATTGTTGCTACTCCGCACGACGACGTAGTGCTGCGTTTAGGCTGGGGTAAAGACATTCGTCGTCCAGACTTTAACGACTTGAATACATCTGTAGCCTTAATAAACAATGTAAATGCCGCGGTTAACATTGGTAACCCAGGCCTAGAGCCAGAAGAAATTACCACATTAGATTTAACCGCTGAATGGTACTTTGCTGAGTCTGCGGTTGTCAGTATTGGTTATTTTGACAAAGACATCGGTAACTTGTTTGTTGACCAACTAGACAGCGCTCCAGTAGATGGTAACGGTTTCCGCAGCACAGATATGAGCTGTCCGGGCGGCGGTTTCTTCAACCCTATCGCAGAGGGTGATGACTTCCTTGCTCCATTAGGTACAACAGGTATTTGTGTTGACTTACAGTCGAGAGTAAATGATTCAGCTACGACCAACCTTTCTGGCTGGGAAATGGCATTCCAGTACGACCTTTCTAGTTTTGAAGATGAGTTAGGTTGGGCCTCTGGTTTTGGTATTATCGCTAACTATACTATTCAAGAGTACTCAGGCGGTTCAATTGAGAACGAGTCTGCAACACGTGGTACTGATATATTCAATGCTATAAACGGTGTATACGACAGTAATAACTTCCAGAAAGTTACGGCTGTTCAAGGTTTGCTCGACTTTTCTGAAAACGCTTACAACATTACTACTTACTATGAAAAGTATGGCTTAAGCGCACGTTTACGCTATACATGGCGTGAAGCTTTCCGCACCGATGACACTGCCGCTGGCGCGTCACGTAACTCAACTCTTGGTTTCCCTGTTTACACGGCCGACCGTGGACAGTTGAACGCAAGCGTAAGCTACGATATTACTGACCAGTTCAATGTAGGTGTTGAAGCCGTTAACATTACTAAAGAAGAAATCACACAATCTTGTGTGAATGATGGCGCCTTACTTTGCTTCCAAGGCTTAGCAGATCGCCGTATTACCTTTGGTATTAGCTACACTTATTAAGTAGCTAAGCAAAACCTAAAAGGCATGCCAGTATTCGCTGCATGCCTTTTCTGCTTTTATCGTTAATAAGGGCTAAATTTTTAAAGTAAGGATATAAAAAATGCTGAGTAGAATATGTAAAGTCATGCTTATTGGCCTTACTTCAATGGTCTTGGCTTGCGCTGCGCAAGCAGAGCACCCGAGCTTAATACTGACTAAATCAGGCGTTGAGCAAATTCGTGATAACTTGGGCAAAGTACCTTTATTAGACGCCTCAATCGAAAAAGTAAAAGCAGACGTGGATAAAGAGATAGAAATGGGCATAGACACGCCTATTCCCAAAGACTTTTCAGGCGGTTACACACATTATCGCCATAAACAGAACTTTATTATTGCTCAACAAGCAGGCGCACTTTACCAAATACTTGAAGATGAAAAATACGCGAAATACGTGCGCGATATGCTGTTTCAGTATGAAGCAATGTATAAAAATCTTCCCGTTCATCCTCAAGTGAGGTCTTATGCGCCGGGTAAGTTATTTTGGCAGTGCCTAAACGACAGCAACTGGCTGGTTTATATGGCACAGGCTTACGACACGATCTATGAATATTTGTCGAGCGAAGAGCGAGATACGCTTGAAAATAACTTGTTTCGACCCTTTGCGGATTATATTTCCCTGGAGAACCCAGCCTTCTATAACCGTATTCACAACCACAGTACATGGGGAAATGCAGCTGTGGGCATGATTGGCCTAGCCATGAATGACAAAGAGCTTATTCAACGTGCTTTATACGGCATTGAAGACGACGGCCTTGCGGTTGGTGGCACCGATGATGATGGCGGCACTATTAAGCAAAAAGATCAGAAGCGCGGATTCTTAGCTAATCTTGAAGAACCCTTCTCACCAGACGGTTACTACACAGAAGGCCCATATTACCAACGCTACGCAATGTATCCATTTTTGATATTTGCAACAGCGATGCACAATACTCAACCAGAGTATGGCGTGCTAGAGCACAAAGACAATGTATTACTTAAAGCTATCGATGCCTTACTTAATTTAACCGACGCAAGCGGTAACTTCTTCCCGCTAAACGATGGTCAAAAAGGCATGTCTTATTTCACGCCCTCTTTAGTGACTGCTGTGAATATTGGTTATTACTATGGCGACCAAAACCCTCAGTTACTCAGCGTGGCTGAAAAGCAAAACGAAGTATTACTCGACCAAACAGGTTTAGCAGTAGCGCAGGGTATTCAAGCGGGCAAAGTCGAGCCTTTTGTAAAACACTCGGTTAACTTAAGCGATGGCGCCCTTGGCGATGAAGGCGGCGTGGCTATTTTAAGAAGCGGCGAAGAAGACCTCACGGCAGTGTTTAAATATGCCGCTCAAGGTCTTAGCCACGGTCACTACGACAAACTTTCGTACTCTTTATACCGCAAAGGCGATGAAGTATTACAAGACTACGGCCTAGTTCGTTTTGTGAATATTGGTCAAAAAGGCGGTGGTAACTACCTCAAAGAGAACACCACTTGGGCAAAATCAACCATCGCTCACAACACTTTATCGCAAGACCAAGGCATTCATTTTGGTGGCGATTATAAAACAGGTAGTCAGCATCACTCCGAGCTTTACTTTTATGATGATGCGAATAAACAGGTGCAAGTCGCTAGCGCAACTGAAAGTAATGCATATCCGGGCAGCACAATGCATCGCACAGTGGCGCTTATTCAGGCTAATGAATTTGATGAGCCGTTTATGCTCGACATCATGAGAGTAGATGCACAAAACAAGCACGATTACGACTTGCCTTTCTATTATTTTGGCCAAGTCATTCAAACCAACTTCACTTACGAGAAAGCAAAAACCTTAGCGCCTTTAGGTGAGAGTAATGGCTATCAGCACCTTTACCTTGAAGCTTCAGCTAAGCCCTCTGTAGGCACTGCGCAGTTTTCTTGGTTAGACAAAGGCAAGTTTTATACTTTGAGCACAATAAGCAATGCAGACGACGAGATTTTGCTTACGCGTATTGGCGCTAACGATCCTGAGTTTAACTTGCGTAACGAGCCGGGCTTTATGCTTCGTCGAAACGATACGCAAGATACAACCTTTGTTTCAATTGTCGAGCCACACGGCTCGTATAGCCCGGTCACTGAGCTTAGCTTAAATTCAAATAGCAGCATTAAGTCAGTAACTTTAGCGCATGACGATGAGGCCTATACGGCTGTACAAATAGTAGATGTTAACGACAACACGCAACTGTTCATTGTAGCCAATCTTGATAATGCATCAAGCAGCAGTCACTCGCTTGAGATTGCTGGGCAAGGCTATGAATGGACAGGCCCGTACTTTTACCAAGATGGCCAATAGTTGTTGAATTTAAAAAGAATAAAAGAGGATTAAATTATGTCAAAACCAAGTATCGGCTTTATCGGCCTAGGCCTAATGGGCGGCAACAT
>CAYQMI010000078.1:0-14042 GCA_964418575.1 uncultured Glaciecola sp.
AGGCGCAAAAGTCACGTAATAGTTATTCTATTGCTGGCTTTTGCAACGCAGTAATCCGAAATTCTAGCGGTGCTGAGCGCCGTTTCTTAAACAGGATTCAGGTTATATAGTAGCCTAATTTTTAATAGGAAAAACAGTTTTAAATTTTAGCCTTACTAGCTACCCTGTTTTAATTCACACAAAATCTAGCAGTTAGTCGTTTGTTAAACCGCGTTAATTTTGCTAGTTTCTCAAACATGACGCTCCGTCTTATAAAGAATCCATTTATCATGAAACTTGCTGCACTCATTCAGCCAGAAGCTCATCAGCAAGTTAACGCTCTGTATCAAGAGTTTTTAAGTCGCCCTGCTACCGAGCAATGCGTATTAGTGTTGCTCTCGGTCATTTATAAAGCCATAAACATCAATCAGTTGAATGCGGTAGTCGCGATGCTCGAGCAACGTTCTGTTTTGGTAAAACCCAAAAGTGCTTATCGCCTGTCAGAACATCAATATAAGGAACTTGCCGCAGCCTCACTGCTGCATATTGAAAACGAGCAAATACGAATAAACCCTTTGCTGGCAAATTGTTTGATCAACTCGCTAGATGAGGCTGAGCAACTGTTTAATTTCAGCGAATACGATACTCACACCAGCAAACTGCTTAGCATTATTCTCGCTGCTGAAGACGTTGTGCCGGTGGTTACCGGTAACCATTGGCAAAGCAAGGCGCTTGCAGACCGCCACCGAATGCTGCGAGATTTTTATTGCCTACAGCAAATAGATAAGCTTGTTTTAGCGATGGCCGCGAACAAAAATCCACAAATTGTGGACCATAAACTCAACGCTGCACTTGTTGAGCTATTGTTTTTACCTTTTGAACTTGAACAATTTTTGCTCTTACCTAACACGGTTCAATATCAAGCCTTTGCCACATTGTTCTTCACCTTTCAAAAAGAAGGATGCCCGTGTAGCTATCCAATATCTCTTTTAGAACAAGTGTGTGAAGCTCACCCCGGCGCTAACGACTCATCGTATAATATTGACTGCCAACACTTGCTAGCAGAGCAGTATCTTTACCAACTGCGATTTGACGAGTACAAGCAACTAGCCTTATTTGAAGGTAAAAGTAGCTACGCTCTACAACTGCGCGCAGGCTTCTGTTTTTTAAGCGGCGACATAAACCAAGCGCTAGATTATTTTCAGCAGGCTATAGTGGCAAAAAACCGCCTTAGCCGGCGCAAAAATCAGTATCTAAATGGTGTGTTTGGGTATTTTCATAAGTTAGCGCTAATTGCTTACGGCAATCGCAATAACCCTTCATATTATTATCAGGCGATTGAGCAAATTGAGTTTGAGAATGCTGATACCAAAGTTTTTAATCCTCTTAATAGCTTGAGCCAAGCCATGCTAGAAAGCATACAGTTTTTATCGGGTGATACTGACCGTATTACTGGCAGGAGCGCTGACGAGACGAAGCATAACAGCTTCTTCGCTGATGCTTTAAATCGCTTTCATTATTTGCTCGCGCAACATTGGTCTAACGGCGTCATCGATAGTGAGCTCATTAACTTAACATCGCAATGCCAAGAGGAATTTGAGCGGCTTGATTATGTGCTTTTTGCGACACTTTCAAAGCAGTTAGTATATGCCTTCACACAGCAAAGCCTTGTGCATGATGAAAGTCTCATAAACATTACATCGATGATCGAATCAAAGTCTAGTTGGGACCTAGCCTTAGATAAACTGATGGCACTTAGCCCTAAAAAAAACGCCACTACAATAGACCACGAAAATACCGACATTGGCACAAATCGACTTGTTTGGGAGCTAGAAAGTAACAAGCCGCACAAGTTAATTCCGCGAGAACAAACACGCAACAAATCTACTTGGAGCAAGGGACGTGTTGTATCGCTCAAACAATTAAAAGAACAAACTAAGTCGTTTAACTACTTAAGTGAATCTGACCTTCGCATTTGCAAGGCGATTAGGGCGTTTCATGGTTGGGGCTATAATGCGAAAGCCGAATACACCTTAGAAGGCCTAAGCGCGCTAGAAGCGGCGCTTGGTATCGATAAGCTTTATCATCAAGGGGATTTGAGCCAAACAATAGAACTCGTAAAATCTGAGCCTGAGCTTATGGTGAGTGAACAAGGGGGGCAAATCTGTCTGAGTATTCCTAACTTGCCAGACTTAACTATTGAGGAAGGCAAAGAACCGAGCGCACAACTCACATCAAGGTTAAATCAAGGAAAGCAAAACCAAGTGTATGCTTTAAAACGTGCATCAAGTCGTCTATATCAACTGACTGTATTCTCTGAACAACACCTAAAAGTGGCAAAAATAGTCGGTGAAGGCGGATTACTCGTGCCCATAAGTGCAAAACAAAAAGCCTTAGATAGCATCGCCGCCATTGCCCCATTTCTAAATATACAGTCTGATCTTGCCGAGTTAGATACTGGCTTAGAACGCTGGGACTGCGACCATCATCTTGTTGTCAATATTGAACCGGTAGGGCAAGGCCTTAGCTTCAATTGCGTAGTAATGCCCTTTGGTGAAAAAGGCCCCGCTTTCAAACCGGGGCTTGGCAATACTAATATTAGCACTGAAATTGGCGGCAAACGCATTGCCACCCTGCGTGATTTAGCCTATGAACAAAGGCTCTTAGACCAGCTCGATCAAGCTTGCCCGATGTTTCTGGGTATGTCGGATACGAGCTTATTGCTAAACGACTTTCAAAGTGCGTTGCAAGCACTGGAAGAACTCGAAGCTGCGAGGGTAAGCCCCCACTTTGATGTGATTCTTCGCTGGCCAAAAGGTAAAAAGTTTAGTGTCAGCAAGACATTACAAAGCGCACATCTTCAGCTTGCTTTGGGTAAAAAGAGTGAATGGTTTGATATCAGCGGAAATTTGCACATAAACGACGAGCAGGTGATAGCGCTCAGGCAATTACTCGAATTAGTGAAAACCAGTAATGGACGCTTTGTTGCCCTTGGCAGTGAGCAAGTATTGGCTTTATCTGAAGATTTAAAAAACAAACTAGAGCAACTTAACCAGCTGAGCGAAGACGGAAAATTTCATCCCTTAGCCGCTTTTCAGATAGCAGAGGTCACGGCTGGGATGCGCATGAAAACCTTGCATGCTTGGGACCAACAAACCCTTAAAATGCGTGAAGCAAATACCGTCAGCATTAAAGTGCCGTCGACCTTCAAAGGGCAGCTCCGCGACTACCAGTTTGCTGGTTTTGAATGGGCGATGCGCCTAGCGCACTGGGGCGCGGGAGCATGTTTAGCAGACGATATGGGCTTGGGTAAAACATTGCAGGCGCTCGCAGTCATTCTAGCAAGAGCAAACAAGGGACCAAGTCTGGTAATAGCACCCACTTCGGTGTGCTTTAATTGGCAGCAAGAAGCTAGCAAGTTTTGTCCAACTTTATCTGTAAAGCTATTTTCAGAAGCAGGTAGCATTGACGACAGAAAGCAGCTTTTGCAAAATTTAGACTCACTGGACTGCTTAGTGCTGAGCTATGGAATGCTCCAGCGGGAAAGCGAATTATTACAGTCTGTTTCTTGGACCACTATTGTAGCGGATGAAGCGCAAGCCCTTAAAAACCCTATTGCTAAACGCACAAAAGCTGCATGTGCACTTAAAGCCGATTTTAAAATGGTTACCACTGGTACCCCTATCGAAAATGATTTGAGTGAGCTTTGGAGCATATTTAGGTTTGTGAACCCAGGGCTTTTAGGGAATCTAAAGAGTTTTAGTAAACGTTTTTCCCACCCTATTGAAAACGCCAAAGAAGAGCCGCTAAAAGCAAGAGCAGCCAGCCAAGCGTTGCGCACCTTAACAGAGACATTTATTTTGCGGCGAATGAAACATGATGTACTAAGTGAGTTGCCGCCCCGCACTAACATCAATGTAGCGGTCAATATGAGCGCAGAAGAGCAAGCCTTTTATGAAGCACTCAGGCTAAATGCAATCGACAATATTAGTCAAAGTAGCCAACAGGGAAATACAGGTGAGCAAAGAATAAAAATGCTCGCCGAGTTGGTGAAGCTTCGCCAAGCATGTTGCAATGTAAAATTGGTGATGGCTGAAAGTAGTATTCCAAGCGCTAAGCTAGAGGCCTTAGATGAGCTCTTGAATGAGCTTAAGCTCAACAATCACAAAGCGCTTATCTTCAGCCAGTTTGTTGGGCACTTGCAACTGATAAAAGAACATATTGAGGCTAGGGGTTTTAGTTACCAATATTTAGATGGGGCAACGCCGCAAAAAGTCAGGCAAAAAGCCGTTAATAACTTTCAATCCGGTGAAGGCGATATATTTCTAATTAGCTTAAAAGCAGGAGGGTCAGGCCTTAACTTAACGGCTGCAGATTATGTTATACATATGGACCCTTGGTGGAACCCCGCGGTAGAAGATCAGGCTTCAGATCGAGCCCATCGAATAGGGCAAAATCGCCCCGTTACAATTTATCGTTTGATATGCCAGAACACCATTGAACAAAAGATAGTTGCGCTACACGAACATAAACGCGATATCGCCGACACAATCTTAAGTGGCAATGATTCAGTGACTAAGCTATCGGTGGACGACATGCTGAATATGTTAAAAGATACGCTTTGAAGACCAGTTTGACTATACTAAACCCAACGTGACTATATGTTTTGCCATTGGCGTTAACTAAAAAACTAAACAACGAAAAATAAACAACAAAGAATTAGGAAGATCTAAATGAGTAACCTAAGTTTACAAGCTATACAACCTTGTAATGTTGAACAAAAATGTTCGGCATTCGATTTACTTATTCAGCCCAGGGATAAAGAGCTAGGCGGATTTTCAGTTAGGCGCAGCTTGCCGACCAGAGAGCAAAAAATGGTAGGCCCTTGGATATTTTTTGATGAAATGGGGCCGGCAACTTTCCCAGCGGGTCAGGGGATTAATGTACGCCCTCACCCACATGTAAACATTGCTACCGTGACCTACTTATTTGAGGGTGAAATATTACACCGAGATTCTGTTGGCAGTTACCAAGCGATTCGCCCAGGCGATGTAAATTTAATGGTAACGGGCAGCGGCATGGTGCATTCAGAGCGCGAACGCCCAGAGGTAAGCGAAGTAGAGCATCGCCTGCACGGTTTGCAGCTATGGTTGGCTTTGCCTGAAGAATACGAAGAAACTGCCCCCGCATTTTACCATTATCCAAGCGCTGATATACCCACTGTGAAAAACGATGCATTTGATGCTCGCATAATTATTGGTAATGCTTTTGGCGCGAGCTCTCCGGTTAAAACCTATGCTGATACGCTTTATGTTGAGGTTTCACTGAAGAAAGGAAAGTCTTTAGTGCTGCCCGAGGCTGAAGAGCGGGGCGTTTATGTAGTAAAAGGTCAACTCAGCGCAAAAGGTAGCACCATGCCAAAGCGCTCAATGGCAATATTTTCAAGAGAAAAGCATATTGAACTGACCGCCGACGAAGACAGCAGAATTGCCATCATTGGCGGTGAAACGCTTGGCAAACGCTACATTGAATGGAATTTTGTTTCTAGCCGTAAAGAGCGAATTGAACAAGCGAAGGCCGACTGGAAAGCAGATCGTTTTCCAAAAGTTGCGGGGGATGAAGACGAATTTATCCCCCTTCCCTAAGTTAGCAGGGCATTTATTTTGGCCGAGCCTTGCTAAATACCTCTCCTAAATTCGCATATTGGCTCGCCCCTAAACGAGCTAGGGGATCTATTGCCAGCGCATCTATGCTAATGCGCTTTTCGCTTTGAGTGACGGCAGCATCATCAACATACAATTCTAAGGCTTCAACAAAAACCAATTGTTGCGCTGTGTTTCCTATACTTGTGCGGCTGTGCACTTTGCATAAATAGGCAATTGGGCAGCCTGCAATTTTTGGCAAGGGCCAGTCCTGATGACTTTGTAAAGCAACATTATTGTTATCTACCTCACTTTCACCATATTTAAGGCTTGCCGCAGTGGCCGTGACTAATTCTGCTTGTTCTACATGCGCGATATGCACCACGCAATAGGCGCCATCAAGCAAGTTTGTTGCGGTATCTTTGGCATTACCGTCGGGCTTTTTGCCCATCGACAGCATCATTAGAGGTGGGTCGCTGCATACGGCATTAAAGTATGAAAAAGGCGCAAGGTTTAAGCTTTCATCATTGTTTTGGGTGAGCACCCACGCAATGGGGCGAGGAATAATGGTTTGAGTCATTAAATGATAAACGCCAGTACCTGAGAGTGAAGATAAGTGGATATTCAAAACATCGTCCTTTTTGTTATTTATGTTTGTTGTTGCCAAGCGGCTTTTTCTTGGAGGATAAGTACTCTTTTTTAAGGCAGTGTACTATTATCAAAAGCGTACTTTTATTGTAGTTACTAAAATTCAAATAAAACAACTCCTTTAAGGAAGTGACACTATGAAGAAGATTTCGCAATGCATTAGCGTTGGTCTGCCCTTTTTGCTGTGCAGTTCAATTGCGCTCGCAGCGCCAACAAAAATGCTAGAACAGCCCGACCTATCCGATAATCATATTACTTTTATTTACGCGCAAGATTTATGGCTTGCCAACAAAGATGGCAGTAACCCCAAGCGTTTAGTCAGTGACGACGAGCGCCAAATGAACCCCCACTTCTCGCCCGACGGCAAGCATATCGCGTTTACCGCTAACTATGGCAGCAATGAAGATGTGTATGTGGTGTCGGTTGATGGCGGAGAAGCCACGCGTCTTACTTTTCACCCCAGCGACGATGTTGTAGAGGGCTGGTCGAACGATGGCAAGCGAGTGGTATTTACCAGTATGCGCGAGGCTAACCACAACCGTTCACCGCAAATGTTTGAAATTAGCGTAGAAGGTGGCCATCCACTTAAAGTGATGGAAGCAAGAGCCGTTGACCCAGTATGGGCGGCTGATGGCGAAACCATCGCCTATCGACCTTTTCACAAAGCGCACCGCGGCGCCAGCGGTTGGCGACAGCACAGAGGCGGTACTTCACCCCCCGTATGGATTTACAATACCAAAACCCACGCTACTACCGAAGTACCTAAACCAAATAGTAATGACTTTGAACCCATGTGGGTCAACGACAATGTCTATTTTCTTTCAGATAGAGAAAACTCAGTCGGACTTTATCAATTTACCGATAGCGGCGAAGTGAACAAAGTACTCGACACATCGCCTTGGGATATTTTAAGTGCCAATGCGCACGGCTCAGAAATTATTTTTGAAGCTGGTGGCGAGGTGATGATGCACGACACCAACACCCAGCAAACACAAACCCTTGCAATTAATATCAATCCCGATTTACCTGAACGGAGGGTCAGCTGGAAGGATGTTAGCAGTAATATAGAATTTGCATCTTTATCGCCCACTGGCAAACGCGTCGCCATTATCGCAAGGGGCGAAGTATTTACCATTCCTTTAGAAGATGGCACCACGCGCAATGTTTCGCAAAGCGAAGGGGTGCGAGAAATGACTGCAATTTGGTCGGCAGATGGCAGCAAGATCGCATATTTGTCTGATGCTTCTGGCGCTTATAAGCTAGTAATCAGCGACCAGTTTGGCAAAGAGCAAGACGCCAACTATGAGCTTAGCGATGTAAAAACCAATTACTTTGATTTAGTCACATTTGCAGACAATGACAGCAAAGTGATTTTCCGCGATAGCCACCTAAACCTGAAATACTTTGACATTAAAAAAGAGCGTACTTATGTTATTGGCACAGACCCAGTGCGCAAAGGTTTTGTGGAAGGCTCTCAGCAAGTATCAGTTTCGCCTGATGGTAAATGGGTGGCTTATTCCCTCATTGGCCCAAGTAACAATCAAGTTTTATATCTGTATAATTTTGATAGCAATAAAGCCACTGCTATTACCGACGGTATGAGTGACGCTGGGCAACCTGCGTTTTCTGCCGATGGCAAATATTTGTATTTTTCAGCCTCGACTAATCGCGGACCCTCCGTTGCATCAATTGATATGTCGCAGCAAGACCGCCCTTATCGCGCAGCACTTTATGCGGTGGTTTTATCTGAGTCAGGTAAATCGCCTTTACTGCCGAAATCGGATGAAGAGACAGCCGCAAGCGACAGTAATGAAAGTGAAGAAAAATCAGAAGATAAAAAAGAAGAAGATAAAGCTACCCGTATTGACTTAGATGGCATTATGCAGCGCATAGTTGCCTTGCCAGTAGCTGAGAAAAACTACAGCAATTTGCTTGCCGGGCACGATGGCGCACTTTATTACATTGAAAATCCGCAGCCAGGCTCAGGCTTTGCGCCCTCTGGTCAAGTAGCCGATAAAAGCAATTTAATGCGTTTTGATATGGAAGAAAAATCGGCGGCACAAGCCGTTGCAGATGTACGCGCCTTTATTTTAAGCCATGACGCAAAAACCATGCTCTATGTGGGTTCAAGTGGTCAATGGCAAAGCGCTGAAGTAGGTGAAAAAATAGAAGGCAAAGCGCTGAATGTATCGGAGCTTAAATTGCGCATCGACCCGGTAAAAGAATGGGCGCAAATATTTGAAGATGCTTGGCGCATGCAGGTGGACTACTTTTATGCCGAGAATATGCACGGTATAGACTGGCCAGCGATTTATGAGCAATATCGCCCATTGCTTAGTCATGTAGGTACAAGAGCCGACCTCAATAAACTGATTGTGGCGATGATTGCAGAGCTACAAGTAGGGCATAACCGCGCCTATGGCGGCGATACTTATCGCCCCGATGGAATAAATGTGGGTTTGTTAGGCGCCGACATTCGCTACGAGAATGATGCCTTTAGGCTCGCCAAAATCTACACAGGTGAAAAGTGGAATCCTTTCCTGGATGCACCATTAGGTATTCCTGGTGTAGATATTAAGCAAGGTGATTACATTCACGCGGTAAATGGCCAAGCCTTTTCTGCGAACGATAACTTTTTTGCTGCCTTTGAAAATACGGTAGGCAAGCAAGTGACTTTGTTGGTGAGCGACAACCCTAAAGGCAAAAATGCTAAAGAAGTCACTGTTGTTCCTATGGGCAATGAGCGCAATGCGCGGCTTTGGTCGTGGATTGAGAGCAATCGTAAATATGTAGATGAGCAAACGGATGGACAAGTGGGCTATGTGTATGTGCCAAATACCGCAGATGCAGGCTTTACCTTTTTCAACCGCATGTTTTTTGCTCAGTTAGACAAAAAAGCGATTATCATTGATGAACGCTCTAATGGCGGCGGTCAAATAGCTAACTACATTACCGATGTGTTGTCGAAAACCTATTTAGCCGGTTTTAAAGACCGTGACGGCAAAGTATATGGCTCGCCGGTAGGTGCGCTCGACGGACCCAAAGTAATGCTCATTGACCAAGACGCCGGCTCCGGTGGTGACTTTTTACCTTACGCCTTTAAACACGAAGGCATTGGTAAACTCATTGGCACGCGCACGTGGGGCGGCTTAATTGGTATTTCACATAACCCCCCATTTATCGACGGCGGGTATATGTCGGTGCCCTTTATTCGGATATTTGATGCGAACGGCGTATGGCTAGCTGAAAACACCGGCATCGCGCCCGACATCGAAGTAAAGCTGATGCCTGCGGATGTGAACAAAGGGCTTGATGCACAGCTAGAGCGCGGCATTGCACAAATGCTTGAAGAGCTTGAAAGCTTTGTGCCGGTTCGCCCAACAGAATCTCCAGCAATACCGACTGAATTGGGTTTATAAAACTCAAAAGCTTGCTGATAACTCTGAGCAGATGGAACAAACTTATGTTCTGTCTGCTTTTTATTTTTAGAGCTATTTAATGTGTAGCTAAAACATCGTATCGATTCCGGTATAGGCGATGATTGGGCTGAAATTTACAACTATAAACAATGATTCAAGCAAGCTGGTGCCAATGCAACTTGCCCAGAAAAGTGTAAACTGCTACTTTTAACAAATAATTTACAACAAGGAAGCAGATTGTGGCGACAAAAAAACCTTTTTGGTTTTGGATAATTGCGGTATTAGCCATTTTTTGGAATTCTGGCGGTGTAATGGATTTCGTTATGACACACACGCAAAATGAAGCGTACATGGCAGCTTATACTGAGGAGCAGCGAGCTTTCTTTTATGGCTTTCCTCTGTGGGCAAATATTGTGTGGGCTATCGCTGTTTTCGGGGCGTTTTTCGCTTCCATTTTGCTTTTATTTAGAACCCGCTTCGCGATTCATGTCTATGCTATTTCGCTAATCGGTATGGTGCTCTCATTCGCTTATCAATACAGCGCAGAAATGCCTGAAGATTTGCATACCTATTCGACAATGGCGTTTACTGCCGCTATTTGGATCATCGCTTTCTTACTGCTATGGTTTAGCATATCGATGAAAAAACGCGGCGTGTTAAGGTAGCTTTCGCAATATGAAGAAGATCAAAAATGAAGCAGCACTATTAAAAAAAGCGCTAGCGGTAGCCGAAAGTTATGCCGTTAAACGTGGCTATAAAGCCTTTTCGCCCACCGATTCTGCCAAACAAAAAATTGAAAGCCTGTATCGACTGTTAGTGCACGATAAGCTAATCGTTGCGCTACCCGAACATAAAGAAGATTTAGCCAGTCTTAAGCATCGCTTGGTGGTTTGGATCAGCAAGCAGTTGCCGCCTGATCACGAACTGTTAAAGTAATTGAACTGAACTCCACACCCTTCTCAATAGTATAGCGACTCACTCGCAAGTCCAATCAAATAAATACCTCCTTCACACGAGAATGCTCAAAACGCCCTTGTTGCAAAACTCGCCTCACGAACGCTTATCAAAAAAATCGCTTGACTCCATTACTGTGTATCGCATAGTATTTATTTACTGTGTATCACACAGTAGTAATTTGGAGAACCAGATGGGCGATTCCCGTAGCAACAAACTCAGACTAGAACTTCGGCGCGGTGTTTTGGTGATGTCGGTATTAGCGTCGAGTAAAACACCCCAGTACGGATACTCGCTGCGCAAACTGCTCAACGATGCAGGTATCGAAATAGATGAAGGTACGCTTTACCCACTTATTCGGCGGTTGGCAGAGCAAGAGCTTTTAAACAGTGAATGGAAAAATAGCGATGGACGCGAAAGGCGTTATTACTCACTAAGCGACAAAGGTGAAGAAGTACTCACTCAATTGACGCAAGACTGGCAGCAGTTAAATAAGAGCGTCAGCGCTTTGCTTTCGAGCGTGTAGGCACGCTGCTGACTCTATGGGGCATCAATAAACAAAAGGAACTAATCCGATGGAATTATTAGACAGATATTTATTATCAGTTAAGCAAGAACTACAGACAAGCAAGGGTGGCAAAGGCATACGCGATAATGAATCTGATGACATCATACGCGAAATAAAAGCCAACATACTCGATGAACTCGAGGCCCGTGAAGAAAAGGGTGAATTAAAAGAAAGCGCGCTTGCAGACATCCTTCAAGACTATGGTCATCCATGTGCGCTCGCTCAGCGTTATGCACCATTGCCACCTTTGGTAAGCGGGGCCGATATGCCTTTATATAAAACAGTTCTGTGGCATGGTGCCGCCTTGATTTTTGTATTTGCGCTACTCAAAACACTCAACGGTATGCTTCAGTCCGATTCTATAAATCCCTTGCGTTTATTATTTCAAACGGGCGGAAACTTTTTAGAAAATGCTGCGCTAATGTTGGTTGTTGTCACCCTCGTTTTTTATTATTTAGCAAAAAACACGAGCGTCTCAGCTTTGCGCTATAGAAACTGGACACCTGCAAATTTACCGCAAAACCCACTGGCAACCATTAAACTATCTGACACCCTAACAGACCTGACCTCCGCAGCCTTTTTATTGCTGCTGTTATGGACATCAGTTTGGATGAGTGAATCAAGCCAAGAAAACCTTTTACTCGCCCTATCGCCCGAGCAGAATCACTGGCGCATCATATTCACTGTTTTATGTATTTTATCCGTGTTATTTGCGATTTATCGATTAACACAGTCTTATTGGAAGTCTTGGAGTTTAGTCATTTATGTGGCAGAACACCTTCTGTTTGGCTTGGCCTTTTTATGGATGGCCAGCATTTCTGGCTTGTTTGTTATAAGCAATGAGGAAGTTGTTAATAACTGGCCGTTTATCAGCGAGTTTGTTGATACACAATTGCAGTACTGCTTAGGTATCACTGGCATGGTTATTTTGATACTAGGTGCACTGCAGGCGCGTAAATTTAAGATGCTGAAGCATTAAGTTTTAACAAGTAATGGTTTAGGGCCAGCAACTCTATGGCCCTATACCTATTTCTTAGCCCTATTTGTTAACTAGAACAAACAAGCTTACTTGCTGTCTGGCTCTGGGTAGAGCGTTTCCCACCACAAGGGCTCATCTTTTAGCTTCATATCAAAGTACGCGAGTATGGTTTTCCACCAGCGCATTCGGCGCTCACGACTATTAATATGGTGGTCGTCACCTAAAAACTCTACCAACTCAACATCTTGCCCAAGCAGTTTAAGCGCCGTATACATTTGATGGCTCTCCCCCACCGGCACGTTAGTGTCGGCATCTCCATGAATAAGCAATAAAGGCGTACTGATTTTGTCGGCTGCAAAAACAGGGCTTTGCTGGGTGTAAAAATCGGCGGCATTCCATGGGAAGTTACCGCGCGTAGCCACTCCCGAATAGCCAAAACCCCACCAACCATGTCCCCAGTATGAAGTAAGATTACTGATCCCCGCATGAGATATAGAAGCGGCAAACATATCGGTTTTTGTGGCCAAATACATAGTCATAAAACCACCATAAGACGCACCCGCATTACCTAAGCGATTTTTATCTACAAAGGGATGCGCGGCAACAAAAGCTTCGGTACTTTCAATTATTTCATCGGCGGTATTGATGCCCCACGCATTTACGTGCCTAGCTGAAAACTCTTGTCCGTAACCAGTTGTGCCAGAGGGTTGCATAACATAAACCACGTAACCCATCGACGCCCACAGGCTAAAAGGCCAGCGACCGGTAAAAGCGCGGCTTACTGGTAAGGTACCTGCGTAATAATAAATAATAGCTGGATATTGTTTGTTTTCATCAAAGCCGCTCGGATAGTACACACGACCATCAATAAACTGCCCGGCTTTTGTGGTGTAGTCGAAGTCTTTTAAATCAATGAATTCAACCTTGGCAAAATCTTGTGCGGCTGAGTCAAACAGTGTTTTGGCTTTCGACCTATTCAAGACTCTAGCATAGACTTTTTGCGGGTAAGTGGCGCTGCTACCCTTGTACACAATGCTCGCTTTACTTTGCTTAGACACGCTAAATCCAGTCACGACTTCAAGCTCGGTTTCTACCTGCTTAAATTCGCTTTTGCTAGCATCGTAGTAATATAGCAGCCTCTTATCTTGATCGGTTGTTAGCAGCAGTAAGTCTTGATTGTTGAGCAGTTCAACTTGGCTAATAGCAGGAGAAAAGCCTTTAGAAAGGGGCGTAACATTGCCCTGCTTGTCCATAAAATAAATTTGACCATCGTAGTCATTGGCAATCGCGCTCTCACTTACCACAGAACCACTACCATCGGCAAAGTTAGGGCCAGCACTAATAAGGTATCCGCCTTCGTAAAAATGAGCCGAATTAAATGTAGTGAATTCGCCAATTTGGCTCTCCTCGCCAGAATCTAAATCTAGCAAAAATAGCTGGCTCACACCGTGAGGAGGCTTATCATATTTTATTGGGCTGCGGGTAATTAAAGCCTGACGATTCTCTTTATCAATGTCGTGAAGTGAGCTTGGTAATGCGTCATCGGTGAGTTGCTTGAACAAACCAGAATGTATATCAAATAGCTGCAGTTGAGTTTCACCGCGCCAATAGTTCCACCGGTCTTGCAATGCACGGTAGCGCTTGGTGAAATCATGCTCTTTCTCTTCAGCCTTATTTAGGCTTATCAATAACTCATTTTCGCTTAAATAGTGAATGCCGCGTATGCCTTTTATTTGCTCGCTAAGCTTATTAAGTACCCAGTTTTCACGGCCAAGTTGGTACAAAGCGTTGTTATGCACAAATACTAATGATTCACTATCGTCAGCCCACGTTATTTGACCTGGGCTCATTGC
>CAYQMI010000078.1:14142-17420 GCA_964418575.1 uncultured Glaciecola sp.
TCGATAACGTTTGCCATTGCCGCAGCAAAAACAAAAGGTAAGACCAATGTGCTTAAAAGGCTTGTTTTTAGTAGCTTGATGTTCTTCATTTTATTTCTTCTGATCATAAGTTAATTAAAACACTAAGTTTAATACCGCTAGTATCGCAAAAGGTTTCATTAATTGGCTTCAAATGATTTGCCTTTATTTTTAAACGAGCATATTACAACTCAGCCAAGCGAGACTTGTCAGGTTGCTTTGCCTGAACGGAATTTTTCCAAAGTGATTAATTGGGGGACAAAGCACTCAAACTATCTCAGTTTTTCTCAGTTTAGGTAGAACATATGTTTGTGCTTGAGGCGGAGGACTAAAGTGTGTGCAGTATTCGGCCGTTATAGATGAAGTGAAGAACAAAGCGCATCAAGATTTCATATTTGCTTAAAAAATGAGCTATTATAGTGCTCAAATATGGACCTAAATCTTGATTAACCATGCAAAAAGGAACTCGACACATTAAAAACCTTAGGCAGCTTTATACTTTCGTCACACTAATAGCTTTAATAGCAACAGGTAAGGCATATTCAAACGACGAAGTGAATATCATCTATGACTATGCACCGTTTTCTGAGAACCTTGCGAATAAACAGGGTAGCGGCACTGCATCTATAACGGCCATAATGGCGCTGGATAAGATAAGCACGCCTTTGAAATTTGCGTACGTTCCAATAGCACGTCATGAAAATAGTTTATCGCAAGAAGACAAGTCAGTTTGTGCCCTTTTTAAGTTAAAAACGAGTGCTCGTAAACAAGACTATCTATTTTCAAAACCTATCGCATTTCAATCTTCACATCGCTTGTATACTCAGGCAGAGTTGCCCGCAACAATACTCAATAACGAAGGAGCAATATCTTCATTAAGCGAGCTAATGAATGCATATTCGAATGCAAATTTAATATTAACCCGAGATGTATCCTACGGCGATGTAGTTGATGCACAGCTTGCAGAAATAAACCCAAGTCAAATAAATCGAGTCAGTGGTGTCTTATCTCATAATATTAATGCACGCATGTTTGCTCACGGTCGTTCTGAATTTTCTATTTTTACGCCGGGAGAAATGTTTAGGTATATTCAAAGTAATCGAGCGTTCGCTTACCACTCATATCGTATAGCTGGGATGCCCGATGTTATTACCGCGCATGTAATGTGCAACAACACGCTAAATTCAAAACGTTTGTTAGATGAGATAGATGCCAATATGACGAAATTATATTCTACAGTACCTTTTCTAAGTGCTCATATTGACTTTCAGCCACCGGAGGAGAATGCAATTATAAAGAGCGCTATTGAGTTAGAGTTAGCCAGAAATTAATTGATAACAAGGCTTTACTTGAGCTTAAAATCCCAGGGTTCAAGGTGCTGCACAAGTTACACAGTTATCTATCGGATTTACCGTAAAGCTATCCCAAGATGATGACATTGCATCAAAAAGCTGCAGCTTATTTAAAGGAAGGCTTCCGTAGTCAGTCAAAATCTTTATTGCTTCGTTGGCTTGAGTAGCGCCAACAATGCCTACTACTGGCGACATCACACCTGATTCAACACAACTTAAATTTTGCTCACCAAAGTAACGACTCAAGCAGCGATAGCACGCGCTTTTTTGCTGCGGTATAACACAAAACACTTGCCCTTCCATCCGAATCGCTGCACCTGAAACTAGCGCTACATTGGCTTGATAACAAACATCGTTGAGAGCATTTCTGGTTTCAAGGTTGTCACAGCAGTCCAAAACAATGTCATGTTCTTTCACTAAAGACTCAAGCGCTTGCTTCTCTAATCGTTTGTCTAGTGTACGAATAACACAGTGCTTGTTTATTTGTGTAAGGGTACGCTTGGCAGAGTCTACTTTTTTACTGCCTACGCTAGTTTCAAAATGCAGCACCTGCCGCTGTAGATTCGTTAGCTCTACAACGTCATCATCAACAAGCGTAAGCTCACCTACGCCAGCTGCAGCTAAATACTGCGCAGCCGCGCAACCTAGGCCACCCAATCCAATAATGAGCGCTTTTGCGTTTATAAGGCGCTCCTGCTTGTCTAAGTCAAAGCCTGCAAGGAGTATTTGACGACTGTATCGCATGGCCTGTTGAGTTGTGATTTCTTTGTTTTTCATTTGTTTCTTAATACCTGGAGCTATAGTTTACTGAGTAGCATCTACTCACTGATGCTCCGATAACCGCTTTTCTTTAAGCATCATCGACATTAGCATAGTGGCTATTAAACATCCTGGGATGGTGTACATCGCCACCTGAAAATTACCCTGACTACTATCAATAAGATAACCCACTAATGGCTGAAAAACTAAAGCGCCAGAAATACCGATCATATTGATAAACGCTATTGCTGTGCCGCTCATACTGGCGGCATGGGACTCTTTTGCCATCGCAAACGTGAGCATTTGACCGCCGCAAAAAAAGCCCCCTAAAAACAACATAGAGGCAATAAAAAGCTCCGATTCGCTAGGGGTAAATATCGCTAAACTATAAGCAATTGTGGCTAAAGCTGCATGTATGGCAAGTATCCACTTGCGATGCCCAAATTTGTCAGACACCCATCCTGCGCTAATTGAGCCTGCTGCCATACCCCAATATATCATTGAGACTGCGATTTCTGCGGCTACTGGGTCTAAACCATGGTCGGCGCTTAATTCAGACTGACCCCAAAGCCCGCCAAACACATTGATTGGCATATAAAACAGGGCGCCAAGTAAAGCAATCCACCAAATTCTGCCGTCTGCCGCTATCGTTTTTAATGGTTGTAGGAGCGCTTGTGGCTTTTGAGCCTCCACCTTTGGGTCGCGAAAACCGAACAATGCCAGCGCAAATAAAACAAAACCTGCAGCTGAAGTGGCGTAAAAGACACTGCGCCAGTCGGCCTGCGCCATAACACTGGTAAGCCAAACGGCGCCTATAGCGGTTCCAAGCATACCAAGCGCGTTAAACGCGCCTGAGAGGAGTGCAAATCTAGAAGGCGCAAAGTAGTGAGATACCACGTACAAACCACTAACAAATGCAAACGAAGCGCCTAGCCCACACAAAAAACGACCAATACCGCCCAATATAACGTTATTGCTAAATGCAAATAAACCTACACCGACAGCGAGTATTAAGATGGCTGGCAATACAAAACGTCGAGGACCATACTTATCAAGCAACAAGCCCACAACTAGCTGCATGGGAGCGTATATCCAAAAAAATAGACTCGATAGCGTACCAAATTGCGCATTGTTGATATCAAACCAAAC
>CAYQMI010000079.1:0-5709 GCA_964418575.1 uncultured Glaciecola sp.
GTTCTCTGTCCTTTTCAATGACTTTCAGGTTGTGATTTTTCGCAAACGAATACAAAGCGTCCAAAACAATATCTATCTCTGCTTGGTTAAAATCTGACCGATAAATATCATTCTCGGGTAAGTATTCAGACGGCGGATTGTTGCAAGCGCTTAATAGAAGAAAAACAATTATTAGAAGGCAACTACATCCCGTATTGATTGACGACATCTCTCACTCCTCCTAAAAACAACTCTTTTCCCATTAAATTATTCAGTCCACCACCGTGTCCAGTGCCAACGACTTCATAATACAAAGTATTACGTTCAAAATAGACTCTGTGTGTCACATCGCCATGATGAAAGAAATGGCCAGGTAGTGTAGATTACCAAATTACTATCGCACGATCTGACTATTTCTAACCAAATTATTATCGAACCATCAGTGCCGGTGTTTTCAAACAATTCGGTAAAGCAGAATTTCTAAATTAATTTCTAAAATTATTAACCCCTGCCATTTTTTATTTTACGATGGGGCAATGCCCTCCTTTTTTACTTCACTTTTTGATATTCAGCAGCATGCCAGTTTTGTGAAAAGGCGTTACTCACTTGCATGTGCCCACTTTGGTGATGTGGGTCATTTGATTGTCGTAATTTCAAACTCTTGTGTATATCGTCTGCCTTCACTCATCAACACCTCTGTCTTGAAGTTACTTTGTAAGTGTTAAAAGTGTCTAACAAAGCCTTGGAAGTCCACATATTTTTGCAAGGAATTTGTAATCTTCTGGAAATAAATTGTTCATGTTTTTGTCACATTTCCTGACTAGTGTATGAGGTTAAAACTCAAGGATGCCAATAATGAAAGCAAGAAAACAACTTATTAAGGGTTTAATAGCCTCTGCAATTATCGCCAGTTTATCCGCTTGTAGTCTAGACGGTGACGATGGTGCTACTGGTCCTGCCGGTCCTGCAGGTGCTCCCGGAGCGGACGGCGCGCCTGGAGCGGATGGAGTCTCTGGTGATAATGCTCCTACAACACTCAATGCTACTCTAATAGGTCGTGCAGTTCTAAATACTGCTGATCCAGAGGGAGGTGCCGAAATAGTTGCATTCCAAGAAAGTAAAGGCTGGGTATATGCTGTGAACGCGTCAGTTGACCCTGCTGTAGTTGAAATTATTGACATCAATAGCTTAGATGCGGGCGCACTCACCCCAGATGCCGAAGGTATCATTACAAACACCAATGTTGATTCAGCAATTACGCTTGATCTAGCATCCGATGGCGTAACCGGCGAAGCGAATAGCTTAGCGTTTGACAACAATAATGACGTATTAGCCGTTGCTGTAGCAGCTGAAACTGGCACTCGTGGCGTTGTTGCATTTTACGATGTAACAGGGGCCGCTCCAGTATTTATAAAAACAGTAGAGGTTGGTTTTTTACCTGATAATGTAGTGTTTACACACGATGGCACAAAGGCAATCATTGCTAATGAAGGTGAGCCTGCAGGTGATTACAGTGTTGATCCAGAAGGTTCTATTTCAATCATCACACTTACCAGCGGTGTTCCAACTGACGATGACATTGAATTGACGTTTGAAGGCTTTAACGGCGACCAGGCAGAGCTTGAAGCTCAAGGTGCAGTTTTTGCGAATCCAGACGGTCGTACTATAAACGGTAACGCATACACCGCGTCTGTCGCTAAAGATTTAGAACCTGAATATGTGGCAGTATCAGAAGATGACACACTTGCCTTTGTTGCTATGCAAGAAAACAACGCATTAGCCATTGTTGACTTAACCACTAACACACTTAGTAATATTATTGGTTTAGGTTTTAAAGACTGGGGAAATCTACTACTTGACGCATCAGACAGAGACGGTGGCGTCAACTTAAGAAACTATCCTGGGCTTTTTGGCATATACATGCCCGATACAATCGATAGCTATGCTTGGAATGGCGCAAACTTTATTCTCACTGCAAATGAGGGTGACGGTAGAGAATACTTCTTCGATGTAGCTGATGAAGCCGCCTGTGTTGCAGCTGGTGGATTAGATTATGATGAAGACGATGGATGTTTAGCGTTTATCGACGAAATTCGGGTTGAAGATTTAACACTGGACGCTAATTTTGATTATTTGAATAATGACGATAACGATATTGGTCGTCTTTTAGTAACAACCTTTAAAGGCGCTACTGACAATAGTACTGATGGTTCGGGAACTTATAACGAACTATATACCTATGGTGCACGCTCATTCACCATTTGGGATACTAACGGATTAGTTGTTTATGATTCTGGCGACGATTTTGAGCGTATAACTGCTTCAATTTTTGGTCCACTGTTTAATAACAATAACGACGAAAATGAAGGTGATACCCGCTCAGATGCCAAAGGACCTGAACCAGAAGCCTTAGCATTGGGCGAAATTGACGGTCGCAAATATGCGTTTGTTGGACTTGAGCGCATGGGGGGCGTAATGGCTTATGACATTACCAATCCGTATAACGTACAATTTGTTAGCTACTTCGCTAACCGCGGTGTTTCCGAGGGCGCAGACATCACAGGGGATTTAGCACCAGAAGGAATGTCTTTTGTTCACGCGGACGACAGCCCGTCAGGAGAGCCACTATTAATCATTGGAAATGAAGTGTCAGGTAGCGTACAAATATACCAAATTACTCCCGAGTAAACCTAACTTGCTGAACAAAAAGGCGCTTTTGCGCCTTTTTTATTTTACCTATTCCCGACCCAAACTAACGCTATACGCTACACTACTTTGTAGCTTGCCTTTAGGTTGACTAGATGTACGTTGGGAAGATGATTTTGGCTAATTGGATAGTTATTAGGGCATTGAATTGTATGACTAAATTAAACAAGCCAGTTACCTAGCCTAATTCAACTAGCGATAATCTGACTATTTTCTCTTGTACATCGCCATCAAACGCTTGCGCTTACGCTCTTGAGTCACGGTGAGCACGGCTTTTTTACCTTCAAAAGGGTTAGCCCCTTCTCTAAACTCAATTTTAATCGGCGTACCCATAATTTTGAGGGATTTACGGTAATAATTCATTAAATAGCGTTTGTATGAATCAGGTAGGTCTTTAACTTGATTACCATGAATAACAATCACGGGAGGATTGTAACCACCCGCGTGTGCATATTTCATTTTTACGCGGCGACTTCGCACTAGGGGCGGCTGATGGTCTTGCTGCGCCATTTCCATTATATCTGTGAGCATCGATGTAGTGATGCGCTTAGTCGCAGACTCATAGGCCTCTTGCACAGACTCAAATAAGTGCCCTACACCAGTGCCATGCAATGCTGAAATAAAGTGCAAACGTGCAAAGTCAACAAAACCTAAACGGCGGTCAAGCTCTCGCTTTACTTCGTCTTTAACAAATGATTCAAGGCCATCCCATTTGTTCACAGCAAGCACCAAAGAACGTCCTGAGTTTAGTACAAAACCCAATAGACTTAAGTCTTGTTCAGAAATCCCCTCTCTGGCATCAATTACCAACAATACAACGTTTGACTCTTCAATAGCTTGTAGCGTTTTAACAATCGAAAATTTTTCGACAGCTTCAGATACTTTGCGGCGCTTGCGCACGCCTGCAGTGTCAATGAGCACGTATTCTCGGCCATCGCGCTCCATAGGAATGAATATGCTGTCTCGGGTAGTGCCCGGTTGGTCAAAAACCACCACTCGCTCTTCCCCTAAAATGCGGTTAGTCAATGTAGACTTACCCACATTAGGCTTTCCTACAATCGCAAGCTTTATGGGGGAGTTTTGCAAGCGCTCAAGCTTAGCTTGTGCGTCCTCTTCCTCTAAGACCTCATCCACCTCAACTTTCATATCAGGAAAGCTTTCTTCAATCGGAATGAGTACGTCGTTTAAGAGCTGGGATACACCGCGCCCTTGAGAGGCTGCAATTTGAAATAAGCTTTCAAAGCCCAGGGCATAAAAGTCCGCACTTTCACTGTCACCGTCAATACCATCAACTTTGTTGGCAACAATATGAATGGTTTTATCTTGCTTACGTAAATGCTCAGCAATGCCGATATCTGCCGGCGTAAGACCTGCACGGGCATCTACCATAAACAGCACAACATCGGCTTCGTCTATAGCTAAAAGAGATTGCTGCGCCATAGCGGCATCAATACCTGCTTCGTCACCTGTGATCCCGCCAGTATCAACAACAATAAACTGTCTCTCTTCAAATTTTGCTTGGCCATACTTGCGATCGCGGGTGAGACCCGGAAAGTCTGCTACCAGTGCATCTCTTGTGTGCGTCAGGCGATTAAACAGTGTGGACTTGCCAACATTAGGGCGCCCAACAAGCGCAATTACCGGTAACATATTCTTCCTCTTACAGTAGGGATTATTTCCCTTTTAAAGTGTAAAAACGCCAATGGAAATCCTATTGGCGTTTTTAACAGGCTTGGTACAAACAAACTCTAAGGAGTTGAGATGAGGTTCAGTTCACCATCTCTGGTTTGCACAACAAGCAAGTTATCTTGAAATACTGGCGCAGTGTAAATGCTTTCATCTTCATCATCGTCACCCACCGCAAGGCGAGAAACGTATTCCCCTTCTTCTTGGGTAAACCAGTGAATATAGCCAAATTTATCACCTACAACGATGTAGTCGCCAACCGGGGTCGCTTCAGTCAAATTACGACGGCGTAATTCACCAGATGACCACAACTCTACGCCGTTGCGTCTGTCGATGGCGTAAAGGTTTGAATTATTGTCGGTTACAAATAAACGATTACCAAATATGCTGACATTACGAAACGATGCGTATTCCCTGTTCCAAATAACTTGGCCAGTTCGCAACTCAATAGCAGATAGCGCTCCGCCATAACTCACAACGAATATCGTTCCACCAAAAATCAGCGGCTTGGAGTCTACATCTACAATACGCTCTAATTCCGTTGCTCCTGCTGGCTTTGCAACTACCTGCTCCCAAGCCGTTAAACCAGAATCGATAATAGCAACGAGTAAGCGGCCAGTAGCTAAACCAACAATGGCACCACCATTAGCTGCAGCTGGCGCAGATACACCACGTAGCGTAAGTGGCGGTACGTCTGACTCATTCTGCCATTTTAGTTCGCCGGTGTTTGCATCTATACCAACGAGTGTTCCAGCAACCGTATTAACAACAACGACGCCCGCATCAATTGCAGGCGCGGCCAACACTTCGCCGGGTACTTTTGTGCGCCATTCAATAGAACCATCTTCTTGATTAATTGCGATGACTTCACCGTTTTCGGTACCAATATAAGCGCGCTGATATGCCAGTGTGATGCCACCAGCTAATTTTGCCGACACTCTTCCAGCAAACAAACCATATAAATTAGTAATAGAGCTCTGCGTGCTACGAGTGCTTAAATCTAACTCCCAAATACGTTTGCCTGTTTCTGGAGATAAAGCAACTACCAATCCCTCGCGGTCGGCAGCGAATATTTTACCGTAACCAATTGCCGGACTTAATCTTGAAAAGTAGTTATCAATGCCGTCGCCTACACTTTCATTCCAAATAACTTCGCTTTCAAAAGCCATTTGTATTTCAGGTAAGGTTCTAATTTCTATTTCTTCGTCATCAGCAAACCAATTTGAGACGGTTGTACAACCGCTCAACAGCAAGACTAATGCGATAATTTTTACACTATTGTTCACTATTACTGCTCACTGCTTGTGTTTTTGCGTAGGCGATATTATCGATTTTCAT
>CAYQMI010000079.1:5809-17162 GCA_964418575.1 uncultured Glaciecola sp.
ACTGCCAATTGCGTTTTCGCCGTGTCAAAGTCTTCGTCTAATACCGCTTGTTGCGCAACTATCATAGCGGCAAGAGGTGCATAGCCAGTATCAGCATTATCGTTTGCAAATTGACTAAGAGCCTGAATATCGTCGTTCTCAGCAAACTCGCTTATGCTGGCACTGTAAGCCTGAGACGCTGACTCCTTCGAAGCAATCATAGTGTCGTTGTAATATCTCCAACCCCACAAACCACCTAAGCCCAAAACTGCGCCTAAAATAATTACCGTGCCGTTTTCTTTCCAAAATCGTTTGATTGCTTCAATTTGTTGTTCTTCTGTTTCAAAGCGTTCCATCTTTTCCTCTACTTCTAGCTTCTCTTGCGCGGTGGTTTCCGTGCGAGGTAGTTATTTAAATTGATTTGTCGTGGCTAGGTCCAACCTAACGATTCGGACAAAAGTGCCGTTTAGCTGTGCAAATTGGCGCAAAGTATATCCTATTTGCGATGTCTGATCTCGCTGAATCTTTGTAATTGCAAGCTTGTAGTCATTTAATTTTTCAAAAATTCGAATAAAGCTGCCTGACTCAACTCTTCATGCGGCTTTTGCTCGCGCAAGTAATTAAGCTGGTAATGATCTGATGCTGAATCACCTACAATTATCGCAAAGCTTGCACCCGATGCATCAGCTTTTTTCAATAACTTTTTCATATTGATACCACCACAGTGTAACTGCACCCTGAGTTGGGGTATCTCGTCTCGTATTTTTTCAGCTAATTGCATTGCTTGAGCTTGCAAGTCTTGGCTTTGCGCGCTGATATAGACATCAGCTTTAAGCAAAAATTCATCGCTTTGGCGAATACTTTCAATTAAAAGCACCAAACGCTCTAAGCCCATAGCAAAGCCTACCGCTGGCGTTGCCTTGCCGCCAAGCTGCGCAACTAAATTATCATAGCGTCCGCCGGCACAAATGGTGCCTTGTGCTCCCAGCATGTCGGTAACCCATTCAAACACAGTCCGGTTGTAGTAGTCTAAGCCACGCACTAATGATGGATTCACTTCATACTCTAGACCGAGGGTGTCGAGCATGCTGCATACTTGTTCAAAATGTAATTTTGATTCTTCATCAAGATGATCAATCAGTCGTGGGGCTGACTTCAGCAAAGCCTGTGTGTTTGGGTCTTTACTATCTAGAACTCTTAATGGATTGCTAGCCAAACGGCGCTGTGAATCTTCATCGAGTTGCTCAAAAACACTTTGCAAAAACACAACAAGCTTTTCTTTATATGCGCTGCGTGCTTCTGCACTACCTAAAGAATTAATTTGCAATTTGACCTTATCGGCGATACCAAATGCCTTCCACAATCTGGCGCCCATCATGATCACCTCAACATCAATATCGGGCCCTTCGAAGCCATATGCTTCAGCGCCAAACTGATGAAACTGTCGATAACGACCTTTTTGCGGACGCTCGTGGCGAAACATTGGACCTAAATACCATAGTCTCTGCTGCTGATTGTACAAAAGCCCATGCTGATTTCCCGCTCTAACACAGCAAGCGGTTCCTTCGGGGCGTAAGGTCAAACTATCGCCATTTCTGTCATCGAAGGTATACATTTCTTTTTCTACAATATCGGTGACTTCGCCAATAGAGCGCTTGAACAGCTCAGTGCTCTCGACTATCGGGGTACGGATTTCTTGGTACTGATAAGACCTGACCAAATTCCTTATTTCAGACTCAACGAACTGCCATACGCCGCTTTGCGCTGGCAAGCAGTCATTCATTCCACGAATTGCTTGAATATTTTTGGCCACGATTTACCCAGTATTGATGCTACAAAGCCACGCATTATAAGGATTTTGTTAGCTTGGGTAAATTGCTGTATAGGATTATTTAAGCGCTAGCTCATTAGCTACAAAATTGCTTAATGAGAATAGCGCTTATTGTGTTCATTTGATTATGACTATTGGCGGCTTAGTTGTTTGATATATCGCTTACTTGTATGCGGTTTTCTTCGTCTAGCATGGCTTGTTTTGCATTGGCCTTGGCACGAATACGTTTTTCTAATTGGTCTACTAAATCCATGTTTGCCAAACGTTCACGCTGCCTTTTACCATCCACGTAATAACCGCTCATGTTACGAGCACCGGTTAGACCAATATCAGATACTTCGGCCTCACCGGGTCCATTTACGACGCAGCCAATAATAGATACATCTAAGGGAGTGATAATATCTTCTAAACGCTGCTCGAGTGCATTCACCGTTGAGATAACATCAAATTCCTGACGAGAGCAACTTGGGCAAGCTATAAAATTTATTCCCCGAGAGCGAATGCGCAGAGATTTTAATATATCAAAACCTACTTTGATTTCTTCTACTGGATCAGCAGCTAAAGATATACGAATGGTATCGCCAATACCCTCTGCCAATAACATGCCTAGGCCAACCGAACTTTTCACCGCGCCAGAGCGCAAACCACCAGCTTCGGTGATCCCCAAGTGCAAAGGTTGTTTAATTTGTTTGGCTAGCAACCTATATGCGCCAACTGCTAAGAACACATCTGAGGCCTTAACAGATACTTTAAATTGGTCAAAATTAAGTTTGTCTAAAATATCAACATGACGCATTGCTGACTCTACAAGTGCTTCAGGCGTTGGTTCGCCATATTTCTCTTGCAAGTCACGCTCTAACGACCCGCCATTAACACCTATTCGAATTGGAATATTCTTATCTTTAGCGCAATCAACGACTGATTTAACGCGCTCAATATTACCGATGTTCCCAGGATTAATGCGCAGACAATCCACGCCATACTCCGCTACTTTGAGCGCGATGCGATAATCAAAATGGATGTCTGCAACAAGCGGTACGCTTACCTGCTGCTTGATTAGTTTAAATGCTTCAGCAGCATCCATAGTGGGTACTGAGACTCTCACAATATCTCCGCCCACTGCTTCTATTCGCTTAATTTGAGCGACGGTAGCGTCAACATCTGTCGTTTCAGTGTTGGTCATTGATTGTACGGCGATGGGAGCGCCGTCACCAATGGGCACAGTACCTACGTTAATTCGAGTTGATTTGCGTCTGTTTATTGGATTCTCAGAAAACATTATTCACCTTGTGAAGGCAATTCAAAGTTAGCAGTACGGCCATCGTCAAAACGACTCATATCAATAGCCTGACCACCAAAATCTATGTCGACCACTTGTGGCGCACCTAAGATAATTTTAATCGGCGGAACACCAGACACTTCCATTACACGGCCCTTCACTTTAACACCAACCGCTATTGTTTCGTCAAACGCATCTTTTACGCTGACCCAACAATCATCTGCAAAGGTAAATGTCATATCAACACTGCCGTCGGGATTAAGGGTATATGGCAGGTCTTCTGTATTTACCACTGTGCTCTCATTCACGCCTTCAACTTCTGCCTCCTCAACTTCACTGCTGCTTACAGCTTCAATTACATCTTGAGCGTTTTGCTCTAGGTCGCCTGCTTGAGTGACGGTTGCAGTAAAGTCATCTGCTGGCTGCGCCTCATTGAGTTCTTGTGATTCTTGGTCAACAGTACTTAGAGGGTCAACGCTTGTTTGTGCTTCGTCCTGCGCAACAGAAACTCCAGTGTCTTCAGTCTCAGAACCAGATGTCGCTAAACTATCTAAACCGCTCTGTGCAGCGCTGATGTTTTCTTCATCCGCTGTCGCAGTTGAATCGAATGAAGTGTCTGGCTGATATACCTGACTCGATGAATCTTCCCTAAGGTTTACAGTGCTTTGTGTCTGCTCAGTTTGTTCGCTATCACTGGGCTGTTGGGCATTGAAAGAGTCAGAAAAACTAAAGTTAGATTGGTCTACCCACCAAACGACCAATAAACCAACTAAGAGCAAAATGATGATATAGGTCACAAAATTCCAGCGAGAATCGTTCGCTTCTCTTTCAACGCGTTTTGAAAAGCTCTGAAGCTTAGAAGGTGGATTGCTTGAAACGTGTATTTTATCAAAGGATTTTAGAAGCGGATCTGCATTTATACCCAATAATCTGGCGTACAAACGCACGTAGCCTTTGGTAAACGTAATAGACACTCCCTGCTCTATACTGTCTGACTCAATTGCCTGCACACTGCTCAAACGAAGATGTAAACGGTCCGCTACTTGTTGCTGAGTCAAACCCTGTTGCTCTCTTGCGGAGCTTAAAATCTCTCCAGGACCAACACTGGCCTTGTTTTCAACAGGGTTTGCTGCATTTTCTTCACTAGTCATTATTACTCGGTTCCCTTACCCTTAGTTGAGAGCCTATTCTTACTGCTGAAGCGTCGCTTATATCGTTCCACTCCAATAAAGATTGCATTTTTACATTATATTTCAAGGAAATACGATATAAATTTTCGCCTTTCACCACGGTGTGATACTCCGGACTTTCATCTGATTTTTCTGTATCAAGTAGCGCTAGTGCATCAGTATCTGCATCCGCTAAAGATTGGTCCATCTGTTGAGCGCTTTCTTCTCTTTGAACATCCGTCGAATTGATTTCAACACTTGTTTCATCCAATTCAACAGTAAGACCATCAGATTCACTGGTCATCGTTGTTTCTGTTATAAGTGCTTCTTGCTCTTCAGTCTCTAAAATGCTCTCTTGTTCGTTTAAAACTGCTGACGTTTCGCTTTCAACATCCGCTAGTTCGGCAGCAGAACCGGATTCCCTTGAAATGCTTTCCTCTGCAAGCTCTGCTACTACAACTTCATCGCTCTGAACTTCAACAAGCACCAGCTCTTCGCTGTCATCATCCTCAACAAGCGTCTGTGCTAGCTCAATAGTTGATTCTTCAACAACTACAAGCTCAGTCGCTTCTAGGTCATCTATGTTTGCGTTTGATTCTGCATCGCTTTGCTCGATATTGTCGTCAGCTAGAGTCTCTGCACCATCCATTGTCTCTTCGACTGTTGACTCTTCAATCTCAACTATTGTCGTCGTCTCGGGGACGCTTTCAATCAGTTCAACTGTAGTATCAGTCTCTTCTATCGCAGCATCATCTTCTGGCTTCGTGGTATCGATAATCGTAATTTCACTTACGCTCGAATAGCCAATTTCTTCTGCGCTTAGTTTTACTTCAGCCGGAGTACTTGTTGTTTGAGCAAGGCTCGCATCAGCTTGAGTTTCAGTTTCAGCTGCAGCCTGCAATTCTTTATCAGCTTCATTTGCTTGTTCAGTCGAGACATCCCCTGATACCGATTCTTCCGTCACAGTCTCCTCGCTAACCACAAGCACACTCGTATCTTCTATAACCTTTGCAAGCTCTTCACCATTCATGTTGCCTGAATCAGACACTTTAGCTTTCTCTCTGATCTTACGTGTAACAGTGGCAGAAGGTTGGAATTTGCCCATCTGTACTAGGTACTTTTCGGTGTTAGGATGATCTGGAAACATCGACTTCAAAATTTCGCCATATCCAACAGCAGTCTTCGTATCGTTTAAACCTTGAGCAATTTGAAATTGAAGATAAAGGGTTTCGGCTGAAACTTGTGCGTTTCTCTCGTATTTAAATAAAGTGCGCTTGGCGTTTTCCCACTGCTCTTGTTCTACATATAATCTCGTTAATAGAAATAGGCTTTGTGCACGTGTGGGTTGATGATTAAGGGCGCTATTAAAGTAAGCTATCGCTTCTTGGTTTTTACCCTGGCTCTGACTACATATCGCCAAATTTTCATAAGTTTCAGCAGTCGAAGCGTAGTTGCGATCGTTTACTGCCTTTAAGAAATACTCTTTGGCTTTTTCGTACTTGCCTTGTTTACACAAAAACGCGCCGTAGCTGTTTACTACATCCGGATCGTTTCGTGAGTATGAGAGGGCTGTTTCGTAGCTTTCTTCGGCGAGCTCTGGCTCATCCACCTGTTGGTAATAAAATGCCATAGCATAATGTGCTTGACCATTTCGTGGCGCAAATTCTAAGGCTTTATCAAGATTGAACTTGGCCTGACTAAAATTTCCATTCTGCAAATAGGTTAGGCCTAGACTAACCCGTGTTTTTGAGGCTTCATCTGCATCGAAAGCACGCGCACCTCTAAAGGATGGATCAACCGGCTCCGACACGCATGCACTCAGGCTAAAAGCAAGCAAGACACAACATAGAGATCTCAACATGGTGATAATGACCCTTTTAATTTTTAGCTATTTTTCAATATCTTATAATTATAGTTTATTTTCAGTAAAGCCAAAATAGACAGCAATCATGCATTGCTAGTGTAGCAACAACTGGTCGCTTATTCTATTGTGTCAGTTTGACCGAAATCGGCTGTCCTTGCATTTGTTTTTTCAATAAACGCTTTGTTCTGTCAACGACATCACCCACTAATTGACCGCAGGCTGCGTCTATGTCGTCACCTCTCGTTTTTCTGACCACAACAGTAAAACCATAGTTCATCAGAACTTTTGAAAAGCGGTCTATACGCGAGTTGCTCGAACAAGTATACGGAGAGCCTGGATATGGATTAAATGGGATCAGATTAATTTTAGACGGTGTATCTTTTAAAACCTTAGCCAATTCGTGCGCTTGCTCTGTGCTGTCATTAATATTACTGAGCATGACATATTCAACTGTGACTTTACCTTGGTTGGCTTTTGATTTTGCTAGGTAGCGCCTGACACCCGCTAGGAACTCTTCAATCGGGTATTTTTTGTTTACCGGTACAATTTCATCACGTAAAGCATTATCAGGTGCATGCAGGGAAATCGCCAGTGCAACATCAATTTGATCGCCCAACATATCAAGAGCTGGCACTACACCAGATGTTGAGAGGGTAACGCGTCTTTTAGACAAACCAAAGCCAAAGTCATCCATCATAATGTCCATCGCCGGAACAACATTTTTTAGATTTAACAAAGGCTCGCCCATGCCCATCATCACCACATTTGAAATGGGACGCTGTGAGGTATCTTTTGATAAACCAATAAAGGTAGCTACCCGCCAGACCTGACCAATAATTTCTGCTACGCTTAAATTACGATTAAAGCCCTGCTGTCCGGTTGAACAAAACGTACATTCAAGTGCACAACCAACCTGCGACGACACACAAAGTGTTGCGCGATCTGTCTCAGGTATCCAAACACTTTCTACTTCTTGTCCACCGTCTAATTCAATAGCGAATTTGATGGTGCCGTCACTCGCCTGTTGGTATTGCTTAATGCCTGGCGCACGGATTTCACACTTGTCGTTTAGCTTTGCACGCAAATCTTTATTGATGTTGGTCATTTTATCAAAGTCAGATTCGCCCTCCTGATAAATCCATTTCATTAATTGGTCGGCACGGAAAGGTTTTTCGCCTATCGATGAAAAATACTCTCTCAAACCCTGACGGTTAAAATTCAACAAGTTAATTTTTTTAGGAGCACTGGGCTTCGCTGTTTTTACCTGCTGTTGCTGTGTCATCTTAATGCCTTTCAATTTATACGCATGTTACTTATACACATGTTACGTAGTGATTAGTTTTATCTGGTAGTGCTCAGCGCTTTCAATAAACACTGTGGTTCAATTTATTCTAACTTTTTGCTCTTTTAGTAATTTAAAAAAATTTAAAAATTACAGCAAAAAAAGGGAGCTAATGCTCCCTTAGTATATCATCTATTAGGGCTTAGCGAGTGCGTGGGCAAATCTCTTCATCTGAGAAGAAGTACGCAATTTCGCGTGAAGCAGATTCTGGCGCATCAGAACCGTGTACCGCATTTTCATCAATAGATTCTGCATAGTCAGAACGTAATGTGCCAGCAGCCGCATCAGCTGGGTTAGTTGCACCCATGATTTCACGGTTTTTAACTACTGCGTTTTCGCCTTCTAATACCTGAACCATTACTGGGCCAGATGTCATGAAGTCAACTAGAGCACCAAAGAAAGGACGCTCTTTATGCTCAGCATAAAAACCTTCTGCCTTTTCTCTGCTTAAATGCACCATTTTAGACGCAACGATACGCAAACCTGCGCTCTCGAAACGGTTGTAAATAGCACCAATTGCATTCTTTGCTACCGCGTCAGGTTTAATAATTGAAAACGTGCGTTCTAAAGCCATGATTAATTCCTATAAATTCATTTAAATTGTGTGTCGTTGGGGAAAACGTGCTCACCCACAACATTTAGCGCGCGATTATATGCACTTTCGACGCAAAATCCCAATCAAATTTACCCTAATGTTGCGATAAGCCATGATTTATCTAAGATTTTCGTGATTATATTCGCGTATTTTTCGATTCAGTATTGTCCAAGCTTGCTATCTATTGCGCATTTGATACAGATCTTGCTTTAAAGTCCTGCCAAGCTGTGGATACTTCGCGTAGTTTTGCAATGCTGTTTTTAATGGTATCTATCGTGTAGTCAATTTCAGCCTCAGTCGTAAATCGACCAATGCTAAAACGAATCGAGCTATGAGCTAGCTCGTCGCTTAGACCCAAAGCTCTTAATACATAAGATGGCTCTAAACTCGCTGACGTGCAGGCAGAGCCTGTAGAAACCGCAATATCTTTAAGCGCCATCATCAGCGACTCGCCGTCTACGTGATTAAAGCTGACATTTAAATTGTGTGGAACGCGCTTTTCTGCGTCGCCGTTTATGTAGAGCTCTTCAATATCTTTAATGCCGTTCCATAAACGCTCACGTAATTCTGTGATACGCGCAGTTTCTGCGGTCATTTCAGCTTTTGCTAAATCAAAAGCTTCACCCATTCCAACAATTTGGTGGGTCGCCAGTGTGCCCGAGCGCATGCCTCTCTCATGACCACCGCCATGAATTTGCGCTTCAATTCGCACGCGGGGTCTGCGCTTAACATACAGCGCACCGATGCCTTTCGGTCCATAGGTTTTGTGTGCTGAAAATGACATTAAATCTACGTTCATTTCTTGCAAATCAATTGCTACCTTGCCTGTGCTCTGCGCAGCATCTACATGAAATATAATATTGCGTTCGCGGCATATATTACCAATAGCGCGAATATCTTGTATTACCCCAACCTCATTATTTACGTGCATTACGCTCACAAGCAAGGTGTCTTCTCTGATTGCAGACAACAGTGTATTGATATTGAGGATACCGTTAGCGTCAGGTTGTAAATAACTAACTTCAAAACCCTCTCGCTCAAGCTGTTCCATAGTATCTAATACAGCTTTGTGTTCGGTTGTCAGGGTAATGAGGTGCTTGCCGCGATCTTTGTTAAAATGCGCAGCCCCTTTAATGGCAAGGTTGTTTGACTCAGTTGCGCCAGAAGTAAACACAATCTCTCTTGGGTCGGCATTAACCAAATCTGCGATTTGATTGCGGGCAACATCAACGGACTCTTCTGCTTGCCAACCAAATCTGTGGGAGCGTGATGCAGGATTGCCAAAGTTACCGTCAATAGTTAAGCACTCTTTCATCTTCTGGGCTACGCGCGCATCGATTGGCGTAGTAGAAGAATAGTCAAGATATATCGGTAAGTGTAACTCGCTCATATCGTGTCCGTTGAAGGTCAATGATGCTATTGTAGTGGTTTGTAATCTAGGTTTAAAGATTGGGCTGCTAAGCCTGCAATTCAAGCCCTTGAACTACAATACGCACACAAAGCTCAGAACACCAGGCCCTAAATACTAGGGTCAAAGGCTTCAGCCGCGGCTTTTTTCAAAACCGGAGATATGCCCGTTTGTGCAAAGTCTTCAGCATTTAGTCTAGGTAAAGATTCAGTACACACTTCTCCCCCTAGAGACTGAATCACACCGCACATTTCTTCCACTTTGGTATCCATAAGGTGCACGTGCTCAAGCATCAAACCTAATGCACTGGCAACAGGATCTGGGTTTTCATCTGATATGGCATAAGCATCGAATCCGTATTTTGCTGCTATTGCATCGCGCTTCGCATCTCTCGCTTTATCCTCTTTCTTCTGCAGAATATTACGCCCGGGTATACCTACACAGGTTGCATGGCTAGGCACATCTTTAACCACAACTGAGTTAGAGCCTACTCTTGCATTCTCGCCAATGGTTATGGGGCCTAGAATTTTTGCGCCCGCACCAATTACAGCGTTTTTCTCGAGGGTTGGATGGCGCTTACCTGGCGTCCAACTCGTGCCACCTAAAGTTACGCCATGATATAAGGTGACATCGTCGCCAACAATCGCCGTTTCTCCAATGACCACTCCCATGCCGTGATCGATAAAAACTCTACGTCCAATCGTGGCTGCGGGGTGAATTTCAATACCGGTCAAAAATCGGCTGATATTTGAAATAAAACGTGCAAACCATCCTAACTTTATTTGCCAAAGGTAATGACTTAATCGATGTATCCAAATTGCATGTAAACCCGGATAGTTAAATATCACCTCTAAAGTATTACGCGCGGCTGGGTCGCGATGAAATACACTTTCTATATCTTCTTTCATGCGTGAAAACATATAAAACCTTGTTTTGCTAATCTGTTTTGGGGCTTGAGCGAAGTTGTTAGGTTTAATCCTGTTTATCAACCCTTTGCTGATTGCTTTTTTTTGAGTGTTTCAAATCGTACTGTTTATCAATCGAAGCTAAAATACCGCGTAAAATATTTAACTCAAGGGCTTCTGGTCGGGCACGGTTAAATAGACGCTTCAATTTTTCCATCACCACTCCAGGATGATTTTCTCGGATAAAAGAGGTTTTTCTAAGCGTGCTTTCAAGATGCACATAAAATCGAGCAAGATCTTCTGCCAGCGGATATTCTGAAACTTTGGCAGGCAAGTATTGTTGCTTTTCTCGGTTCAAAAAGTCAGTACGTATCTCATAGCAAAATGTTTGCACCGCTGCGGCTAGATTCAAAGAGCTATATTCTGGATTCGCTTCAATACAGGTATGGAAATCGCACACCCTGAGTTCGTTATTATTAAGGCCGCTGTTTTCTCTTCCAAATACCAAGGCAACTTTGTGCTTTTGCACTTCATCGTTAATTTTTATACCTGTTTCCCGGGGCGTAAGCATGGGCCAAGACAAGGTTCTGGTTCTTGCTGAGGTGCCTATTACTAACCCGCAGTCTTTTATCGCCTCTGCTAAGGTTGGCACTATTGTCGCTTTCGCTAACACATCTGTTGCGCCAGCAGCTAGTGCGCTAGATTTACCGTCGGGCTTGGATACTGGGTCGACTAAATATAGAGAAGAAAGGCCCATCGTTTTCATCGCTCTAGCAGCCGAACCGATATTGCCGGTATGGGAGGTATTTACCAATACAATACGGACGTCTTCGAGCATATAAAACCAAGCCTTTAATGTGGAGTAAAAATCGGCGCGTAATATAGCATGTGAAGCACCAATCTGATACACTTCGCGCGTTTTTATACTGTTCTTTTCACAATTTGTCTTTTTTATTTGGTGGACTCTATGCATCCTATGCT
>CAYQMI010000080.1:0-8150 GCA_964418575.1 uncultured Glaciecola sp.
AAAACAACAATAAAGACACTTGTCGCAACAGCTTCCATTGCTTTGGTAGCAAGTTTCGCAAATGCTCAAGCGCCACAAACGCTTGACCAATTATTAGAGCAAGTTAAAAAAGACCGTGTTTCTGAACAGCGTCTAAATGAAGCGCGTGAGCGTGAATTCTTGGACGAACGTGCTGACAAACAGGCCTTATTGCGCAGAGCTGAAGCAGCATTAAAAGCTGAAGAAGACCGAGGCGATCGCCTTACCGCTCAGTTTGCAACAAACGAACAAACCTTAATAGACAAAGAAGCTGAGTTAGACCAAGCATCTGGTACCTTAGGTGAGATGTTTGGTGTAGTTCGTCAAGCTTCTGCTGACGCATATGGTGTTATCTCAACATCAATTGTGAGCGCTGAATACCCAGGTCGTGATGAGTTTTTAGCTGAAATGGCTCAAGATTCTAAAGGCTTACCTAATATCACTGAGCTTGAAGAGCTTTGGTTAGCACTTCAAACCGAGATGACTGAATCGGGTAAAGTATCACGCTTTAATACTGAAGTAGTTAGTCTAGACGGTGGTTCAAGCACACAAGAAGTTGTGCGTATTGGTACTTTCAACCTTGTTGGTGAAGATGGTTATCTAACCTTTAACGACGAAGATGGCAAAGTACAGCCTCTAGGTCGTCAGCCAGAAGGTTTCCAAGTAGCAACTGCACTTGACTTACTAGATGCGCAAAGCGGTTTTACTGCAACTTTTGTTGACCCTTCACGTGGCGCGATTCTTGAGTTGTTCAAGCAAAAAGCAACTATGATGGAGCGTTATCATGCAGGTGGTATCGTAGGTTACATCATCACCTTTATGCTAGCGATTGGTCTATTAATCGGTTTGTATAAGATTGTTGCTCTTACAGCAGTTGCTGGAAAAATGAAGTCACAGCTTAACAACATCGATAACCCGTCTAACTCAAACCCACTAGGTCGTATTTTGACGGTATATCAAGCCAACAAAACTGCTGACTCAGAGAGTTTAGAACTTAAGCTTGATGAAGCGATTTTGAAAGAGCTACCTCGCGTTGAAGCTGGTATCAATATTATTAAGATCTTCGCTGCTATCGCACCGTTACTTGGTCTACTTGGTACAGTATTGGGTATGATTGCAACCTTCCAACAAATCACTCTATTCGGTACCGGTGACCCGCGTATCATGGCAGGTTCGATTTCAATGGCATTGGTAACAACTGCTCAAGGTATCATTGCAGCATTACCTCTAATTTTAATGCACAGCGTTGTTGCTGGCCGTGCGAAGTCAATCGTACATATTCTTGACGAGCAGACAGCCGGCATCATTGCACAGCACGCAGAATCGGAGAAAGCGTAATATGTTGTTCCTGATTGGATTATGGGAATCTGTCAGGGAATTCATCGCAACTGGCGGTAACGTGTTGTACTTTGTTGCCGCCGCGCTCTTTCTAATGTGGACTTTAATGATAGAGCGTTATTGGTACTTAACTTCCGTGTTTCCAAAAATCAGAAATAAAATTATTTCTGATTGGGAGGCACGAGAAGACACTACCTCTTGGTATGCGCATCGAATTCGTGACGCATGGATTTCGCAAGCATCGGATGGTTTACAGGCTCGCTTGTTAATTATTCGAACTTTAGTAGCAATGTGTCCTCTAATAGGACTACTAGGAACGGTTACCGGCATGATCGGCGTGTTTGAAACAATGCAAACACAAGGTACAGGTAACCCACGAGTGATGGCAGCAGGTATTTCAATGGCCACCATTCCTACTATGGCTGGCATGGTTGCAGCGCTTTCAGGTTTATTTTTTAGCTCACGCATAGAAGCAAAAGCGAAGATGCTAAAAGAAAAGCTTGTTGATAGCTTGCCACATCATTAAACGAGGTTGTTATGGGACGTAAAGTAAGAGAGCCGGAAGAAGATGCGCAGATTGATATGACACCGATGCTCGACATCGTGTTTATCATGCTCATATTTTTTATCGTAACAACTGTGTTTGTAAAACAAGCTGGTATTGACGTTAATAAGCCAGAGGGTGTGACGGCAGTTCAATATAAAAATGCCAACATTTTTATTGCAATTACCGAAGATGGTGACGTATGGATGGATCGCAGAGAAATCTCTGCAGATGCCGTGCGCGCTAACCTCGAGAAATTGTTGCTGGAGCAACCTACCGACGTGGTATTTATTCAAGCTGATACAAAGTCTAAGCATGGGGTTGTTATTGATGTAATGGACCAAGTTAAGGCTGCTGGAATAGACCGTGTCTCTGTAGCAGTGAGAGGCGAATAATATGGTTAGATTTTTATTGTCAATCTTGTTAGGTGCGGGTGTTGCATTTACATTGTTTGTCATTATGGCAAAGCTAGTAGAGAATACCGGTGAGCCAGGCGAGAAGCCACCACCCCCACCCATCATCGACATTGTGATGAATGAACCTGACGACGAGGCGAATACTCGTGTTCGCACGCCACCACCGCCTCCACCTCCACCACAAGAACCGCCTAAGGTTGAAATGGTTGAGCCTGATGCGGCAGAGGCAAATACTGACGGTTTTAGTTTAAATATTCCAAATGTTGATACCGGTGGTGTTGGTGTAAGTATCGGTGGTATTGGTGACATGATGCGCGACGGTGATGCAACGCCAATTGTACGTATCGACCCGAAATATCCACCAGATGCAGCCCGTGACGGCAAAGAAGGGTGGGTGTTATTGTCATTTACCATTGATACATTAGGTGGTGTAACTGATGTAGAAGTGCTGGATGCGGACCCTAAACGTGTATTTGACCGTGAAGCGAAGCGAGCATTGCGTAAGTGGAAATACCGTCCGAAAGTTGTTGACGGCGTTGCACAGATGCAGCCTGGTTTGCAGGTGAGGCTAGACTTTACTTTGGCAGGAAATTAATTATGAGAATGTTTAATAATCAATTTAATAAATCTGTCGCTATTTGTTCTTTGTTAGCTGTTGGCAGTGCATCAAGCACTGTCTTTGCTCAGCAAGAAGCGCCAATACTTTGTCCTGGCTACTCTCAACCAAAAACTCAGTTATTGGGTGAGCGTACCGGTAAGAAGTTACAAACAGCGTTTGAAGCATACAACGAAGAACGTATGGCCGATGCAGTCGAATTACTGCGTGACATTGAACCAAAAGAAGAGTTCGACAAAGCTTCTGTAGAGCGTTTCTTGGGTCAAATCTTAGTGTCGATGGACGGCGATAATGCAGCAGAGTCTCTGGTTTTATTAGAGACAGCTGCGAATCGTAACGTTTTGAATGACCGAGACCAAGCCGATTTAATGCGTTTGAATGGTGATTTGTCGCTGCAGGAAGAGAAGTATGCCAATGCGGTTAAGTGGTATAACAAGTGGATGGAGTTTACCTGTAAGGAAGACGCATCTACCTACACTAAAATTGCGAAGGGTTACACTGAATTAAAAGAGTTTGATAAAGTCGTTGTAGCGGCTGACAAAGCTATCGCACTTGCAGATAAGCCTGACAAAAACCCATATGCTTTAAAAGTCAATGCATTCCACGAGACGAAAAACTATCCGAAGGCTGTTGAAACGGTTGAGACGCTAGTTGAGTTGTTCCCCGAAGAGAAGAACTGGTGGACACAGCTTGGTTTCTTTTACATGCTAGTTGAGAACTACGATAAAGCATTATCAACGTTTGCACTCGCATATAAGCAAGGTTTCTTGACTAAGAAGAGCGAGTACAAGGCACTTGTTCAGCTCTATGCATCGAACGATATCCCCTACAAATCAGCTGTATTGCATGAGAAATACATGAAAGCTGGTCAAATAGAGGACGATGCAAGTTCAATAGCAAATCTTGCCAATACTTTGCACCAAGCAAAAGCACATAAAGAAGCTGCAAAATTTTATGGGCAAGCTGGCAAAATGAGCAACGATCCTGAATATTTCAGAAAGCAGGGAGCACTTTTGCTCACTGCCGAAGACTATAAAGGCGCAATCAGTGCATTGAACGCTGCTTTAGATGGCAACATTGAAGAAGAGGCTAAAGTACACTTTTCATTAATGGAAGCGAACTTCTATGCTGGCAACTTCCGCAAAGCTTATGAGCATGCAGAGTTAGCAAAAAGAGATTCATCGATGCGCAGAAATGCAACCGCTTGGATCCCCTATATTGAAGAAAAAGCTAAGAACAGAGGGATTCGTTTGTAATCCACTTGTTTATCGATTGAAAAAGCCCGCTTTATGCGGGTTTTTTATTGCCTTAAAAAATTTTTCAACTAATCGACGTCACTAGTAGTCAACTATGAGGGGGTTAAGTCGCTCCTTTATTTCTATGGCTAAGCGCTCTTTTTCATGTTTGTGTAAATGCTTAGTATGAAGCTGCTCTAACAGACTTAGCAATTTCTCGTCATCAAACTTTCCAGATATAAAAAGCAGTAGAGACTTAACCATCGTGTATGAAAGTTTGTCACATAGAAATAAATTAAGTTTTCTAGTGATGTAAGCCATTGTTTCAGTGTCGATTTTACTTTCTGTTTGTAGGTTTTGAATGACTAAAGGAATAAGCATATACAAAGCTTTTTGATAGTGTTTTAAGTAATTTAGATCCAGTTGCAAACTCACCTCAAACAAGTGTTTAAAAGTGAGATGAAGCTGGCTGTTTGTTTTCACGTAGTACCCTGTTAGCGCTCCGCTACTGCTATCTTTTCGTTGCCCCATTTTTACAAGTGTAAAGTCGTTTTTGGACCAAAAACCATGTAGGGCATCGGTAACACCAAAGGCTGCGCTTAAACTCGCTTCAGATTGTTCAGCGCTTTGCTTTGAAAGTTCGCTCAGCATGGCGCTACCTATACCTTGCTTTTGCATATTCGCTTGCACAGCGATGCGGTGAATTCGATACACCATCTGGGAAGTAATGCGTTCTTCTGCTAAGTGAAGTGCAAGCGCCTGAATAGTCATATGGCCCTGCAAGCGCCGTTGACCAAAAGCAATGTCTTTTATCAGCTGTGCATCAGAAAATGTATTTGCGCCGCCTTCCTCAATAGTGCAAATAATTCCTACTATACTGCTCGCAATCGTCTTACCTTCGTTTTGATTTGCATACACCCAAAGCTGATTGTCTTGGGCATCTAACATCCTCATGTGGTCGATTGGCGTTGATTGATAGTGAGCATTTTGCAGTAAGGCGAAGCAAGTTCTATATAAGTCAGGGTCGTTGACTAGCGCTTGTTTATCAATCTTGTGTAGCCCTAGCTTTGTATCTTCTCGTTTAGCTAAGTCTCCCATAAGAGGCTGGGGCAAAAACAAGTTATCCATTAACTGTTCAAGTGGATCGTTTGCACGCCATCTAAATGCTTGCTCAAGTTGATGATGGACTATCTCTCCTTCATAGCTTGGTAACCATCTGTATAACAGACCTTTACCGCTGCCTTCATAGCCTTGCATGGTGCTACACATGAGTGCATGAGCTGCTTGTTGGCATAGCTTAGTGAGCATCCATGGCGCAATCGACGCCGCTTCATCAATAAATAACACATCGTTAGCACCAACTTTATCAATTTGGTCTGGTGCAATGCTTATTATCTTTTTAGACTCCCGGGTAGATTCACACATATAGCTTTTTATTAAATCATTCTGCAGTGGAGTGGGCGTGCATAAAATGAGTTTGCTGTAGCCAATTTCATCGTGAATTTTGAGTGACAACTCTATTGCTTTTGCCAATAAGGTCGTCTTGCCGCGTCCTCTGGAGCCTGTAACAAGGTGACAGCTTTTTGTCTTTCGCTGCCAGCTATGTAATACATGCTCTAATACTGCCGTTTGGCCATTACTGAGCTTTAAGGTAGCGGAATGTGTGTTTAGTCCTTGTGTACTCTCAGTGCGCGCGCTAGCGCTTTCTAAAACGGGTAAACACTGCTTTTCGTTTGTCCACCAAGCTACTTGCTTGTCTTCGTTAAATATCGACAACAATAACTCTGAAAAGTAACTGACTTTGTGAGTGTCCCCATAGCTAAACTTTATTTGCGTTTGCGATGCGAAGTACTCAGGCCAGTTTGAATGCGCAGGTGTTAATAAAACCAGTAAGCCAGACGCTTTCACCAAGCCAGCGCTGTTGTACAACTGGTTTGGATGCCAACCTGCCATGCAATCGAGTACTACAACATCGTATTCAAAACCCTGTTGGTGCCCAAGGCTGCGCGCGGCTATTGCATTTTCGAAGGGCGACTCAATGTCGTTTAAATAACGAGTTACTAGCAGGCAGTTTGCGTAGATACTATCAATCGTTTGCAAGGCATTATAAAGCCTCGACTGGTCAATAATATTGGAGGCTTGAGCGCCGTGGGCGCTTGGATGCAAGGAAGAGGGAGCCGAGCCCTTAATAACCCCCTCAAGGATTAATACCTGGCGAGAATCTGATACATCTTTGCGATGTTTCAACCAATCTTCGAGCACATTGACAGATAAGGCTTTTTTCATTTTTGATATACGGTATGATCCTGCACATATTCACTCTATTCTACTATGTTAGCCCCTTCTATGGAGAACAAATATGCGATTTTTATCGAGGCGTTTAGTGATGCCGCAAGATTTAAACTATGCCAATGCCTTGTTTGGTGGTCGTGCGCTTGAATGGATTGATGAAGAGGCGGCTATATATGCAATTTGTCAGTTAGAAACCAATAAACTGGTGACCAAACATATTGGTGAAATAAGCTTTGAATCGCCCGCTGTTCAGGGGGATATTGTAGAGTTTGGTCTTGAAACTCGCGCAGTCGGGCGCACGTCCATTACGGTCAGTTGCTTGGTACGAAACAAAGCTACCAAAAAAACCATCTGTTTTGCTGATGATATTGTTTTTGTTGCTGTGGACCCAGACACAAAGCAACCGGTTCCTCACGGAAAAACCATCGAAGGGCTTGAGCTGCAAACCAAGGAAGAAATTCGCCAGCTCAATATTTAATAAATCAAAGCTGTTGATTGACAATATACACGCGACTGTTAACATATGCCGCGTTCAAGCCTAGAGGCTTGAATTTTATAAAGTTACCAAGGGGTGCAGGCCTAAAAGGCTGCTGAGATTCATATGAAAACCCTTATTTACCTGATCCGGTTAGTACCGGCGTAGGAATGGTTGACATATTTCACCTAATACCTGCCGCAATGCCGGATCTTTTCATACAGAAGAGATCCAATATGAAACATACATCTACATCCATACCGTTTTGCAGCTTAGCACTATCTAGCTCACTTGTATTGACGAGTCTTGCTGTTCAAGCGCAAACCCAAGAGCCTAATACGTCAACTGTTGATGCTGACATAGAGCGAATTGAAGTAAGCGCCAGCCTTTCTTCACGCGACCTTTCTGAGCTACCCGGCAGCAACTTTGTGTTGTCAGAAGCTCTTGTTCAAGAACGCCAAGCACGCCATATTCAAGATTTGGTCGCAGTTTTACCTAATGTCAGTTTCACCGCTGGTTCAAGTCGCGGTAAGTTTATTCAAATTCGCGGAATAGGTGAACGAAGCCAGTTTTCAGAGCCTGTCAATCCTTCAATCGGTTTACTGCTTGACGACATTGATATATCAGGCTTGGGCAGCCTTGCAACGCTTTACGATTTAAAGCAAGTGGAGCTTTTGTCTGGACCGCAGTCGGTTGCGGTTGGTGTAAACAGCTTAGGCGGAGTAATTAAATTAGTAAGTAATCCCGCAACTGATGACACGGTAGCTAATGTTTCAGCCACTTATGCTCAAAATAATGCTATTCAACTAGGTGGCGCTTACGGTAAAGGCCTTGGAAACGGGCTATCGGTAAAAGCCAGTGCGCAAATCAATCAAGATGATGGCAATGTTTACAATGCATTTTTAGACCGTGATGACACCAATAACATTGATGAAAAAACCGCTACTTTATTCATTGATAAGCAATTAAACGATAACAACAGCCTAGGCCTAAATCTTTATTACTTTGATATCAATAACGGTTACGACGCTTTTTCGCTTGACAATGACAATGTAACGCAATCAGACGAGCCGGGTTTTGACGACACTTCAGCCTTTGCTGCGAGTATGAAGTACGAACATGGCTTTAACAGCTTTGATGCAGAACTCATACTTACATACTTAGACGCTGAGTTTGACTATGGCTACGATGAAGACTGGACCTATCCAGCGTTTCA
>CAYQMI010000080.1:8250-17162 GCA_964418575.1 uncultured Glaciecola sp.
TCGGTAGATGATACGCTTTTTGCTGGCTCGGTGAGCGTTGACTATGCATTGGATGCTGCTTTGCTATACGCAAGCGTTTCGCGTGGCTACAAAGCAGGTGGATTTAACTTTGACCAGCGCCTAAGCGGTGATGAGCGTACTTTTGACCCTGAATACAATTGGAACTTTGAAACTGGAATTAAAGGGGAGTTACTAGAGGGTCTTGCACGCTACCAATTTACCGCTTTTTATATGCGTCGCCAAGATGCGCAAGTGAGTGATTTTGCTATCTTTGAAAATGAATTAGACGATGGCTCTGTGGTAACGGGTTTTGCCGATGCCATACGCAATACCGATACGGGCACTAACAAAGGTTTGGAGCTAAGCTCAAAATGGCAGCTCAGCGATAGATGGGAGCTAACAGCGAACCTTGGCTACTTAGATGCCACCTTTGGTAATTACGAACGCTTGGACGGCACCTTTGTACCCAGCCAAGACCAGGCGCAGGCGCCCAGCTATACAGCGTACTTGTCTTCGAATTTTAAGCTTAGTGAGCAATGGTCATGGTTTGTTGATATGGATGCTCGCGACGAGTTTCGTTTTTCAGATGGACACAATGAGCGCGCTCCTTCAACTGTTGTGCTAAATACTAACGTCACTTGGCAAAATAATGGGCACAGCGTACAAGTATGGGTGAAGAACCTGACGGACCGACTTATTTACACGAGAGGTTTTGGTGGCTTCAGTAATGATCCTCGCGATGAATATGCCTTTGACGAACCTTATTATCAATTTGGTCAGGAACGTCAGTTCGGCGTGACCTATCAATTTCGATATTAAGTGAGATCAATGCTAGATTAGTGATAGCACCAACACAATTATTCAGCTCAACACATAAGGAAAGCGAATGCGCCTAGTTGTAGAAATATCTCTTTATCCTCTAAATCAAGAGTATTTAGAGCCAATAAAAAGCTTTATCTCGCGCTTAAATGAGTATGCTGATTTGTATGTGAAAACGACAGATACGAGCACAGTAGTGGCAGGGGATAATGCCTTTGTAATGTCGGTACTACAAAAAGAGATGCAAACTACTCACGAGCAAGTTGGTCAAGCGATCTTTGTATGTAAGTTCTTAAACGGAAGCAACATGGAATTGAGTTGATGGAAGACATCCTAGGCACTATTGCTGCACAGTGGCAGCAACAAAGCATCTTTGAGATTTTCGCAGTTGTGTTGTCTATTGCCTACGTATGGTTGGCCGCAGAGGGCTCTATTTGGTGTTGGCCTGCGGCATTTGTTTCGACACTAATGTTTATCTTTGTGTTCTGGGATGTTTCTTTGTTCTTTCAGCTTATGCTGAATGTTTATTATTTAATTATGGCAGTGATAGGTTTTCTGCACTGGCGTCGCTCTAATGAAGAACGTTTTGTTGTGCTACAGATGCCGCTGCGTTTGCATGTCAAAATAATCATCGCCGGCATTATATTAACCACCCTCTTTAGTGCACTTGCGGTTAATTTGGCAGAGCATTGGTTTAGCTACGACTTACTTTACTTAGACGCTGGCATCACGGTATTTTCATTGCTGGTCACCTACTTAACGGTGAAAAAGTACTTACAGTCTTGGATGTATTGGAGCGTGATAAACTTCTTAAGCGTTTATTTGCTGATTGCCAACGACTTGTATTTAACTGTAATCTTGATGTTGATATACATAGTGATCGCAACGCGTGGATACATAAACTGGTCACAAAGCTTGTTCGATGATGAAGATGAACTCGCGCAGACGCTAGGGAAATAGTGTAGTCACATGCAGTTTTATCATCTCTTAGATTATTGCGTGAAACACCTAGGCAGTGGCAATCAAGTTAGTTTAGATAAGCTTGAAGGCGGCACTATCAACCAAAACTATTGTCTGCAGATAGACGATGCAAAGTATTTGGTTAAGCGTTTCGAGGGGAATCGGTGGCTGCCAATAAAGCGAGACGCAATTTTTTCACTCCAGCAGCGTATTGCCCAACATGATATCGCAGCAAAGCCCATTCACTTGTCAGAAAAACAAGATGTATACATTGAACAATGGCTGAACTTTGATAAGCAGCTAAGTCATACCCAAGAGCAAAATGAAACAGTATTAGAAGCCCAAATCGACGTTCTTGCTCACGCATTGCACGACATCCACAGCTGTGATGTTCAAACCGACATTATAGACTTACCTAAGCATTGGAAAGTCTATCTGAAAAGCCTGAGCGACCCAGATAAAAAGTGGCGAAAAAAAGTGACCGAATATTCGCGAATTTGGTCAGACTACCGAGCGCGTTTTGCTGATGACTTTGTGCTTTGTCATAACGATCTGCAGCTTGCTCATGTTTTAGTTGGTCAAAATAAATACATTGACTGGGAATATGCGGCAACCGGCTGTCGATTTTTTGATTTGATTGCCTGTATTTTAGCCAATCAGTACAGCCAAAAAAGTGCGAATTTGTTGATCATGCGATACATTGAGTTATCTGACTTTCATCGCGAAGAAGTCTTGCAACGCATAAGAATATTACAACCTATGGTGATTTTTACCCATCAGTTATGGTGGCAGGCAAATGAGTTTCAGCGCCAAAAGCGTTTAATTAAAGCAAAATAAATGCTTTATTTATTTATCTTGCTCGCTATAATGCACGTGATTCCTAGGGGTGTAGTTCCAATTGGTAGAACAGCGGTCTCCAAAACCGATGGCTGGGGGTTCGAGTCCCTCCACCCCTGCCAATTTCCTGGCTTTGTTCGAAAGGCGTTAATATGAGTATTGCGAATAAGCAAGTGTCGTGTTTACAAGCCATGGGCATTGACGTTTATCGTCGATACCAAGAACAAAGCGAAAAAGCATCCCTCACTAACAAAGCTTGGTTTTCTAGTCTCTTAAGCCTGCTCAAAATTACAGAGCAAGATTGCCAATTTAGCGACGCACTCCCCATAAGTTACGACCCCATCAACAAAAGACTGACTTTGCCCTTTACCATAGAGACTGACGACGCTAGTTTAAAACGCGATATTTGGCAGCAGATCAAAGGCGACGTAGAGCTATAAACATGCAAACGCAGAACTTGCAGGTAAGCTCGGCTAAGTTAGAAAGTCTAAATCAAGCCTACGATTTATTTTGTTCTCACCGCAGCCAGCCATGGTCTATAGATTTATTTAGGCAATCATTTCTTCAAAAGTTTTCGATGGTGCTGCACGATTTACCTCACGACTTACCTCACAATGCGCAACAGAGTGAATTAAGCTCACAAAAATACAGTTTGCTTGGCTATGTGATAGTGAGCAATATTTTTGATGAGGCTGAAATAGAAGATATTTGTATACACCCGCAGCACCGAAGGCAGGGGATGGCGCAACATCTTCTAGTAGCCTGCATCAATAAACTGCGTGAAGCAGGTATTAGCAAAATAATGCTGGAAGTCAGGCAGAGTAATGCCTCCGCAATAAAGCTTTATCAGCAGCAGGGCTTTGTGCAAATTGCGCAGCGCGCTAACTATTATGTAGATGAAGATGGCAGCGCAGAAAGCGCCTTTATTTTTAATTTGCCACTAAACAAATAAAGTCTAGGCCGCTCGGCCTTTTGTCATCATCAAACCCACCGCCAACATGATAAGCGATAGACCTATCGCGTGGTAAAGCGTAAACGATTCCCCTAGCCAAACCACAGCAAAGATAGACGTCAGGGCAGGGCCGCTGGTACTTACTATGCTGGTGCGTTCTGGGCCAATAAGATGAATGGCCTCAGCAACAAGGAGCGACGGAATAACGGTGCAAAAGAATGCAATGCTTGCGGCTAAAATATAGGCTTCATTTGATACCTCAAGACTCGCAATGTCTTCAGTAGCTATAAAAAAGGTAAATATGGCAGCACTAGCCGAGAGCATGGCGACGCTAGTAAACATCTGACTGCCAATTTTTGTCATAATCGGCTTGCTCCACAATACATATATAGCAAAAGCAATGGCGCTTAAAAATACCAAAGCTGTACCCAGTGCCACCTCTTCCCCTAAGGTACTTAAGTCGTGCCCAAATATTAATAAAATCCCACTGTACGACATAGCCAACAACCACCAGATGTTTTTTGGTAGTTTGGTTTTAAAAAACACGTACGACATCACCACTACAATAGTCGGGAAGCAAAATAGCACCACGCGTTCAAGCTGCGCGCTGATGTATTGCAAGCCGAGCAAATCAAGGTAACTAGCAATAAAGTAACCTAGTATGCCAAGCCCCGCCACGGGGATAATGTTGCGAATATAAACGGAGCGTTTGTTGTTATGTTTGAGCCATAAAACTAATACAACACTTGCATAAAAAGGCATAGCAAACAGCATTCTCAAGGTAATAACCTGTTCACTCGATAAGCCAATAAGATAGGCCTGTTTTATCAGTATTGGTTTGAGTGAGAACATCAAGGTACCCGCCAGCGCCATTAATATGCCTGGCAAAAGTACGTTGCTTACATTTTGTTGATTCATAGTTTAGGGATGCAAATGTCCTGTTTTAACAAGAATGATAGTGGGCTCGCTCACCCCCGGATGGTGCGATGATAAATGCGGATTGCGAAGCCATGTGCCTTTAGGGTAGTGCCCTTGTTCATCTTCAAACGTACCCTGTAATACGAATATTTCTTCTCCACCAAAATGCTGATGGGGTTTAAACACCTCGTTCTGAGGCCATTTAACCAGTGCTACATGCTCATGCTCAAACTGATGAAGTGGCATGACTTGCAAGTTACCTTGCCCGGCAAGCCACGGTGTAGTGTTTGTATCGATGCGTACACGCTCGCCGTCGTTCGGACTAAACTGATTAAGCTTAACTAACAGTACGCATCCCTCTTTGCTAAATGGCGCGTGTGAGCTATTTGGCGGATTACGAATATAGGTACCTGCGGGGTTGTCACCATGTTCGTCGGAAAATACGCCTTCTAAAACGAAAATCTCCTCCCCTAACGGGTGCTTATGACTGCTAAAGGCCGAGCCCGCATCATATTTAACGACGCTTGTTGTGTGCCCAGATTCTTTATCTTGACGTTCTAAAGGCTTTCGCCAGACGCCAGCAGACGGACTGGCCAGCCAGTCTAAGCTCTGAGTCTCAATAACCAAGCGTTTTGAAAAATCCATATTAAGCATCTTAAAATTCCCGCAAGCAATGTAAAACAATATGAATGTAAGTTAGGCGCGCTAGGATAGCGCGTTTCGGCAAACTTGTGCACTCCAACTTGTGTACTAAAGCGTAAAACATTTTAAGTAGCGCCTGTGTTTTGCTACAATCGCGCTCGCTTTCAGCCTTCACCCGCCTCCATATTCGTAATGAGCAATAATTGCGAATGAAAAGGCTGTTATCAGATATAAAATTAACATTAATATCAACGATTCAAACGTTGACCTAGGAAAATTATCCATGGCCGGTGCCAAAATTACTGAAGAAATTAATAAACGACGCACATTTGCTATCATCTCGCACCCCGATGCGGGTAAAACCACCATTACCGAAAAGGTACTTTTATTCGGAAATGCTTTGCAAACCGCGGGTACGGTAAAAGGCAAAAAGTCTGGGCAACACGCCAAGTCAGACTGGATGGAGATGGAAAAAGAGCGTGGCATTTCTGTTACGACTTCGGTTATGCAGTTTCCTTATCACGATCATTTAGTTAATTTGCTCGATACTCCAGGGCACGAGGACTTTTCAGAAGATACCTATCGTACTTTGACCGCTGTAGATTCATGTTTGATGGTGATTGACGCAGCCAAAGGCGTTGAGGATAGAACCATTAAGCTAATGGAAGTCACGCGCCTGCGCGACACGCCCATTATCACCTTTATGAATAAACTTGACCGCGATACACGCGACCCCATCGACCTTTTAGACGAAGTTGAGGACGTTCTCAAAATTAAGTGTGCGCCAGTAACTTGGCCTATTGGTATGGGAAAAGAGTTTAAAGGCGTATATCACATTCTTCGTGATGAAACCGTTTTGTATAAGAGTGGTCTAGGTCATACGATTCAAGAAAAGCGCGTTATTAAAGGTCTGAATAACCCTGAGCTTGATAGCGCTATTGGCGTTTATGCAGAAGAATTAAGAGAAATGCTGGAGCTTGTAAAAGGCGCTTCTCATGAGTTTGAACTCGACGCATTTTTAAAAGGCGAGCTCACCCCGGTTTACTTTGGTACGGCGCTTGGTAACTTTGGTGTTGATCACATGCTCGATGGTTTAGTGGAGTGGGCACCAAAACCTCAAGGCCGCTTAACCGATACCGAAGAGTTAGTTGACGCGGAAGACGCTAATTTCTCAGGCTTTGTATTTAAAATACAAGCCAATATGGACCCTAAACACAGAGACCGCATTGCCTTTTGTCGAATTGTTTCGGGCAAATATGAAAAAGGCATGAAAATGCGTCACACTCGCATTGGAAAAGACGTGCGTATTTCCGATGCTTTGACTTTTTTAGCGGGAGATAGAGCGCTATTAGAAGAAGCCTATGCCGGCGATATTATTGGTTTGCATAACCACGGCTCGATGCGCATCGGTGATACATTTACCATGGGCAAAGACTATCGATTTACCGGTATTCCAAACTTTGCGCCTGAACTATTTAAACGCATTCGGTTGAAAGACCCGCTCAAGCAAAAGCAATTGCTTAAAGGCTTAATTCAGCTTTCAGAAGAGGGCGCGGTGCAGGTGTTTAGGCCGCTGATTAATAACGATTTGATTGTGGGCGCGGTTGGGGTCTTGCAGTTTGACGTGGTCGTGGCGAGGCTTAAAGCCGAATATAATGTGGATGCCATTTATGAACACATTCATGTTGCTACCGCGCGCTGGGTTTATGGCGATGCACGCAAAGTGGATGAGTTTCAGCGCAAAGCCGAGCAAAACTTAGCTTATGACGGTGCTGATAACCTAACCTACATTGCACCCACGATGGTCAATTTATCGCTATCTCAAGAGCGCTATCCCGATATTACTTTTGCCGCAACGCGCGAACAATAAGAGACAATTTGCATGTTAATACAAGCTATTTTAGCCGAACGTTTTACTCAAGCCCTTAATTCTCTGGGGGTGCAAGATGCGACAATTGCCCTTAGCAAAAGTACTCGCCCTGAATTTGGTGAATATCAGTTTAATGGCGCAATGGCGCTGGCTAAACAATTAAAAAAAAGCCCAAGAGATATTGCGCAGAGTATTTTAGATAACTTAGACATTAGCGACCTCGCAGACAAATGCGAAATCGCGGGCCCCGGTTTTATCAATATTCATTTGTCGAAGGATTGGGTTGGCACTTGCATTGAACAAGCGGCAAGTAGCGAACGTTTGAATATTGAAAAAGCGACAGCACAAAACATCGTAGTGGATTATTCCTCGCCTAACTTAGCCAAAGAAATGCATGTAGGGCATTTACGCAGCACCATTATTGGCGATGCCGTAGTAAAGGTGCTGGAATTTTTAGGCCATTCAGTTATTCGTCAAAATCATATGGGCGATTGGGGCACGCAGTTTGGCATGTTGTTGGCGCATTTATCCGATCAACTAGAGGCAACGGGTGCAAATAAAGCATTGAGCGATTTAGAAGATTTTTATCGCGCGGCGAAAGTCCGTTTTGATGAAGAAGAAGGCTTTGCTGATCGCGCCAGAGAATATGTCGTTAAATTACAAAGCGGCGATGCTCAGTGCTTAAAGTTATGGGATGAGTTTATTGATATCTCTATATCGCATAGCGAAGAAGTGTATGAGAAGCTCAACGTATCTTTAACGCGCGAAGACATTATGGGCGAAAGCGCCTACAACCCAGAATTACCGGGGATTGTAAAAGATCTATTAGAACGTAATATCGCGGTGACCGATCAAGGCGCAACGCTAGTTTTTTTGCCCGAGATGGCCGACAAAGAAGGCAACCCTGCGGCGTATATTATTCAAAAGTCAGGCGGCGGATTTTTGTATGCCACAACAGATTTAGCGGCCATACGTTATCGCTGTGATAAGTTAAAAGCGCATCGCACCTTAATATTCACCGACGCCCGTCAGGCGCTGCATTTTAAGCAAACCGAACTGGTTGCGCGTAAAGCAGGCTATATGCCCGAGTCTCATCAATATCAACATTGTCCGTTTGGCATGATGCTAGGCAAAGACGGCAAGCCTTTTAAAACAAGAACCGGCGGTACAATTAAACTCAGCGACTTGCTTGATGAAGCCATAGAACGTGCCGCGAGTTTAGTGGCTCAGCGCGCAGACTCAGTAAGAACAAACAACGGCGCTATGTCAAGCAGCGAAAATATAGCCAAAACCATTGGCATCGGCGCAGTAAAATATGCCGATTTAAGCAAAAGCCGCACAACCGATTACATTTTTGATTGGGATACCATGCTTAGCTTTGAGGGCAACACTGCACCATATCTGCAGTACGCTTACACTCGGGTGCGCAGTATTTTCAGAAAAGCTGACGTGGATATGCAACGGCATCAAGCTGATGTCATTATTGAAAATACCAGCGAGCAAGCCTTAGCAGTTAAGCTTTTACAGTTTGAAGATACCCTGCAGGCGGTGGCAAGTGAGGCGAGTCCGCACCTGCTTTGCACATATTTGTATGAGCTTGCTAGCTTATTCATGAAATTTTACGAAGCCAGCCCAATATTAAAAGATGGTGTGCAAGACTCGGTGAAGCAAAGCCGACTAAGCTTAAGTGCTTTGAGCGGCAAAACATTGAAATCTGGCCTTGAAATGTTAGGGATTGAAACACTAGAACAAATGTAGTGTCGATATGCACCTGTTGTTTTAGAATTTAGAAAGTGAACATTTGCGTGGGTGCTTTCGTAACCATCACTACATTTACGTTCGGATAGCTTAATAAAAACCCGTCATTCCCACGAAGGTGGGAATCTCCCAAATGTTGCAGTAATGCATGAATTT
>CAYQMI010000081.1:0-16974 GCA_964418575.1 uncultured Glaciecola sp.
ATTGATTAAAAGTCAACTGCTCTACCAGCTGAGCTAACGACCCTCAATAAGTGTTAATTGCAATGTTCTATTTTGAATAAGAACGATAGTAGAAAGTGGTGGGTCGTGCTGGATTCGAACCAGCGACCAATTGATTAAAAGTCAACTGCTCTACCAGCTGAGCTAACGACCCTTAATACTATCTCCTGCAACGGCGGCATATAATACTGAAATCGAACGGTGGTGCAACCATTAAATGCCATTTTGGCAATTTAATTGTTTAATTGCTTGGAAAGTAAACAAAGCAGCTGGCTAATCGTTTAACCGTTAGCCAATTGCTCTGTTGATAAGCGTGCCGGAGTACTGTTTGGATATTCAGCTACAACTTGCTCAAAGTACTGCTGCGCTAAACTCGCATTACCTTGATTTTTGGCAATCATACCAAGTTTTAACAAAGAGTCTGCTCGCTTCGGAGAGCTTGTGAAATTATTCACCACTTCGCTAAACTGCTCTGATGCGCCATCCCAATCTTGCTTATTATAAAGCAATTGCCCTAACCAATAATGCGCGTTATCGCTCAAATCAGAATTGGGGTATTGCGTTAAAAACGTTCTAAAAGCAGGAACGGCTTTCTCGTAATCGCGATCTTTTAAAATCAAATTTACAGCATCTTGATAAGCACTTTGTTCGCTTTGCGAAGATTGCACCGTTGGTGCTGAAGTATTGTCAGTAGCGCTGCCACTTCCAGCATTATTTATATTAGACGCCACTGAAGCACCTTGCTGCTGCAAGCCTTCAAAGCGTTTGTCTAACTCTAAAAATAATTCGCGCTGACGCTCTAAGATTTTTTCAAGCTGATGATTATGCAGCTCAATTGAACCGGTGATGGTATCAACGTCAGATTGCAGCATATCGAGCTGTTGCTGCATTCGTTGCTGACTATCGGAGCGCGACTCAACAATACGTTCAATGACCGCTAGGCGCGTTTCTAAATCGCTTGCATTGAGGTTTGAACTTAGCGTTGAACCACTGGAGACAACATTATTGCTTTGGTTAACATCAACAACTGGTGCTTGCGCAAGGCAAGCACCAGAAGCAAAAGTTAACGCAAGTGCACTTATTAGGTGTACTTTCATTGCTTATTGATAAACCACTACAGCACGACGGTTTTGAGCAAATGCATACTCAGAACTACCCATAACTGCTGGTTTCTCTTCGCCGTAAGACACTACAGACATTTGTGAGCCACGTACACCTTCGTTTTGTAAGAAGGTTTGTACTGCTTTAGCACGGCTTTCGCCTAGCGCAATGTTGTACTCTGGCGTACCGCGGCTATCAGTGTGGCCTTCGATTACTACCGTTTGGTCTTGGTTTTTCACCAAAAATTCAGCATGCTTTCTTAATACTGGGAAGAACTCAGACTTAATCGTTGCACGGTCAAAATCAAAATAAACCGTTTGCTGTGACTCAAGTGCAGCTTTTTCTTGGGCCATCATTTCTTGTGCGCGCTGTAATTGTTGTGCAGCGGCAGCTTCAGCTTGCGCTTTGGCTTCAGCAGCTTGCTGCTCCGCTTGTGCTTGCTGCTCAGCAGCTACGCGGTTGCGTTCAGCTTCTAATTCTTCTTCACTTGGGCCAGATGAACAAGCCATAAGAGTGATCGCTGGAAGCGCAATTAAAAGCGTTCTAAATTTCTTGTTAATAAGCATGCTAAGTCCTTAATGTTTTAATCAATTTTTCTTATAGTAAAAATGGTGACCAACTAGGCGATTTTACCTGCCCATTTGCCGCCGGTAATAGCGCTTTAAAGCGACCATCTAGTGATACGAGCGATAAAACTTGCTCTCCTTCATGCATTGTACTGTAGATAATCATACTACCGTTAGGTGCAATGCTCGGCGACTCATCTAGAAAAGTCTTAGTTAACACCAACATATTACCATTTTGCAAGTTTTGCCGTGCAATATGATAATCTCCTTGGGTTCTATTTACGACAACTAAATGTGTGTTGTCGGGTGTAATAGAAGCACCAAGATTCATTTCCCCTTCAAATGTAAGCCTACTTGAGCGCTTAGTGTCTAAATTTACTTGATAAATTTGCGGTTTGCCACCCCGTTCAGAACTAAATATTAAGCTTTTACCATCTGGCGACCAACTTGGTTCAGTATCAATGGCTCTGTTTCGGGTAATTCGCTCTAAACGTCGACTCGCTAGGTCCATGATATAGATTTCTGGATTACCGTCTTTTGACAGCACCATCGCAAGCTTTTTGCCATCAGGAGAAAACACGGGAGAGCTATTAATACCCGGGAAATCGGTTATTAAGGTGCGCTGTGTTGTATAAATGTCCTGAATGAATATCTGCGACTTTTTATTCTCAAACGATACATAAGCCAACTTATTTCCATCTGGCGACCACGACGGAGACATCAAAGGCTCTGGTGATGAGAGTAAGCGCGTTTCGTTAGCGCCATCGTAATCCGCAATTACTAACTGAAAAGGTAAGGCCTCAGTTTCTCTGTCGCGCACAATTACATAGGCAATACGGGTTAAGAACGCACCGCGCTCGCCGGTAAGTGCTTCATATACTATATCGCTAATAATGTGAGCGTATTGGCGAAAGTCATTTGTATTAATGATTTTTTCGCGCGCTTCTACAATGTGGTCTTTACTCAATACTAAGGTGCCGTTCTGCAGGTTTTTAGATTCACCGCCAGTAACTTGCGCGCGCAGCACATCAATTAATTCAAACGAAACCTCGTATTGACCATTTCCACGCTCTTCAATATTACCGACCAAAACCGTATCAATGCCTTTGTCGGCCCATGCATCGTAATCAACTTCGTCGTCTCGAGTTGGGAACTGAGGCATGTCTGACATCGAGATGGGATTGAATTTACCACTTCGTAAAAGGTTATTTGTAATAACATCCGATATGTTTTCAGGCAACACAGTGTCGCCGTTCCATCTAAACGGCACTACACCAATGGGGCGTGCGTTGTTCACGCCCTCTGTAATTACTATTTCGAGCTTTGCCTGAGCGAATGTTGCACTTAACAGCACAAAAAACGTTATCAAACCCTTTGTCACGCCCAATCGAATCATTGTGTCTCCGGTCTTACAGTAATATTAAAATCTCTAAATTCAGCAAACACCGCTGGGTCTTTCGACACTGGCAGTGTATCTGGCCTCAATACCGCCGCCTGCGATGCTCTGCATAATGCGTCGTTTCCATCTAAAGTGCGAACGTCAATCACCAAGCCATTAGGTGCAAGCCTGACGTTTAGCCTACACGTTTTGCCCACAAAACTCTCAAAATCAAACAAGTTCTGCACAATGGTTTGATGAATAAGCGCTTGGTATTTCTCTACCTCACTCATCACTCGGCGCTGATTGGCCGCTGAAATTGCCTGCTGCTCTTGCGCTAACTGCTCATTCAATTCTTTTTCTAGCTGCGCTTGGCGCTTTTTATCTTCTTCAAGCTTTCGCTGCATTTCTTGTTCGCGCTTGCGCTGCTCTTCTAAAGTGCGCTGTTTTTCGCGCTCTTGCGCTTGTTTTTGCTGTTCTCTCTTTTGCTCTTCTTCGCGCTTTTTCTGTTGCGCTGCCGCTTCAGCTTTACGCTTTTTCTCCCTTGCAGCCTCTTCTCGTTGCTGCTGACGTCTTTCTAGTTCTCTTTGACGCGCTTGTGCTTGCGCTTCAGCTTGTTGTTGCTCTCGCTTTCTATCTGCAATCGCTTGTGCGTCAATAAACACCGCCTGTATCGGTTGAGATTGCTGCGCAAAACTCACCGTTGGCTTTGGGTTAAAATTCACCGACACCAACAAGAAAAAAACCAACACCGCATGCAAGGCAATCGATGTTGCCAAGGCTTTGTTGTTTTTTAGCGCTTTTTTCACAGCTTTCATCGCTAAAATTCTCTATGAATTTGGATCGGTCATTAAACCAACAGAAGGCGCGCCTGAGCTTTGTAGCAGCACCATCATTTCAATCACTTTTTCGTAACTTATGCTTTTATCGCCATTTACCACCACAGGAGTGCTCGGATCTACTTGCAGTCGAGTTTTCACAATCGCTGCAATTTCTTGGGCTTGCATAGGTGATTCAGGGTTATCCCCTACATTTAAATAGTACAAACCCTGCTGGTCAATCGAGACTATCATGATGGTTTCTTCATCGGTTTCCAGTGTTTGCGCTTGCGCCTGCGGCAAATCCACTTTCACGCCTTGTGCAATCACCGAAGCCGTTGCCATAAAAATAATCAACAGCACAAGCATAACGTCGATGTAGGGAACCACGTTCATTTCTGACACCGGACGACGTCTGCGTCTTTGGTACATAAGCTACCCTCTGCTTGCTAAGCTTTGACGATTCAAAATAGCCGAAAACTCTTCCATAAAGTTTCCATAAGCATTTTCGAGTTTTTCTACTTTGCTCGAGAAACGGTTGTACGCAACATATGCTGGTATTGCCGCGAATAAACCAATAGCGGTTGCGATTAGCGCTTCAGCAATGCCCGGCGCAACCATTTGTAAGGTGGCTTGCTTAACCTGACCAAGGGCAATAAATGCTGTCATGATCCCGTAAACCGTACCTAAAAGACCGATATATGGAGAAATAGAACCAACGGTTGCTAAATAAGGGAGTCGTACTTCAAGCTCATCCACTTCTCTGGACATGGCTACTCGCATTGCTCTGTATGCGCCTTCGGTGATGCCTTCTGGGGTAATACCGTTGGTTTTACGAAGCCTGACATACTCTTTAAAACCCGTGCAAAAAATCAATGAGCTACCGGAGGTATGCTCACGCTGTGAAAGTTCTGTGTAAAGGGTGTTGAGGTCAGCTCCTGACCAAAAGGTGTCTTCAAACTCACGCAGCTCGGTCTGAGCAGACTTCAGAGCAGAATGACGTTGAAAGATAAAAGCCCAACTGCTTATCGACATCGCCAATAGCAAAAGCATAATAAATTGAACAACAAAACTGGCTTCCAGTACTAGACTGGCAATCGACATATCACTGGTCACTGCGCATTTCCCTTAAAATATTGTTGGGTATTTTGCAGGGTGTTTTAAGCTTGGTGTTTATGCACCCCACTTTCACCCTTGCCTCTACCAAACATTCATTTTTATTATTATACACTGCTTGATTAAATATCAGGCTTACACGCTTTATTGTACAGGGCTCACAGGTAACTGTTAAGACCTCATCCAAACTAGCGCTTTTACGATAATTTATATTCATGTCTTTGACGACAAAAGCGATGGATTGTTCCAACAAATTTTTTTGTTCGCCACCTAAAGCGCGAACCCAGTCTGAACGAGCGCGTTCAAAGTATCGTAAATAGTTCGCGTGGTACACGATCCCGCCTGCGTCAGTGTCTTCAAAATACACCCGAACCTGAATATCAAATTTTTTCATGTTTAAATGCTAATTAATATAAGTTAATTGTTAAAAAATTGCTAATATGCAGTCATAGCAACCGATTCAAATTGCACTGAATTATTTATCTATTAGATTTATTAATCTGAACCTCTAAAATATTTGAGTTGTTCGGCGAAATAAAAACGGTATTATACGCAGCAAGTACGAAGTGAGCAGTTTTATGTTTGTTCGTGTTTTCATGGAATCCCTTCCGTTGAACATTTTTAGCCCGCACCATGTGCGGGCTTTTTTTTATCCCACGCACCTGTTTATTCAAGCATTGTGCGCATGTGCGTATCTTTACAATTACTCTTTTACCTTAAAACCTAAATGTAAGTATGCATGTTCAGTTGCGATACGCCCGCGCGGAGTGCGCTGTAAAAAGCCTTGTTGAATCAGAAAAGGCTCAATCACATCTTCAATGGTTTCTTTTTCCTCTCCAATAGCAGCGGCCACGTTGTCGAGCCCCACCGGACCACCTGAGAATTTTTCAATTATTGCAAGTAGCAGCTTTCGATCCATAAAATCGAAGCCTTGTTTGTCTACATCGAGCATGTTAAGCGCACTGGCTGCTACTTCGGCAGATATTTCACCGTCTGCTTTTATTTCGGCATAGTCGCGGACGCGGCGAAGCAAGCGGTTAGCTATACGGGGAGTTCCGCGGCTACGTTTTGCTATTTCTACGGCGCCAAGCTCATGCATATTTAAGTTCAAATAAGATGCACTGCGCGCAACAATGTTGGTCAGATCTTTTACATTATAAAACTCTAGTCTTTGTACAATACCAAACCTGTCTCTAAGTGGTGAAGTTAAAGAGCCCGCTCGTGTGGTTGCTCCCACGAGTGTAAAAGGGGGTAGGTCGAGTTTAATTGAACGCGCGGCTGGTCCTTCACCAATCATAATATCAAGCTGATAATCTTCCATCGCAGGATATAGCACTTCTTCTACCACGGGGCTCAAACGATGAATTTCGTCAATAAAAAGCACGTCGTTTTCTTCAAGGTTTGTTAGCAATGCGGCTAAATCCCCTGCTTTTTCCAATACTGGACCTGAGGTTGTTTTAATATTCACGCCCATTTCATTAGCGACAATATTTGCTAGGGTGGTTTTTCCGAGGCCTGGCGGGCCAAAAATCAATAGATGATCAAGGGCGTCTTCACGTTTGCGCGCAGCTTGAATAAAAATTTCCATTTGCTCACACACATGGTCCTGACCAGCATAATCGCTGAGCATTTTGGGCCGAATGGCTCTGTCTACCACTTCGTCCTCCCCTTGTGCATGGGGTTGAATAATTCGGTCAGCTTCTATCATCTTGTTCTCATTTTATTGTTTTTATCGCCACGTTTATTTTAGCCACAATTTTATATGCGCTTAAAGCTATACCATCGATTTTAAAGCATCTCGTATAAGTTGCTCGCTATTTGCGCCCTCAACAAACACATTTTTAATTGCAGTTTCTGCTTGTGCTCGTTTATATCCAAGCGCAATAAGTGCGCCAATGGCCTCATCTTTTGCGCTCGCAACTGGCGCAAGTATTGGTGCTACTTCAACAGGTGCGGTCAAGCCGGTATTGTCACCTGTGGGCATCGGTGCGTCGATATCTTTTAATTTATCTTTTAACTCAACCACTAATCGTTCAGCTGTCTTTTTACCCACACCCGGCATTTTTACAAGCGCGGTAATATCTTCGTGCATCACCGCTTGCATAAACTGGCGCGCCGACATACCCGATAAAATCGTGCATGCCAATTTTGGCCCTACTCCGTTTGCTTTAATTAGCACCCTAAACAAGCTGCGTTCTTGGCGCTCAATAAATCCAAACAGAAGCTGTGCGTCTTCTCGCACTACAAAATGAGTAAACAGCGTAACTTCGTGCTGAAGGTCAGGCAGTTGATAAAAACTTGTCATCGGCAGCTGGATTTCATAACCAACACCGCCCACATCTAAAAGAATATCGGGAGGTAGTTTTTCAACAATGGTGCCTTGAAGACGTCCTATCATAAGATTTTGTCACTCTCTTTTTTTATTGGTATTAAGTGCCATGATTAATGTAATAAGGCTAGCTTAGCGTAAGCGCCCTCTTACCGTTTTTGTCGCCTGTCCCGACATACGAATCATGCTTTGCTCAGTATGCAAGTGACAAAGGGCAACTGCAAGTGCATCTGCGGCATCTGCTTGCGGTGTTTTACCAAGCTTTAATAAATGGCTCACCATATGCTGAACTTGTGTTTTATCTGCCGAGCCACTGCCCACCACAGACTTTTTAATCTGGCGCGCTGAATATTCAAAAACGCCCAATGATTGTGTGGTGGCGGCAACAATAGCAGCACCACGAGCTTGACCAAGCTTTAATGCAGAGTCTGCATTTTTCGCCATAAATACTTGTTCAATAGCAAACTCAGTGGGCTGAAATTGCCGAATAATTTCACTGACACCGGTAAACACGTTATTTAAACGCGCAGCAAGATTTTCATCCTGCACGCGTATGCAGCCGCTGCCTAAGTACTCCGCTTTATTTGCTAAAACGCGAATAACGCCGTAACCGGTTATGCGTGAGCCTGGGTCTATACCAAGAATTATTTTCATAATGCTGCCGGCACAAATTTATCAATTGCCAAACGGTTCGACGCTGACCATGCTTTTGCCAAGGCATCTGCTTTTGACAACCATTGATAGCTTAAGTGCTCAGTTAAGGTGAGTGATATTGTGTCGTTCACACAGGCACAAAAAACATGTTCATTATTGTACTGCGTGCCCTTAGGGTAACGATATAACCATTGCGAGCGGATGCGATATTGATTGATATGCCTACAATCAACAATATCGTGTGAACTGAAAGATAGTTTTAGGCCAGTTTCTTCTTCTACTTCTCTGTACGCGGTTTGTATAGGGCTTTCGCCATGTTCAATAGTACCGGTAACAGATTGCCAAAAGTCGGCGTCGTCATCGCGCTGCAATAGCAGCACTTTGGAACTGGCGCTATAAAGCACCACCAACACCGACTCGGGGCGTTTCAATGCCATAGGCTGTTATTTCTTTTCATCGCTTGAGTTTTTATCCGCTATCGAGGCAATCGCAAGCTCAGCCAACTGTTGAGGGTTGGCTTTTCCTGGCGCACCTGTAAGCGGGCAAGCTGCCGTAGTGGTTTTCGGGAATGCCATTACGTCACGAATGGAGTCCGCGCCTAACATCAACATTAACAAGCGGTCTAGTCCAAAGGCCAAACCTGCGTGCGGAGGCGTGCCGTACTTTAATGCTTCAAGTAAGAATCCGAATTTTTCTTGCGCTTCTTTTTCGCCGATACCCAATAACTTAAATACTAGCGCCTGCATTTCCATGTTGTGAATACGGACCGAACCACCGCCTAACTCAACGCCGTTCAATACCATATCGTATGCATTTGAAAGTGCGTCTTGCGGATTATTCGCTAAAGCGTCTAAATCGCTGTTTCGTGGGGCGGTAAATGGGTGATGTAGGGCGTGAAGCTGGCCGTCGAATTCTTCAAACATGGGGAAATCGACAACCCATAATGGTTTCCACTCGCCTTCTAGCAAATCAAAGTCTTTACCCAGTTTCAGTCTTAATGCGCCAAGTGCTTCTGTTACAACACTGTATGAGTCTGCGCCAAAGAGTAGAATATCACCGTCTTTAGCAGATGTAGCCTTAAGTAAGGCATCTACGCTTTGCTCATCGAAAAACTTAAGTACTGGCGATTGAATACCTTCAATGCCTTTAGCAACTTCATTAACCTTCATCCATGCAAGGCCCTTCGCGCCATATATCCCAACAAACTCTGCATATTGATCGAGCTGTTTACGAGATAAACTTGCGCCACCTGGCACGCAAATCGTTGCTACTCTACCTTTTACATCATTGGCTGGGCCGCTGAACACTTTAAAATCGATATCTTTAACAATGTCTGCCACATCCACGATTTCAAGGGGATTACGCAAATCTGGTTTGTCGCTACCAAAGCGCGTCATTGCCTCTTTGTAGGTCATGCGCGGAAAGTCACCCAAATCTACATTCATCATTTTGCTAAATAAATCGCGAATCAGGCCTTCGGTGATTGCCATCACGCCGTCGGCATCGAGGAAGGAGGTTTCTATATCGATTTGCGTAAATTCAGGCTGGCGATCAGCTCGTAAATCTTCATCGCGGAAGCATTTTACGATTTGGTAGTATTTATCCATACCGCTCATCATCAGCAGTTGTTTAAACAACTGAGGTGACTGCGGCAATGCAAAAAACTCGCCTTTATGCGTACGGCTTGGTACTAAATAGTCTCGCGCGCCCTCTGGAGTAGCGGCGGTTAATATGGGTGTTTCAATATCTAAGAATTCGTTGTCTTCTAAATAACGACGTACAGCGCCGGTTACTTTGCTTCTAAACATTAAGCGCTCGGTCATAATGGGGCGGCGCAAATCTAGGTAGCGGTATTTTAAACGTTGTTCTTCGCTGTTCTCTTGATTCCAGTCGAGTGGCAGAGCTGGTGCACGGTTGATCACAACAACCTCTTTACCTAAGAGTTCCACTTCTCCGGTACGCATATCGGCGTTTACTTGGCTCTCTGGTCTTGCGCGCACGAGGCCAGTAATTTCGATACAAAATTCGCTGCGTAACTCAGACGCATTGGCAAAAGCCGCCTCTGTATCTGGGTCAATTACTACCTGCAGTATGCCCTCACGATCACGTAAATCGATAAAGATAACGCCGCCTAAATCTCGACGTTTGTTTACCCAGCCTTTGAGGGTAACCGTTTGTCCAATGTATTTTTTGTCGATTCTTCCACAGTAATCAGTGCGCATGTAGTAATTGCCTTTGTTCTTATCTTGGTAGCCCTTTACCGAGCCAATATATTTAAGCGCCGTAGTATAAACCAAAGCGACTCAATGCAAAACGAGAGAAGTCGAATAATTACGCTTAATTTAGCGCTTTAATCGGGTGCAAAGCAGATTACGTGCTCAATGCTCAAATTAATACCAAAAGACTCACCAATTTGATGGTCGTGATGGCTCGGAGCAAGACACAAAACCTGTTCATTAAAGTTGGGTAACACTAAACGATACAAAATGTGAGCACCACGAAAACGTCTGTCGATAACCGTTGCTTTTAATGGGCTTGAATCGGTGTGTACAATATCATCAGGACGCACTAGCACATCGAGCTTATCGCCTTCTTTGCAATGCTGGGTGTTATTATCACTTAGCACCAGCCTGCCAAGCTGAGTATTCACATAGCTCACATCGTTATCGGTGCTGGGCATAACCTCACCTGATATAAAGGTACTTTCACCAATAAAGTTTGCCACAAAGCGAGTGCTCGGTTCGTGATATAGCTTATAAGGCGTATCCCACTGCTGGCATCGCCCTTTTGCTAAAATCGCGATTTTGTCAGCAAAGGCAAAGGCTTCTTGTTGGTCGTGAGTCACCAGCAAAGCTGTGATCCCTAGGCGTTTGATTAGGTTTCTGACCTCAACCGCCACTTTTTCTCGAAGCTCTGGATCAAGGCTGGAAAAGGGCTCATCTAGCAGTAACAAACGTGGATTAGGCGCCACAGCTCTGGCAATCGCCACTCTTTGCTGCTGACCGCCCGACAAATTATTTGGAAAACTATTGGTAAATTCGCTTAAACCCACTCGTTCAATATTTTCTAGCGCTCGTTGCCTGCGTTCATCTTTGTTTAGGTGATCCAGACCATAGCTTACATTTTCAAGCACGCTCATGTGAGGAAACAGAGCAAAGTCTTGGAATACCACCCCAACTTCACGCTTATCAGGCGATAAGTGAGTACTTTTGCTGGCAACACAGCTTTGCTTAATATGAATTTCACCATCAGATACTTTATGAAAGCCAGCAATGGCCTGCAATAAAGTCGTTTTGCCGCAGCCAGAGGGCCCGAGCACGCAACCAATTTCACCTTGCTCTAGAGTAAAAGAGATATTTTGTAAAACAGGCTCTTTGTCGTAGCCTAATTCAAGCTCTTGAAGTTGCAACATCCTTAAACGCTCGTTTTATTTAGTTGTCGGGTGAGTAAAATAACAGGCAATAAGCCTACTAACACAATGCTTATTGCAGGTAGTGCTGCATCTAACAAGCGCTCATCTGAAGCCAGTTCATAGGCCCTTACCGCCAAGGTATTGAAATTAAATGGGCGCAGCACCAAAGTTGCCGGAAGCTCTTTTAAAATATCCACAAAGACTAACAACAGCGCACTTAACAAACTACCCGATAACATTGGAACATGAATCTTACGCAGCATTTTAAACAGGCTGCCGTGCAGACTCATGGCGGCATTGTCGAGCTTTACAGGTAAGCGCTGAAAGCCGGTTTCTGTATTTTGCAGCGCCACGCTGATAAATCTGACCGCATAGGCAAAAATCAAAATAAACACGCTGCCTGAAAATATCAGGCCTGGTCTATAATCAAACCAATCCATTGTTAATTGATTAATAGATTTGTCGGCCCAACCGGCAAAAATAAGCACGCCAACGGCAATAACGATGCCCGGCATCGCATACCCTAAACTTAAGGCTTGCTCTGCTGTTTTTACCGACTTGTTATTACTGATTCGCTTAGTGTAAGAAACAAGTAGCGCAAGTATTACAATTATCATTGCACCCGCCGCCGCTAGCATAAAAGAGTTCTTTACCAAGTCAAAAAAATCTGACCAAACGCCAACTTGCGCATACTGCAGGCTCCACGACAACAACTGCGTAAATGGGATAACAAAGCCTAACAGTGCTGGTAGCAAACAAATAGCAAAAACCCAAAAAGCTTTTGAGCCGCTTAAGCGCTCCTTTATGGCACTGGCTTGCTGGCGAGACTGAAACTTAGAGGCGTCTTTTCTGCTGTGCTTTTCAAGCAAAATCAGCACCAGCACGAACATCACCAGAATAGTAGAAAGCTGAGCGGCACCCTGAATATTCCCCATGCCAAACCATGTTCTGAAAATGCCGGTGGTAAAAGTGTTTACACCAAAATAAGCAACCGTTCCGTAATCAGCCAAAGCTTCCATCATGGCCAATGACGCGCCCGTTAGTATTGCCGGACGTGCGAGCGGTATCGATACTTGGAAAGCATGACGTAAACGACTATAACCCGCTAGCTCGCTGACTTTTTGATAGTTGCGGCTTTGTTCAGCAAACGCGGTTCGTGCAAGAATATATACGTAAGGATAGAGCACCAAAATCATCATCACAATGGCGCCAGAGAGCGAGCGAATATCCCAAAACCAATAGTCTCCCCGCTGCCATTCAAAACTTGTCCGCAAAAACTGCTGCACAGGTCCTGAATAATCGAGAATGCCGGTGTAGGTGTAGGCAATTATGTAAGCTGGCATGGCAAGAGGCAGTAAAATAAGCCATGTTAGAATTGATTTACCCCAAAAATCGTAATTGACCATGAAGTAAGCAAGGTAAGCGCCTATAAAAATACTGCCTAGACCAACGCCAAGTGCAAGTAAAATACTGTTACTTACATATTCAGAAAATACTGTGGCAAAGAGGTGTTGCCACAGTGATGTGTCTATTTCAAATACACTGAAGGAGACAATCAAAAGCGGCAATACAATTACCGCTGAGATTATGAGCGTTATACTTATTAAGCAACGCTTCATTAACTAAGGCGCCTTATCAATCGCTTGCCTCATATTTGTGTGAGTAGACAGTTTAACGCCAGCCGGCTTTATCCATTAAGCGTAAAGCTTCGTCGTTGAGTGCGCCCATTTTTTCAAAATCAACATTTTGTGCTTCAAATTCGCCTAGCGATTGCAGCTCAGGGCTCCACTCAAGTCCTTCTAAAATTGGATACTCATGGTTTACCTGCGCATACCACTGCTGGGACTCTTTCTCTAGCATAAAGCTTAATAAGGCTTGTGCTTGCGCTTTATGTTGCGCAGATTTAGTAATTGCCGCGCCTGAGATATTCACATGCGTACCGCTGCTTTGCTGATCTGGCCAAATCACGCCAACTTGCTGTGCAATATCACGCGTTTGTTCATCTTCTGACGCCAGCATACCGCCTAAATAATAGGTGTTTGCCACCGCAACTGAACACTCACCAGCCACTAATGCTTTAATTTGGTCGCGGTCGCCACCTTTTGGAGAGCGTGCAAAATTAGTCACAACACTTTTCGCCCATTCCAAGGTTTGCTCTTCGCCCTGCAATATCATCAGCGATGCAACCATCGACTGGTTATATATGTTGCTTGATGAGCGAATGCATATCTCGCCTTCAAATCGCGCGTCAGCTAAATCGCTCATCGACGAAATACTGCTAGGGTCGAAATTGTTTTTTACATACATAATTGGGCGCGCGCGCGTAGTCAGCGCAATCCAGTTATTATTGTCAGCTTTCAGATTATCAGGCACTGCTTGTAAAATTGTATCGCTATTAATATTTTGCAGTAAACCAAGCTCGTTTGCGCGAACCAAGCGGCCTGCATCTGCCATAATAATAATATCTGCCGGAGAAAGCTCGCCCTCTGCTTGTAAACGACTAATCAAGGCATCGCCTTTGCCAGTTACGAGGTTTACTTTAATGCCGGTACTGTCGGTAAATTTATCGAGCAAAGGTTTAATGAGGGCTTCTTGTCGCCCTGAGTAAACATTTACCTCACCAGCATCATCTGCTGCGGCTAAAGGCGCCACCAAAGATGCAATAAGTAAAGTAATAAAGGATAACTTGGGAATAGCGCCTGAAAAAGTGAACTTGTTAATAACAACCTCCAGTTTAGTGGTGTGAAAAAACAATAAATCTGTGTTAAAACCTAAATTGAATATACTTTAAATGATAATACATCTCATTTACAGAAATACTATCACAGACGATCACATTTAATGATATTTTTATCTATTATCTGCATATTATTTACGATGCTGTGATTGTGGCATTAATATTGAATACATTTTATTCACTAGGAAGATGAAATATGAACAATTCTAGACTCGTTTATTCAACTGACACTGGGCGTATAAACGAAAAACAACAGAGTAAAGAGACGCTACCGAAGAACGACGGCATTGTTAGAATTTGGCGTATTACCAAAGGTAAAAAAGGGAAAGGCGTGAGCAGCATCGAAGGTTTAGGCATGTCGAAAGACGAGCTAAAGCAGCTTTGCTCAGAGCTAAAAAAACAGTGCGGTTGTGGTGGCGCAGTAAAAGAGCACAACATAGAAATACAGGGCGATGTACGAGAAAAGCTCAAACAGATATTAGAAACTAAAGGAATGAAAGTAAAGCTTGCTGGCGCATAAGTAATAGGCAAAAGGAGTTTTGTTTTCAACAACATCAACCATCTAACAGCGAGCTTCACCGAAGGTAAGCTCATTAAAGAGAATATTGAATGCAAAACTTGGCAATTTCTGATTTACACATATTGTTGATTGAACCCTCTGATACTCAGGCCAAAATCATTAAAGGCTTGATGACCTCTGAAGACGTTCATGGCGTTGATATTGTCAAAAATGTGGCACAAGCAAAGCATGAGATTGAAAAGCATAACGTTGATATAGTTGTTAGCGCCATGTATTTGGCAGATGGAAGCGGCTTGGATGTGCTTGAGTTTTTAAAGAACAACGAAGCCACCAACAGTATTCCTTTCATGTTGGTCTCTAGCGAGACGAGTCTTAAAAAGCTAGATAAATTCAAACAGTCTGGCGTTGCTGCAATATTGCCAAAACCCTTTGAGCCAATTCATTTGCAACGTGGTTTGAACGCTAGCCTTCAATTATTAAATACTGAAGAGTTAGATTTATCTTTATTTGATATCAGACAAGTGCGCGTGCTGTTAGTTGACGATAGTCGCTTAGCAAGAAACCATATTCGGCGAGTACTCATGAATATGGGTATTGAACACATTACCGAAGCAGAAAATGGCGCACACGCTCTCACATTTTTGAAAGACTTAGAGTTTGATTTAGTTGTAACCGACTACAACATGCCAGAAATGGACGGACGAGAGTTATCCGAATTCATTCGCTTTAATCCAGAAACCACTCATATTCCCATCATCATGGTCACCTCGGAATCACAAAGCTCTACTCACATGACCAATATTCAGCAAACCGGTGTGAATGCCCTTTGCGATAAACCCTTTGAATCAGACGAAGTACGCGGTTTGCTTGCAAGGTTGCTCGATCAGTCTTAGCGCTCAGTGCAGACATATTCATTGACATAAGCGCCTCCCTTGCATACATTCCCAACAATGTATCTAAAATAACTGGGCTTGTTTTACGCCAGACAATTACAGCAATAAACAGGGAACACTCTTGGCTACCGAAGAATTAGAACAACTGCGCGAAGCAATTACTAAAACCGACAACACCTTATTAGACATTATTTCTCAACGCCAAAAGCTGACCATGCAAGTTGCTCAAACTAAGGTTAAGCATCATATTCCGGTGCGTGACCAAGTGCGTGAGGAGCAGTTGCTTGTTCGCTTGATTAAGCAAGGCCAGAGCTTCGGTTTAGACCCCCATTTCGTCACCAAGTTGTTTCACGTCATTATTGAAGATTCGGTACTTAATCAACAGTCTATGCTTGCTCAATGGGCAAACCCGGGAGCACAACTTCCCTTAAATCGCGTCGCGTTTTTAGGTGAAAAGGGTTCTTACAGCTACTTAGCAACGCAAAAGTACTTTGCTCGTCGCAGCGGCGAGTTAATGGAAATTGGTTGCCAAAGCTTTGCAGAAATTATTCAAAAAGTAGAAAGCAACGAAGCAGATTTTGCAGTATTGCCCATAGAAAACACTTCATCGGGCAGTATTAATGAGGTGTACGATCAACTACAACATACTCGTTTAAACATAGTTGGCGAACTTACCCACCCTATTAACCACGCCCTACTCGTGCACCAAAACAGCAGCCCTGAAAAAATCAAAACACTTTACGCACACCCTCAGGTTTTTGCGCAATGCAGTCACTTTTTGGCTGACTTAGGCAATGTTGAAGTTAAACCTTGCGACAGCACATCAGCAGCCATGCTAATTGTAAACGAGCTGGAAAACGATACGGTTGCCGCGATTGGTTCTGAAGCAGGTGGAAAGCTTTATAATTTGCGCGCAATAAAATCTAACCTAGCGAATCAGAAAGAAAACCATAGCCGCTTTATTGTGGTAGCAAGCAAGCCAATAAAAGTCCCTTTGCAAGTTCCAGCAAAAACCACGGTAATAATGTCGACAGTCCAAACACCCGGTGCTTTGGTTGATTGCTTAGTGGTGCTTAAAGAAAACAACATCAATATGACCAAATTGGAGTCGCGTCCGATTAACGGCAATCCTTGGGAAGAAATGTTTTATTTGGATATGCAAGGCAATATTGAAGATGGTCCTATGCAAAAGGCTATTGATAAACTGCGAGGCATGACGCGCTACTTTAAAGTACTTGGCTGTTATCCAGTGGAAGAAGTATCGCCAACCAAAGTTGCTGCAGTAAACGCGCTTACCCCTAACGAGTAAGCGCTTTTAGGAAGTGCTTTAGACTTTAAAGCGGCTCACCATATCCATAGTTCGGGCAGCAATGCTTGCTAACTCTTGAGCAGCTTGATTGGTTTGCGAGGCTCCTGTTTCTGCATCGTGAGC
>CAYQMI010000082.1:0-16197 GCA_964418575.1 uncultured Glaciecola sp.
TGTGTTGGGAGATTACCGCTTTCGCCGCAATGACGGTAAATTGTTCAAGCGTGCAGCATTGCGCTTTCGCAGCAATGACGGTAACTTGCTTAAGCGTGCATCATTGCGCCTTCGCGGCAATGACCATCAATTGCTCAAGCCAACAGTATTCCGCCTCCACTTTAATGACCGCGAATTGTTTAAACGAACAGATCAAGCCTCATAAACCACACTGTAACAAAAAAATTACAAAAATAACAGGTCATACCAGATAAAACGGAGGCTTGACTCTCTTCAATACACGACATTTTAAGTAACATACTGGCGTCTCAATTTATCTAAAAGAGTGTTATGTCAAAGCAAACGCAATATGTTTCAAAATCAATTGATGCTCAAGGTTTCATCCAATGGACGGCGGAAGAAAATGAACGTTGGGCTCGTTTATATAAGCGCCAAATAGACTTGCTGCAAGGACGAGCTTGCGACCAGTACATGGAAGGTATAGAGCTTTTAGGAATGCCGAGCGATCAGATACCGCAATTGCCAGATATCGATAAAGTACTTATGGAAACTACTGGTTGGCAAACTGCTGCGGTACCCGCACTAATAAACTTTACCGAGTTTTTTACCTTGTTAGCGAATAAGCGCTTTCCTGTTGCTACCTTTATTCGCAGCGAAGAAGAGTTTGATTATCTTCAAGAGCCAGATGTGTTTCACGAAATATTTGGTCATTGTCCTTTACTTACTAATCCAGCTTTTGCGCATTTTACGCACGTTTACGGCAAGCTTGGTTTAGCTGCAAATAAAGAAGATAGAGCATTTCTAGCTAGGCTTTACTGGTTCACAGTAGAATTTGGTCTAGTGCAAACCGACGAAGGTTTGAGGATTTACGGTGGAGGAATCTTATCCTCTCCAGGTGAAACCAAATATGCGCTAGAGAGCGATAAGCCTGAGCGAATGAAAATGAATCCTTTAGATGTGCTGCGCACGCCATATCGAATCGACATCATGCAACCAGTGTATTACATACTCGATAGCTTCGATGGTTTATTCGATTTGTCGCAATTAGATATAATGGCATTAGTAGACGAGGCGAAAACATTAGGTCTTTTCGAAGCACGCTTCCCACCAAAGTTAAAGCAAGCTAGCTAAAATTTCGCTGGTGCGCGTCGGTTCGTGATGCGTTACCAGCAAGCCCCTCTCAAACATTACAAAATTGTCACCTTTGAAGCTCGGTTTTGTTGATCTAGCAATATAGCCATGCGTACTAGAATCAATACAGGTAAACATTCATTTACAAAGGTGAATAGAGTCACGTTAGCAGTGCTGCGATTCAGGATATTCACACCAAATCATTAGTCATTAAAGGACATAAGTAGCTATGCGTTTAGAAATAAATTGTGAAGACAGGCTAGGGATAACACAAGACGTTCTCGATATTCTAAGTGACTATCATATTGACTTACGTGGGATTGAGATTGATGCTCTCGGTAAAATATTTCTAGATTTTCCGACCATCGAATTCACTGATTTCCAAGTGCTCATGCAAAAATTGCGCAGGGTTGAAGGTATTACGGACGTAAAAACGACGCCTTTTATGCCTATTCAACGCGAACGCAACCAACTAAGGGCTTTGTTGCAAACTCTTCCAGACCCTGTTTTTTCTATCGATACCCAAGGTCGAATCATTTTGTTTAATGACGCGGTTATAAGGGGCCTAGAATTACCTGCGGAAGAGATTGTTAATATCCACATTGACGATGTGGTGACTGGCTTTAATTTTACCAAATGGTTGGAAGGCCGCGAGATTTACGCACAAACTCAGCGTATAAAATTTATCGAACAAGACTATATTGCAGATTTGTTGCCTGTAGATGTGCCTGATTCAGACAAAACTATCCTAGCGGGTGCAGTGGTAATGCTCAAATCCGAAGTTCGTTTGGGTCAGCAGGTAAGCGTGTTTCATCGTAGTTCCACAAACTCCTTCGATGGCTTTGACTCCAATTCGTCCGCAATGAAAAAAGTTCTGCGCGAAGCAAAACGCATGTCGGAGCTAGACGGCAATATTTTGATTACTGGAGAAACCGGCACTGGCAAGGAACAAATCGCCAAAGCTTGCCATGATAATAGCCGCCGAAGCATGGGCGAGTTTGTATCACTCAATTGTGCATCCTTACCCGACGACGTGGCTGAGACCGAATTGTTTGGTTACGCGCCGGGTGCTTTTAAGCAGCAAGAAGGCAAAATGGGTCTTTTTGAACAGGCCGCGGGTGGAACTTTGCTGTTTGATGAGGTCAGTGAGATGTCTGATCAACTGCAAGCAAAGCTCCTTAGAGTTTTAGAATACGGTACCTATCATCAAATTGGTGATAGCCGCGTAAAATCGATTGATTGCAGAATTATATGTACAAGCTGCAAAGAGCTTGCGGACTGTGTGGAGGAGGGGACATTTCGAGAAGATTTATACTATCGCCTCAACGTATTGTCACTAGTAATGCCGCCGCTGAGAGATCGTAAAGCAGATATTGTGACACTCGCGAACCGTATCCTACTTCAGCACAGTAAAAAATTGGGTATTGAAGTGCCGAAGTTAAGTAAGTCTTGCGTAGAATACCTGCAGGGTTATCCATGGCCTGGTAATATTCGGCAGCTAAAAAACGCGCTGTATCGTGCAATATCACTCGCTGATGGTAATGAAATTACCAAAGACGCGATTCAAGTACCGTCATGTAGTGCAACCGTTACCTACATAGACGAAAACTTTGATGGTACGCTAGAGCAAGAAGTAAAGAAATTTGAAAGAGATATGCTAAAGCGGCTTTATCCGTCTTACCCTAGTACGCGACAGCTTGCTCGAAAATTAGGTTTAAGTCATACCGCGATTGCCAATAAGCTGCGAGAGTACGGCATAAATAAAAGCAGCGTAAAACACTAATAAAGAGATTGGAAGTTATAGAATGAGCTTAAAACTATATGGTTATTGGCGTTCATCTGCCACCTATCGCGTGCGCATTGCAATGAATCTGAAAAAAATTGATTACGAATACATTCCGGTGCACTTAGTAAAAGATGGCGGGCAACAGCACTCAGCGGATTATCAGCGCTTAAACCCCAGCAAATTGGTGCCCACATTTGTAGATGAGGACGCCGATGTCACTCTAAATCAGTCTCTAGCAATTATTGAATACCTTGATGAGAAGTATCCAAATGATTGTGAATTATTGCCAAAGCACGCACAAGATAGAGCAAGGGTAAGAATGCTCGCTTATGAAATGGCCTGCGATACGCAGCCTTTAGCGAACTTACGAGTGCTAAATCGCCTTAAATCAGAATATAACGCAGGCGACAAACAAGTTAAACAGTGGGTACAGCATTGGGTAAATGAGGGCTTTACTGCACTTACCAAAAAAATTGATACACGAGCAGGTAAATTTGCCTACGGTTATCAAGTTACCTTGGCAGACTTATGCATCGTTCCTCAAGTTTACAATGCAGTACGCTTTGGGGTGAATATGTCGGACTTTCCTTTAATTGAAAAAATTTATAACAACTGTATGGAGCTAGATGCATTTACCCGAGCATCTCCTGAAAATCAGATAGATGCCACGGCTTAACTTTACGCTTTGTATTTGGCTAGCTAGATTGGAAGTTCGGTGGTTATTTTTACTTGCTTAAGAGCAAATGTGGAGCTTAAGTGGTCAACGAGGGGCAAACTGGTAAGTTTAGTCTTGAGCAATAACTCATATTCTTCAATGCTCCTTACGATCACCTTTAACAAATAGTCTTTATCGCCACTTGTAGTGTGGCACTCAATGATTTCGTCTATATCTTGTACGGCGGTTTCAAATTTTGTAAGCGAATCGCCGTCATGGTTTTTCAAAGTCACGTATATAAATACTGATACGCCTAAATTTAATTTTTTAGCGTCTAGTAGAGTAACTTTTTGTCGAATAATCCCATCGGCTTCCATACGCTTGACTCTGCGCCAGCAAGGAGTGTGAGAAAGCCCAACATATTGCGAAAGTTCAGCCATGGAAACGGTCGCGTCTTTTTGCATTACTCGCAGGATTTCACGATCAAATTTATCTAACTTCATATGGTTTTTGTTCACCAACAAACTTTGTTAACAAAAGTATTTAGACCTAAGCGGATGACCGACTTACACGCATAAAATACAAATGCGAACTCTACTATTTAAATTATTCCGTATTATAGGATGCTTATCCTAGAAAGGCGAAACAATAAAAACACTTTTTTAACATTTATTTTCAGGCTAGCTTGATTTACGCAATACATATCCTCAAGTAAGTCATATACCATTTATGCATTGAGTAATTTAACGCAAGAGTTTTTATGTCACTGTTTGAGCACCCTGATTTTGACCAACATGAACAAGTATCATTTTTTCATGACCCGAAAACGGGCTTAAAAGCAATTATTGCGGTGCACAATACCCAATTAGGTCCGAGTTTGGGCGGCTGCAGAATGTGGCCATACGCCAATTCAGAAGAGGCCTTGACCGATGTGCTAAAACTAGCCAAGGGCATGACATATAAAGCGGCTATGGCTGGTCTTCCTCAAGGGGGCGGCAAAGCTGTGATAATTGGCAATCCACGCACAGATAAATCTCAAGACTTGATGTATGCAATGGGGCGCAGCGTAGACACTTTTAAAGGTCAGTATGTTATTGCTGAGGACTCGGGGATCTCGGTTCAGGATTTACAATATATGGCAACGCAAAGCCACCATGTTGCTGGCACCTCAGCTAAGTTTGCATACGACGGCTCACCTGCGGATGGCAACCCAGCGCCATCTACTGCCTATGGTGTGTTTATGGGGATAAAAGCCGCTGTGAGTTTTGCTAGCGGTGATGACCTTCAGGGCAAGACCATTGCAATTCAAGGCGTAGGACATGTGGGCTTGCGCTTGGCTCGACATCTCAAAAATGCTGGAGCAAAATTAATTGTTGCTGATATTTTTAATGAAGGAGTGGAAATTGCCAAACAAGAGCTCGATGCTCTCGTAGTCGACCCTCAAGAAATTCATGCTGTTGAAGCGGATGTATTTGCGCCTTGCGCTATGGGCGGTGCAATAAATGTCAAAAGTATCAGCGAAATTAAAGCAAAGATTGTAGCAGGAGCGGCGAACAATCAATTGGCTTCATCGCAAATGGGCGCTCAGCTTTTAGCTAGAGATGTTATTTATGTGCCCGATTATGTAATTAATGCTGGCGGAATAATTGATATCTATCATCAGCGAAATGAGAGTAACGCTCTAGAGATGCGCATGCAGCTCGAGCAAATTGGTCAAACAGTGAGCGAAATTTTAAAGCGGGCTCAACAAATGAATTTGCCCACAGAGCAAGTCGCTAATCAGATTGCCGAAGAAAAGTTTCAGGTGCAATAATCTTGCCCTTGCAAGGTAAACGCTAAATAGTCATAATGCGCCGCATAAACAAGTAGAACACAATCAAATCTAATGTGAACGGTTGTTGAACATTTCTATGGTGAACCCTGGTTCTCCCGCAATAATAGCTTAGGAACTCGGTCAGGCCCGGAAGGGAGCAGCCGTACTAAGGGACTTATGTGCCGGGGTGTAGCTGGGGTTTGCCACCCAAATCTGATTAAACTATAACCTCGCTGATAACAGGCCGCTTACGCCCTGTAACTCCATCTTTACAATTTCTTAAAATCCACGACAGTACAAAAATCGAAAAGTTCAAAATACTTGCTTTTTTGCGTCGATTTTTCATTTAAATGCAGTTAGTATCATAAAAGTGTCATATCACCTCGCAGCGACAGAACGATGCAGTGCTGAGAACGACGCGTTAAATATTAGTCAGGGCTGACGAGTTAATTTGATCCATTGAAAGCACTACAACATAAGTAATGCATGGATGTCGGCACGCATAATAATTAAAAATAACATAAACGGGGAAATCACATGTTTACAAAAGCAAAACTAGCTTGCTGTGTTTCTGCAGCTCTCTCCTTAAGCTTAGCTTCAACTGCTATCTCATTTCAGGCAGCAGCACAAGAAGCAGGCGCTGAGGAAGTTGTAGAAAAAATTGAAATTACGGGTTCGCGTATTAAACGTACGGAACTTTCGACACCTGCTCCTATCATTTCTATTAGTGCAGAAGAGATCGCGCGTTTTGGTACGCCCGACCTTGGTTCAGTATTAGCAGAATTACCAGCGATTGCGGCCGGTAGCACGCTAATCGGTAACAACAACAGTAACGCAAACGCAGGTCTAAGTTCTCTAGATTTAAGAAGTCTGGGTTCGTCTCGTACACTAGTACTAGTAAACGGCATCCGCCATGTTGCTGGTGACCCAGGTACGGCAGCAGTAGATACAGGTGCGATTCCTGCTGCAATGATTGACCGTGTTGAAATTATCACTGGTGGCGCATCAGCGATTTATGGTTCTGACGCGGTATCAGGTGTTGTGAACATTATCTTGAAAGATGATTTCGAAGGCACTGAAGTTAATGTTTCTGGTACACAAGACACTGAAAGCGTTGATTACTCAACTCACTCATTCTCAGTGTTAACAGGTGCAACTTCAGACGATGGCAGAACTAACGTTACACTGTTTGGTTCTTATGACCGCATCAAAGAAGTTATCACGCCGCAACTACAGCAGGCTGATAACTGGGGTACAGTCTTAAACCCAGCTAACAACGATGGCTCTGAAGATACAGAGAATAATGGCATTCCAGACAGACTTCGCGTGCCTAACGTAGGTTCTGAAATGATTAATGGATTTAGTGTAATAAATCCATTCGGTGGTGGTCCACGAATCACCTTTACTCCAGACGGAACACCAATTGATCAGGTGTCTCGCCTAGAAACAAACAGCTTTGCGTTTGGTAGTTTCGATCAAGCATATGACACAGTATTTTTCACTGAAAGCTATGAAAACTATGTACCTGCTCAAGAAACGATTACTTTAGCGTCGACTTTCAGACATGATCTAAACGACAATGTTCGTTTTTATGGTGACTTTAAATACGTAGACAAAGACATTGAACAGCAGTTCCAGCCGTCTTTCCGCTTCGGTGGTATTGCGATTAACGCAACGGATAACGCGTTCCTAGATCCAGTTACTCGTCAGCGTTTGTTTGACAACGGTCAGACTGGTAACGTCACTATTGCACGTTTCTTTGACGATATCGGAAACCGCTCAGCTGCAAATGATCGTAAGCTTTATCGTGTAGTAGTAGGTGCAAAAGGGTTCTTCGAGTTATCAGAAACACAATTCGATTTCGATGTTTATGGTACAAAGGGCGAAACTGCAAACACCCGTCGCACTCTTAATGACCTTATTCCTACAAACTTCGTGGCAGCATTAGACTCTGTTATTGACCCTGCAACCGGCCAAGCGGCTTGTCGTAGCCAGGTGCCAAGCGCTCAGGGCGATGGTTACACTGACCCAGCTGCGGTTAATGGCGCAGACTGTGCACCCTTCAACCCATTTGGTTTTGGTCAAGCATCTGACGCAGCAGTAGACTTTGTTTCAGGTGATGTAACACGCGAAGATACAGTGACTCAAGAAGTATTGGGCGCAAGCTTAACGTTTGACTCTGGTGAGTTCTTTGAACTTCCAGGTGGTCCGATTGGTATTGCGCTTGGTGCTGAGTACCGTAAGGAAACATCAGAAACGATTACTGATGAATTTACAAAAGCTGGCTTCTTCACTAACGCAGCAACTCCAGACGAATATGGAGAGTTTGATGCAGAAGAATACTTTGTAGAAATTAATTTACCTATTTTAAAAGGTGTTTTCTTAGCTGAAGAGCTATCTGTGGACGGTGCATTCCGTAGTGCAGATTACTCTCACGCAGGTTCTACTGAAGCGTGGCAGGTGGGTGTAATGTGGTCTCCGATTGAAGACTTATCTATCCGCGGTACTATTGGTGAATCAGTTCGTGCGCCAAACATTGTTGAAGCATTTTCTCCGCAATCACCGGGTTTTGCCAACATCAATGACCCTTGTGATGCAGATAACATCAATGATGATCCAGACCGTACAGCAAACTGTGCCGCATTAGGCATTCCTCCTGGTTTCCAAGCTAACGATAACGTATCGATTAACTTAGTGTCAGGTGGTAACCCAGACTTGCTTCCAGAAGATTCAGAGTCTAAGACAATTGGTGTGGTTTACACTCCGTCTTACCTTGAGAACTTCTCTATCACAGTTGATTTATATGACATCGAGATCACCAATGCGATTAACTTCCTTGGTGCTCAAGACATCCTTGATAACTGCGTAGACGCAACAGGTGGCCCAGATGCAAACTTCTGTGCTTCTGTTGACCGTGACCCTGTTACTAACGACGTTGAGCTAGTACGTTCTGGTTATATCAATGCATCAGCGATTACCACTCGTGGTATTGAAGCACAAATCCTTTACAACATGGATTTAGCGCAATTTGATATGCCAGGTGAGTTACGCTTCAACATCGCAGGTAACAAGCTTTTAGAACTTAACGTATTTGAGTTCCAAGAAAGACCTGATGAAATTAACGTTGAAGAAGGCGAAGTGGGCGACCCAGAGCTACAGTTCCGCACAAGTGTAGACTATCGCTTAGACGACTGGTCGTTCAACTACACCAGCCGTTTCATCGACCGTTCAGCATTGTTTGACGTATCACCAGGCGGCGGTAGCCCAGAAGACACAGACCCAGCATTTGTTGGCTCTATCTGGACTCACGATGTTTCTGCAACTTATATGTACGATGAGTGGTTAGAGCTTCGCATCGGTATGCGTAACATCAACAACAAGGTTACTCCGGGTTACAACTTCAACCCTTTGTATGACTTGCTTGGTCGTCGCGTAGTAGGTTCAGCTACCTTTAGATTCTAAGGTAGCGTGCCTCTCATGGCATGAATGCATTTAAGCAAAGCAAAAGCGCTCTTTTACAGAGCGCTTTTTTTGTTTCGTTGTTTTGATTGGCTGACATATCTAACTAAGGACTATTTTAACATTCTCTTAGCTTTGTTTCTTCGGATGGGCGTCAAGATACTCCATCGCCGAATGCACTGCTCGTACTACGTTCATCTCCATTTGCTGACGCTCTGAAATGGGTAAGTAAAAAGCCATGTCCACCTCGTGTCTAATGTATCTGGGAGGCAATTGGTTAAGAATCAAACAGGATAAATCGGCCAAATAATCGTCAGTTTTAGATTTATTTAAGCCCATGGATTCAAGCTTCTCAAGCATCAGGTGTTCATAATAATTATGAATGTCATCATCTAATTTCACGTTATATTTCCTTTACATAGCTTTAAATTGCGTTACTTACTTAGCTATCGGCAAAAAGGCATTTTGTATAACTTTTTATTCTTTACTTTAGTGAAACGCTTGAAAAAGCATGCTTATAGTGTATTTAGTATATTGACCGATACTTGCAAATCCGTATATAGTAAGGGAACTGGGCGAAAGCCCATGATATAAAATCAATAAATAAATTGATAAAAATTATAATGTCTAGGGAGACATGAATGTTTACAAACAATAAAATAGCGAAAGCAGTTAAGATTGCTTGCGCCTTCGGCGCTGCATCAACAATAGGTTTCACTGGTTCTGCAATGGCTCAAGAAGCTGGCGCAGAAGAAGCAGTTGAAAAAATTCAGGTAACGGGTTCACGCTTACGTCAAGCAGAGTTCGCTTCAGCGGCTCCAATTGCGGTAGTTGGGCAAGAGCAGTTTGAATTAACTGCAACCGTAAACACCGAATCACTACTTAATACACTACCTCAAGTAGTACCAGGACTAGACAGAACGTCTAACAACCCGGGTAACGGTACTGCAACTGTTGACTTACGTGGCTTAGGTACTAACAGAACACTCGTACTTGTTAATGGTACGCGCGCTGTTCCGACTACAGCTGGCGGTGCAGTGGATATTAACTCTATCCCTACAGCACTAATCAAAAGCGTTGAAGTATTAACCGGTGGTGCTTCTGCAGTATACGGTTCTGACGCGGTAGCGGGTGTTGTTAACTTCATTTTGAAAGACGATTTCGAAGGCGTTGAAGTTCAAACCGGTTATGAAATCACAGAAGAAGGCGATGCTGAAATCTTCAACGTTGATTTCACTGTTGGTGGTAACTTTGCAGACGGTAAAGGTAACGTTGTTTTCAACATGGCCTACACAGACCGTGAAGACCTTTTCCAAGGCGATCGTGACTTCTCTGCTACTGCATTTTTCGATGATGGTAATGGCGGCCTAGAGCCAGGTGGTTCTTCTGGTGTTCCTGATACTGCTATCTTTGCCGGTGGATTCAATGCCTTTTCTCCTGACTCAGGCGGTATTATCTTCGGTCAAGACGGAAACGTTCGTCCGTTCGTATCTGGTGGACAAACTAACGATTTTTATAACTACGCTCCAGTTAACTACATTCAGCTTCCTCAAGAACGTCACCAAGCGACAGCGCTAGGTTCGTATGAGATTTCAGAGAACTCTGAATTGTACGGTCGCGTAATGTTTACTGATAGCCGTGTACCTTCGCAGCTAGCACCAACTCCTATTTTCCAAACGTCTTCTTTTACACTTGACGGTAACCCGTTCATTACACCACAAGCTCAGCAAATTATTTCTGATGCTATCGGTACTGGTGTAGATACAGACGGTGACGGCATTGATGACGAAGGTAGAGCACTACTGCGTCGTCGTTTAGAGGAAGTAGGTCCTCGTCGTTCTGAAGATGCATTTACATCATTCCAGTTCCAAGTAGGTATTCGTGGTGACATCGGCGATTCTCCTTGGTTCTATGATGCGTATTATCAAACGGGTAAAGTAAATAATTCTACCGCTCAGCTAGGTAACGTAAACCGTGGTCGCTTCGACCAAGCTTTGTTGTTAGCAACTGACGACGCTGGCCAAGTTATTTTGGATGCTGAAGGTAACCCTTCTTGTGCTGATCCTTCTGCAAATGGCGCGACTAGCGGCTGTGTACCTATGAACCTATTTGGTGCGGGTAATATTTCACAAGGCGCTGCAGACTTCCTTAAAACTGCCGTAGCTTCTACTGCATTGTTCGAGCAGAAAATCTTTGGTGCATCACTTGGTGGTGACTCTTCAGATTACTTCGAACTACCTGGTGGCCCAATCGCAATTGGTTTTTCTTACGAGCACAGACAAGAAGACTTTGAATTCTTACCTTCACAAGATTTAGCAGCAGGCACAATCGCTGGCTTTAACGGTGCTCCAGCACTTGCAGGTGGATTCACAGTTTCTGGTTACTCAGTTGAAATGAAACTGCCAGTATTGCGTGGTGTTGAATTTGCAGAATTGCTAGAATTTGATTTAGCATACCGTACTGAAGACTACTCAACTGCTGGTTCTGTAGATTCATACAAAATTGCGGGTATCTACGCTCCGTTTGAAAACTTCCGTTTCCGCGCTGGTTTCAATACTGCGGTACGTGCGCCAAACATCGGTGAGCTTTTCTCACCACGTGGTGAAGGCTTCCCAGGCGGTTCAGATCCATGTGCCGGTAATGGTAACCAGCCACAAACTGACGCACTTCGTCAACTTTGTCAGCAAACGGGTGTTCCAGCTAACGTAGTATTCTCTAATGCTATTAACCCAGCGTCTGGTCAAGTTCGTACCATCTCTGGTGGTAACCCGAACCTAGTTCAAGAAGAAGCTGAAACCTTAACAGTGGGTATCGTTGTAGACGTGATGGAAGACTTCACGTTCTCACTAGATTACTTCGACATCGAAATTGATGACGCAGTTGCTGCATTTGGTGGTGGTACTAATAACATCCTAGATACTTGTTACGATTCGTCTAAAGCAGGTTCTGGTCTTGGCGGTGATTTCTGTAATGCAATCAATCGTCGTGCAGACGGTACTATCGACTTCGTTGAGAGCTCGTCTCAAAACGTGGCATCTATCACGCTTAAAGGTTTCGACTTGATTGCTGGATACGATGTTGAGTTGTTCGGTGGTGATGTAGGTGTTGATTATATCGGTACTTACACTACAGAAAGCGACTTCTTACCGTTCGACGGTTCTCCAGACCTTATTGAGTGTGCTGGTAACTTCGGTGTTAACTGTGGCGAACCTACGCCAGAGTACAAGCATCGCATGACATTCAGCTACGGTACTGATGACTTCCAAGCTCAGTTACTATGGCGCTATGTTGGCGAAGTTGATGATGATGATGAAGGTACTGTATACACAGTAGATAAGATTGACGGTACTAGCTACTTCGACTTATCTGGTACATACTTCATCACTGATAACTACCGTATTACGGCAGGTATTGATAACTTGTTAGACGAAGAGCCACCAGTAATCGGTGACAACGATGAGCAAGCTAACACTTACCCAGCTACATACGATGTGTTCGGTCGTACTTACTTCGTAAGCTTAAGAGCAACTTTCTAAGAAAGTCTTTTAAATATTGAAAAAGAGAGCTTCGGCTCTCTTTTTTTATGGGCGTATAAAAAGCATTTGAAAAACTGTATTATATTTTAAAAAAAAGGGTGGTAAGCAAAAAGCTATGGATAAATGGCTAGAGTACTGGCAGCAAGACAAGTTGCATCCAGACGTATTCACTGACAAATATGGTAATAAGCATCCTGCATTACAGCAATTTTGGAATCAACATTTCAATGAATTAGCCTCGGGCAGCAGTGTTTTGGATATTGCTTGTGGGGCAGGGGCGGTTTACCGCTGTATCGATGATATTAGCGAATACGATGCGCATGCTTTAGATATTTCAAAGGATGCTTTAGCTAAGCTAAAAGCCGACTTACCGAGCGTTCATACTCACGATACTCGCCTAGATAGCAATACCCTGTTAGGCGCTGAGTTTGACGCCATCGTTAGCCAATTTGGCATTGAATATTTAGGCATGGACGGTTTTGCACAAATCCCGCGAATGTTAAAAACAGGTGGTAAATGTATTTTCCTCAGTCATATTAGAGACGGCGTAATCGATAGGGTAACCCAGCAAAGCTTAAACGGGCTTACTTTGATACAAGATACTAAATTTTTGTTATTAGCAGAACAAGTGGCGGATGCCTTTAAAAAGGATGATAAAAATTTAGTAGAACAGAAAGTGGCTGCCTTTATGCAGGTTGAGCCTCAAGTCGCACAATACTGCTCTTCTCATCCAAGTGGTCATCACTTGCATCTTTATGAGGGTGTTAAAGAGCTGCTCTCGAAATACAATCAATATGGGTATCAGGCGATTGTTGATTGGATAAATAACGCAAACATCCAGGCCCTTGAAAATATAGAGCGATTAACTTCGATGCACAATGCCGCCTTATGCATCGAGGGTATTGAAAAGCTTAGCGCAATGCTGCTAGAGATTGGCGTTAAAATAATAAAGCATGAACCCTTTCATATTCGCGCGGAAGATGCGCCAGGCGCATGGGAAATAGTGGGTGTTAAACAAAGATAGTGTGAAATGGATGCAGCAAGGGCTGCATTATCATCAAAATAACGATTTCGCGAATGCACAAACTTGCTATGAGAAAAGCCTTCAGTGCCAGTCGAGTAATTATGAGACTTTGCAGTTGCTTGGGGCATTAAACCATAAGCTAGGTAATTTTCACGAGGCGCTCGATTATTTGCATCGTTCTCTGGCATTAAATGGTCAGCAGGCTCACGTTATTAATACTGCCGGAAATGTCCACAAGGCGCTTGGGGAGCATGAAGAAGCGGCTCGTCATTATCGAAATGCGATGCAGCTTAAAGCCGATTATTTAGACCCTTATATAAATCTGAGCCAAATGCTGATTCTACAAGCGGATTGGCGGGCTGCAGAGCAGGTACTTGATTTGGCGGAGCAAAAGCTTCATAAGCATTGGCAGATTTTACGTATAAAGGCGCTTTTATTGCGAGAAAAGGGCAACTTTGAAGCCAGTACATTGATATTGCAGGAAGCTAATCGCCTGAGGCCTAAAACCGCATCGGTGCTACATGATTTAGGTTTGAGCAATCGGCTGGCAGGTTTCCCAAATCAAGCGCTTATATATTACAGAGAGCTTGAAACACTTGGGTATCAATCTGAGGTTTTTTTTCATAACTATGCCAACGCATTAAACGATTTATCGTCTAACGAGCAAGCTTTGGAATATTACTCTCGTGCTTTAGCGTTAAATCCCCTTGCTCGCGAAACATTATTAAACTGGTGTGATTTGATGTGGGAGTCTGGCTATGGCAAAGACATGTTTGCAGCTTATGCCAAGGCAATTGAACACAAAAACGCCACGATAGAGATTTATTATGACTACCTAAAAAAACTCTTACGAACCGATGTTTTAAGCCTTGCTCGCGATGTCTTTGAGCAGATGCAGCAACACTATCTCGAACACAACCTGACTAAATTAAGTAAGCTAGCCCTACAAAGAGCACAGAAGTACTTTTCTATTGACGTGACACAACTCGTTGGCGTGTTCGAAGACAAACAGCTGATACTAGATGATAAGCTCGAAGCAATAGAATACATCTTGGAGTGCGCTGAATATGAGTTCGCTTTAGAACAGTTACAAAAACTCAAAAAATCCAAGCCAGATGATCAATGGCTTCTATCTTTGCTACACACTTGTTCTCGACTCTTGCCTAACAAGCCTGCAATATTCCCTCCATTAGAAGATTATGTATTCGAATATGCGCTTAATCCACCGAGCGGTTTAACAATGGATGAATTTATCGAGCAGTTAAGTGTTTATCTTTTGAGCCTGCATAGTTCAAAGGAGCAGCCACTGGAACAGACCTTGCACAAAGGAACACAAACGCGCGGAAACTTATTTAATATTGAACATCCTTTACTTACGCATATTCAATCTGAGTATCGAAAAGCGGTAAAACAATACCAACAGCAACTGTCGCACTTACCTGAATTATATCCAGGGTTTTGGCAGAACGCTGACACTGAATTTAGCGGCTCATGGTCAGTAGCCCTTAAACAAAATGGTTACCACAATCATCATATCCATCCAATGGGGTGGTTGAGTTCGGCATGTTACATTGTGCTGCCGCATATTTGTGAACAGAATAATCAAGGATATTTTCAAGTTGGCATACCAAACCTAGCTAACAACGGACTTAAGTTAAGTCCTTTGCGAGAAGTAAAGCCAGAGCTTGGGAAACTGGTTCTTTTTCCATCAATGCTGTGGCATGGTACCGTCCCATTTGATGAAAACGCGCTTCGTTTGTCTATAGCCTGCGACATTGTTTATCGTGATAAAGATACGAATAACTAAAATCTAGCTTAATATCGAAGTTTTTCTGTTGCTTGATATCTCATTTCTTGACATTTCTATTACATCCTGTGACTATTTGTGTATTGCCCTATGCTAACTGAACAGCACTAGGAGCAAAACTTTGAACAACAATAAGTGTAATGACATGACGTCATTAATAGCATTTTAATAGACTAAAAAAACGGTTGGGAATATGTCCAAAATGAGCAAGAGAACTCAAATTGCTTCTTGTGTCGTCGGCGCGTTAGCGTTGTCAGCAAGCAGCATTGCATTCGCAGGCCCCCTTGAAGATTTACAGAATGAAGAACGTAAAATCCAAGTTGCTGCTGCAAAGTCACAAGAAAAAATTAACGGTTTATTTGAACAGTCTCAGGAGTTGCTCGTAGAGTATCGCGGCGTAGTAGACCAGACTGAAAACCTTAAAATATATAACGATTATCTTGCCGGTCTTGTAGCTGATCAACAGCGTGCAATCGACTCTCTCCAGCGTCAGATTGATTCAATCGAAGACACCAAACAAAAAATCGTTCCTTTAATGTATAAAATGATTGATAGCCTAGAACAGTTTATCCAGTTAGACGTTCCTATCAATTTAGAAGAGCGTATGGCTCGCGTAGAAAGACTGCGCACCCTTATGACGCGTTCAGACGTAACGGTATCTGAGCAGTTCCGTTTGGTACTAGACGCTTACTCAATTGAAAATCAATATGGTCGTACCATCCAGTCTTATGACGGAACTATCAACGTTGGTGGACAAGATGTTGCAGTTGATTTCTTCAACCTTGGCCGCACAGCGCTAATGGCATTAACCTTAGACCAGTCTGCTGCATATGCATGGGATAACGATGCACGTGAGTGGCAAGAGTTAGGTGGCGAGTATCTGGATTCTGTAATTACAGCAGTGCGCATGGCGCAGGGCTTAGTACCAGACGATCTTATCAAATTACCAATCAAAGCAGCGGAGTAAGGGTTAATGAAAACAACAA
>CAYQMI010000083.1:0-16075 GCA_964418575.1 uncultured Glaciecola sp.
TTATTCAACAATCGCTAGAATGTCGCTTTCGCTAAGGATAAGCACTTCTTCGCCGTCTAATTTGTCTGTTTTAACGCCGTAACCGTCGTTAAAAATCACTGAATCGCCAACTTTTACGTCTAGCGCTTTTACGTCACCGTTATCAAGCACACGGCCGTTACCAACTGCGATAACTTTGCCACGGGTTGATTTTTCAGCCGCTGAACCAGTTAGCACGATGCCGCCAGCTGATTTACTTTCTATTTCTTCGCGCTTAATGATGACGCGGTCGTGTAAAGGACGGATTGCCATTTTCAAATCTCCTGAAAATTCCAATAAATTTAGTAGTTAAAACTCAATTTGAGTGGTTTGCCACACCAAACTTGGTGTGAATTCTTTGGTTGCAAAGGTAAGTGGGGTTGGTCGATATAAACTCAAGGCTTGCGACATAAAAAAAATTAAAATTTTTGAGTGTACTCACTCAATAGTGACGATGCATTGAAGTGCTGACTATTTAAGACGGTCTTTCTCATCATTGGGCGTATGATCTTCATATTCGCCATCAATAACATCGCCATTCTCATCAGACTCCCTTTGCGTATTGCGAGTTTGTTCTGAATACTGATAAAACTGGAACTGCGCGCCGCCGCGTTTTGCCTGATGTGCCATAAATTGTTTTACTAACGCCGCCGCAATGGGCCCTCTGGTAAAAGGAATTGTGAACAGCAAACCCATAATATCGGTGATAAAGCCAGGGGTTACTAACAGCACACCCGCAACAAGCAGCAACAATCCCTCGCTAATTTCTTTACTGGGTACTTCACCCTTAGCAGACTTCGCTTGCACTTGATTAAGGGTATTTAAGCCCTCGCGCTTTACAAAATAGGCGCCAATAAAAGCACTAAATATAACGATAAAAAAGGTATTCCAGCCGCCAATCACATCCGACACATTAATCAGCAACATTATTTCAGCGATGGGAAGCACTGCAAATAATAAAAATAGAATTAACATATAAACATCCCTAGGCTGAGTGAGAATAAAGCTACACGCTTAATCATCGCATTGAAATCGTTTACCCGCTATATTGTTCACAGAGAGACCGCTTTCATGCAACATACAATAATAGTGGGGACGATTTGACCATATTCAAACCAAATCCCACCTACGCCAGTATTTACTGAGCACAATCACAGTTAACATTATTTACGTGAAAGGTTTCGGTGCTTGTGCCGGTCATGTAGCTGTCATCTAGCCATAAAAATTAAAGTCAAAGGTTGTATTGAATGTTGTTGAGTCACAAAAGACGTTATTTCCAATTTAATGAGGCATCAAATCGCCTAGCACAACTTTTTATAGCAGTGCTTGTACTTATGTTTGCAAGCGCATCGCACGCACAACAAACACCAGAGTCACTATTTTCTGACTCACCCACATTTTTAAAAGTCGACGAAGCATTTGGCTTTGACTTTGAGCAGCGCGATGGAGAACTTGTTGTTAAGTGGGATATTGCGCCAGGTTATTACCTATATAAAAAGCAATTCCAAGTTGCCACTAAAAATGCAACCTTGGGCGAGCCAGTCTACCCCGCACACGAAACAATTGAAGATGAATTCTTTGGTATCTCAGATGTATTTTTTGAAGATATGGAAATTCCATACGAAATCATCGAAACCGCACAAGACGGACAGGTCAAAATTCGCTTTCAAGGATGCGCTGAAGCTGGCTTATGTTATCCACCTACCACAAAGGTGCTCTATTTAGATGAGTATCCGGTAGGCGGCACAAGCGACGCTTCAAATGCTGATTCAGACAGCTCATCAAGCAGCGTATCGGAACAGTTTACCTTAGCGGAGCGCTTGTTATCTGATGAAAGCTTAGCAATTAGCCTTGGCGTGTTGTTGTTACTGGGTATTGGCTTGGCCTTTACTCCTTGCGTGTACCCAATGTATCCGATTTTATCGAGCATTGTGATGGGCAAAAATAAAAGCAACATGAAACTTTCACAAGCTTTTATACTTTCATTTGTGTACGTGCAAGGCATGGCCATTACCTACAGTATTTTGGGCTTAATTGTTGCCTCGGCTGGGGTTCAGTTCCAAGCTGCGCTTCAGCACCCTGTGCTCTTGGGTATTTTCATTGTCTTGTTTGTCGCACTGGCGCTCGCGATGTTTGGCTTATACGAAATCCAGCTTCCGTCAAAGTGGCAAGAAAAGCTCAACAGCCTGAGTAATAATCAAAAGTCTGGTAACTTGGTTGGCGTATTTGTAATGGGGGTGATATCGGGGCTTGTTGCGTCGCCTTGCACTACCGCGCCACTCACAGCGATATTACTGGTTGTTGCACAAAGTGAATCTTTACTATTTGGGTTTTCAGCGCTTTATGCGCTTAGCTTAGGCATGGGAATACCCCTAATACTATTTGGTATGACCGGCGGCAAGCTTCTGCCAAAAGCTGGGAACTGGATGAACGTAATAAAGGCAACCTTTGGCTTTATGATGCTCACGGTTGCCATTTTGTTTATTGAACGAATATTTGTAGCACCTTGGACAGAGTTGCTATGGGCCTTACTAGGTTTAAGTTTATTCGCCTACTTATTTACCATGAACCAAGATACGCAAACCTCTTTCGCCAAAGGTCTGCGCTCATTAGTGGTAATGACAGGTTTTGTCGCTTCTGTTTTATACAGTATTCACGCTCTGCAAATGAATGGCTTGTTAAGCGGATTCGGTCTAACAACTAGCTCAAGCAGCGCTACCAGCGAATCTGAAGGTAAGGGTCATCCAGAGTTTATAATGGTGAGAGATTTAGACGACTTCGATCTCAAACTTGCTGCCGCCAATGCACAAGGGAAAAGCGTTATGGTAGACCTATATGCCGACTGGTGTGTTGCCTGTAAAGAGTTCGAAAAATATACCTTTCCCGACCCAGCTGTCATCGATGCGCTTAGCAATACAGTATGGATGCAGATTGATTTGACCGAGAACACGCCGGTTAATTTGTCTTTTCAAGAAGAGTTTGACGTATTAGGCCTACCCACTATTTTGTTTTTTAACGCGCAAGGCGATGAATTAAAACAATCAAGGGTCACCGGTTTTATGAAAGCCGAAGCTTTTGCCGATCACGTTAACCGTAGCTTAAACAATTAAGCACTTATAAACACTGACCTCCCACTGTTTGTGAGGAATACCCTCCGGTGTTCCTCATTTTCTCTGAGCAAACACCTTTAGCTTATATTTCTAAGTTAAACCATTATTAGCGCTAAACTTTTGTAAAGAACACACGATAACTCTATATACAGAATCCGATTTTTCGCATTTATGCGACATTAAACGACATGCGGTTTGAAGCGTCAAAAATTAGACGCTCCGAGCGCCAAGTCTTTGTTGTTGTGCACTGCAGAGGAAAAGGGTATTTTGCCGAACCTGAATAAGTAGAGCGTGTATGTCAGTTTTAACTTCTAAAGTATGGATATCCATAAGCATTGTAATTTTGCTTAGCGTTATTACCTTTGTTTTTGTGAGCCCGGTGGCTGCCATCAGCATTTTAGCGCTTAGCTTGCCCATCACTGCACTTTGGCTCAATAAGGCCGCGCTTTCTCAAACTGACAACAACCAATCTTCTAGAGATGATCCAGTACCTGCGGCGTCATTTGCTGAATTTAATATGCTGCGAGAAGAGTTTGTACCGACCCTAAAAGAAAGTGAATCAAACCTTTCTGGCATTAAGAGCACACAAGATGATGCCGTAAACACCTTAAGCGAAAGCTTTGGTCGTTTACAGGAATTGGTAAACGTGCAGTCTGAAACCATACAAACATTGATACGAGCAGATTCATCAGGCGACACCCTTTACAGCGAAAAAATGCGTGCTTTCGCCGACAGCACGGCCGAAACACTCGACAAATTTATTAAATCTACCGTTGATATGTCCGCTTCTTCTATGGCTCTACTCGACCAAGTCACCGAAATTTATCAGTCTGTTCCGCAAGTTTTAAAGGCGGTAAAAGACATAGACAGCATCGCCGACCAAACCAACTTGCTTGCACTTAATGCAGCAATTGAAGCTGCGCGCGCAGGCGAGCACGGCAGAGGCTTTGCCGTCGTGGCGGATGAGGTGCGTTCACTATCAAACCGTTCTTCTCAGTTTAGTGACGCCATTCAAGCACAACTGAAAGCGATGTCAGTTCAAATTGAAGGACTCACGGGTGAGGTAGGTAGCCTTGCTAGTTACGACGTAAGTTACGTGATTGATGCAAAAAAAGACATTAACCAAGCGCTAATAAGCATCATAAATAAAGCTGAGTCTGACTCGAAAGTCACGCAAGGTCTCGAAAAGGTAGCTAGCGATTTAGAACAATCGCTATCACAAGCAATCAGAGGCCTACAGTTTGGCGACATCAACGGACAAAACATCTCATTTACCCGTGAAACCTTGACGTTCATGCGCGAACAAATTGAGCATTTAACCCCAGAAAACGCAGAAGTCATTCGTCTCGAAATTCACGATTATTTAGAAAAATTAAAAGGTCGTAAGCGTGACTCACACAACCCAGTGTCAGCTACAAGCATGGCGTCTGGCGACGTCGACTTATTTTAAGCTTTGATTAAGCATTACAAAGGAATACAACATGAGTGAAAAATCGTTACAAGTACCGGAGCGTTTTGATTTTGGCTATCACAAAGAGTTTACAGAGCAATACCAAGCAATACTCAACGACAGCGGCGTGACTGATGTTGCCTTAGATTTTAGCCGCGTAAGTTACCTAGACAGCTCTGCTTTGGGCATGATGGTGTTGTTTCAAAAGAAAGCAAAATCTAAAAATATTGGCGTTCGTATCCGTGGGGCAAAAGCAAGCGCCCGCGAAATTTTGACCATCGCTAACTTCGACCGTTTGTTCGATATCTCATAGTAAAGGCCATCCACAATGCGTGTTTTGATCATTGAAGATGACAGCCTTTTCGCTGAAATCTTACAAACTTTTTTAGAAGACAACCAATGCAGCACCATTGTAGCCGACAGTATTGCTTCAGCAAAATTGCACCTGCAATCCTCTGTTTTCGAATTTGCCCTGCTCGATAATCATCTGCCTGACGGTGACGGTATTCATTTTTTACAACACATGAAAAATGAATTACCACATAAGCATCCCTTACCTGTGGTCATGATCACCGCAGATGAAAACCAAACGACTATGCTAGAGGCATTCGAGCAAGGAGCCGACGATTTTCTTGTAAAACCACTTTCTCTCGATTTGCTTCTTCAAAAAATGCAGCGCGTAAAAAACTTATACGACAAAGAAGCACAGCTTGAAAAGCAAGCATCTGACCTATCAGCCTTGCTTAACAAACAAGAGCAGGAAGAGCAATTAGCCCGTTACGTATACGAGCACGTTGCGTCAACCTTACAAAGCGAAACCGAATGCGTCGACACTTATATTCAATCCTCAAGCTCTTTTAACGGCGATGTGTTTATTTGCGACACAGCACCAAACGGTAACCGTTTTGTCATTTTAGCTGACGCCACAGGGCATGGTTTATCCGCCGCGATCAGTATTTTGCCGCTTGTTGCCACTATTAAGGCCATGATTCGTAAGGGTCTTTCACTCGCCCATATTGTTCATGAGGCAAATAAAAAGTTATGTAAAGAGCTGCCAGACGACAAATTTGTGACGCTTATTGGTGTAGAAATCAACTTTTCTAGTCGCACGCTAGAAATGTTCAATGGCGGTATGCCCGACATCATCGCCGTAAGACACGATAAAACTCTAGAGCGCTACCCTTCAACCAGCATGGCCTTAGGTATTCTGGAGCCTGAAGATTTTGACCCGGGCATTACCACGCTGGAAACCCATCCTTTGAAAAACTTGTTCTTTTTCAGTGACGGCTTAATTGAACAAAAAAATACCTTTGGCGAAGAGTTTGGTATGCGGCGCGCGATTGACATTATAGAGGGTAACAACGGCAAAGAACCCCTTGTAAGTCGCATGGTGAATTATTTTACCGTATTCAATGAAATGGAAGAGCTGCAAGACGATTTGTCTATGTGCGATTTGCAGGTAGATGCGCTCATGGAAAAGCACGCAAACGACAAAAAACAAACAACAGCGAACAACACTGGCAAGGTTTCTGCATCTATCAGTATCTCTGGTGGAATAATTGGCACTTCTGACATCGTTGGATGCTTCGACAGCTTAATGAGAAGCATTGATGTAGTTGGTGACATGCGACAACGCGCATTTACCGTATTTGCAGAATTGATCAGTAACGCAGTAGACCATGGAATTTTAGATTTAGATTCAAAGTTGAAAAACGATTTCTCTGGCTTTGCCGAATATTTAATGCTCAAAGAAGAGCGCTTGGGCAACATCGCGGATGAATCTGAACTGAAGATGAGTTTTTCGTTTTCGCCCGTTACACATGAAATCAGCTTCTCTATTGCTGATTCTGGCTCTGGTTATGAAGTTAAGACCGAGGCAGACATGGAAGACGAAGCGCTTTCAGGAAGGGGCTTGTCGTTAATTGAGCAGTTATGTAAATCGGTAGAGGTTACCCCACCGGGTAATCAAACATCAGTAGTTATTAAAAGAGAGTTTTAAGCAATGAGTAAACATATTCTGGTAGTAGACGATTCGCCTTCGATACGTCAAATGGTGCAGGTCACACTGAAATCCGCCAGTTACCAAGTGACTACAGCTGAAGATGGTCAGGCGGCGCTCGATTTATGCAAGCGCATGCAATACGACTTCGTTATTACAGACCAAAACATGCCGCGCATGGATGGGCTGACCCTAATTAAATCATTGCGTGGATTGAGCTCGTATCGCTCAACGCCAATCGTGGTGTTAACCACAGAAGCAAGCGACGCAATGAAAGCACAAGGCCGAGCAGCTGGCGCAACTGGATGGATGGTTAAACCCTTTGATCCACAAAAGCTCTTAGCTGTTGCATCTAAAGTGTTGCCGTAACGCTCTTTAAACCAAGCATTAAGGATACCTCTGAATGTCTATAGACATGAGTCAATTCTTCGGCGTATTTTTTGAAGAAAGCCAAGAGCATTTAGATGAGATGGAGCATCTTTTGATGGAAATGTCTTTAGACAATCCTGATAAAGAAGACCTCAATAGCATCTTCCGAGCCGCCCATTCGATTAAAGGCGGCAGCGGCGTATTTGGTTTTGATGCGCTGACTGGTTTGACCCATGTAATGGAAAACATTTTAGATTTGGCTCGCAAAGATGAGCTTGAAATTACCAAAAAGATTGTTGACCAGCTACTCATTACAGTAGATACCTTGAAAGGCATTATCGAATGCTATCAAACAGAACAAGACATCGATTGGGATGCAATTGAAAGTGGCACTATTGCCTTAGAAGCGCTCCTTGCTCAACCCGCAGATGAAAATACACAACTTGAACAAACCGACAGTGATGACATTGAAGGTTTCGGTATGTTCGAAAACCCAGTCACCAACGACGACGAGGAATTCGGTTTCTTTGAGCCTTTAGAAGGACAAGCCGAGGAGAAAGCTTATGGCCTATATGCAGAAGAAGATGAACGAGCAAAAGAAGCTGAACTTTCACAAGGTTCAGCGACGGTGCAAAGCGATGATGATAGCTTTGGTTTCTTTGATGATGAACCAAGTGCTAATCAAGTAGCCGCTGAACAAACTAATGCAAAAACGACAGAGCCGGTAGCAGCAAAAGCCGCCCCGCTCAAAGAAGCTAGCAAGGCAGTTTCCTCGGCTGCAAAACCCAAAAGCGCTATCGCCGAGGCGCGCAAAAAGTCTACTCCCGCAAAAAGTAAAAGCGACAGCAAAGAATCAAGCTCAATTCGTGTCGATACCATGAAGATAGACTCACTGGTGAATTTAGTCGGCGAATTAGTTATTACACAATCGATGATCAAAATCGTGGGTAAAGAAGTCCACGGTGAGACCGAAGAAAAATTAGAGGGCGCGATTGGCGAACTCTCAAGAAATATTCGAGAAATTCAAGAAGCGGTAATGTCGATGCGCATGTTGCCTATGTCTTTTGCTTTCAATCGCTTCCCCCGTGTTGTCAGAGACCTTGCCGACAAGCTAGGTAAAGACGTTAATTTAGTCATAGAAGGCGGTGGAACTGAAATCGACAAAGGCATGATTGAAAAGCTAGTCGACCCGCTCACTCACCTGATTCGTAACAGCGTTGACCACGGTATCGAAATGCCCGATGTGCGCACCGCTGCCGGCAAAACAGCCACGGGCACAGTTATCTTAAATGCTGAACAGCGCGGCGGCAGCATTATTATCAGTATCACCGATGATGGCGCCGGCCTTAATCGTGAAAAAATATTAGAGAAAGCCATCAGCAACGGACTCGAAGTTGCCCCAGATATTAAAGACAGCGCTATCTGGAACCTTATTTTTGAACCCGGATTTTCCACCGCTGAAGCTGTCACCGATGTATCGGGAAGAGGCGTGGGCATGGATGTGGTTCGCCGCAATATTGAGTCGATTGGCGGCTCAGTAGAGATTGAAAGTCATCAGGGCGTAGGCTCAGTATTTAAAATTCGCCTGCCACTGACTTTAGCAATTGTGGATGGTATGTGCGTGTCGGTAGGCAAACAAACCTATGTTGTGCCTCTTACCAACATCATCGAATCTATGCAACCCACCAAAGAACAGCTCAAAACCCTTGCTAACGACCAGGTCTTATGGGTACGTGGTGAGTATTGGCCGCTGGTAAAATTGCATCAACTGATGGGCATTGATGGCGCCAAAACTGACATCAGTAAGGCCATCGTAGTTTTGGTTGAAACCAGTCGTAAACGTTTTGGTATTTTGGTTGATGACCTAGAAGGTCAGCAGCAAGTCGTAATTAAAAGTTTAGAACAACACTACAGACGCGTGCCCGGTGTGGCAGGCGCTACCATCATGGGCGACGGCAGCGTGGCCATGATCTTGGATATTGAGTCAATTGCTGCAGAAGTCAAAGTCCCAAGTAAGCAGGAGGTGCCCAGTGTCGGCTAGTGCACAAGCTATAGAAACAACCACCAATGAAGAACAGCAAGAGTTTTTAACCTTTGTTCTAGGTGAAGAAAACTACGCCCTCGATATCATGACGGTCAAAGAGATTCGTGGCTACGAGAACGTAACCAAAATTGCAAATGCACCGAACTACATCAAGGGCGTTTTAAACCTGCGTGGCGACATCGTACCGATTATTGATTTACGCATTAAATTCCAGGTGGGCAAAGCCACTTACGATGAATTTACCATCGTCATCATGTTGATGATTGGTGAGCGCGTTGTAGGCATCGTTGTTGATGAAGTCAGTGATGTCATTAAGGTAAACGAACAACATATTAAACCACCGCCAGAGTTTGGCGTGGCTTTCGACAGCGCTTATTTACACGGCTTAACTACCGTAAATGAGCAAATGATTATTTTAGTCAACATCCAAAAGCTTATCTCGAGCGACGAGCTAGGACTTTTCGACCCCAGTATAACCGCGGAGCAAGAGTAACATGAAGATTTTAAACTGGTTCGATAACATAAAACTTCCCTTGAAAATGGGAATTATCGCCCTTCTTGCGATTGCAGGCTTGGCGCTGCCTACATACTATTATGCACAGTTGTCCAGCGACACTGAAGTGTCATCGCAAATAGAGCTCAAGGGCATTCAACCTGCCAGCGCAGTAGTTATGCTGAAAAAAGTGATGGCGGAGCATCGCGGGATTTCTGCTAAGTTTTTTGGTGGTGATAGTTCGGCGGCCTCAAGCTTGAGCTCAAAAACCGCTGAGGTTGACCAGCAGCTTCGAAGTGTGCGTAATTTGATTGTTGCTGCAACCGACAGCGCTGCCTTAACCAGCAGCCTAAGCGGCATCGAACAAACTTGGAATAACGTAAAATCGAGAGTGTCGTCCCGTCAATATTCTGGGCCAGAGTCCTTTACTGCCCATTCAAATTTAATTGCTGATGCTGACTTACTTATTTCAGAGTTATCGAAGCACTTTTTACTCAGTTATGACCCCGCAGCAGCGAGTTATCATCTCATCATTGCCAATTATCAAAACCTTCCTCGATTAGCGGACAATTTGGGCAAAATTCGAGGCGCAGGCGCCGGCATTCTGTCTGGTGATGTCATTACCGAGACACAAAAAAGTAAAGTTCAGGCCTTTTTAAATAACATTGAGTCACCGCTCACTGATTTTGAATACAATATGCTGTCGGCTTCTGAGGCAGATTCGCGCTTTCAAAGCGACTACCGGACTGCTACCAGCTTAAAAAACAAAATTGACGCCTTAAAACAAATTACCGAGACCGAAATCTTAAATGCTTCTGTACCTAATTATAACGGCACTGAATACTTCAATCAGTACTCTAGCATTATTAACGAATTGTATGGTCTACACGACGATAACGTAGTGTCACTTACCTCAATTATTGAAGAGCGTGTACAAAGCATCTCTGCTCAGCGCAACACCACCTTGGCAATAATTATTAGTTTGCTTGCAATCAGCTTAGTAACCGGCGCCATAATTGTGCGCTCAGTAATAAGCTCAGCAAGAAAGCTCATTACCGCATTTAAAGACATTTCTGAGAACAAGTTTGATGTTGATTTAAACAATCAACGCAAAGATGAGATGGGCGTTCTCGAACAAGAGTTAATCGCTTTAGCAAAAGAACTTGAACAAGCATCTGTTGTGGCAGTTGAAGCCAGTAAAGTTAAACAAGCACTTGATAGCAGTTCAACCGCATTTATGATGTCTGATGCTGACCGCACTATAGTGTATATGAATGAGGCCTCACGTAAGCTATTAAAAGACTGTGAAGCGGAAATTCGTAAAGACCTACCGCAGTTTAATGCTGATAAGCTTATTGGCACTCGCATAGACTCATTCCACAACAATCCTGCCCATCAGCACGCGGTGCTCGATAAACTGCAAACGGTGCACGAAGCGAAGCTTAATTTAGGTAGCTATTCCTTCCGCCTAATGATCAACCCAATTCGCGACGAAAACGGAAATGATTTAGGCAACAGCGTGGAATGGCATGACATGACCGCCATTTATGAAGAAGAGCGCAGAGTCACTCGTATTTTAGAATCACTCGATTGTACAAGCACAAACGTAATGATTGCTGATGCGGATCGCAAGATCATTTACATGAATCGCTCGGTTATGACCATGCTTAAAAATGCAGAGGCAGACTTGCGTAAAGTGTTGCCACATTTCTCAGCTGATGAAATCTTAGGCGGCAGCATGGATAGATTCCATAAAGACGCTTCACATCAAAAAGCGATGCTAGAGCGCCTAAATGAAAAGCATACTGCCGATATTAAGGTTGGGAAGCGTCACTTCCGCTTAACCGCAAGCCCGATTTTTGGCAAAAACGGCGAACGTATTGGCTCAGTTGTAGAATGGATTGACCGCACTAAAGAAATCAAAGCTGAACAAGAAATTGCTGATATCGTACAAGCCAGCGTGCAAGGTGATTTCACCAAGCGTGTTGATGAAAGCGGCAAGGAAGGCTTCTTACTTGCACTTGCTCAAGGTTTAAATCAATTGACCAAAACGACTGAGTCGGGCTTAAATGAAGTGAGCAATGTATTGCTAGCCATTTCAGAGGGCGACTTAACCAAGCGTGTTGAAAGTCAGTATCAAGGCACTTTCGAGGAGCTTAAAAACTACTGTAACACCACCACTGAAAACTTAGTCAGCGTGATCAGTCAAATACGCAGTGCAAGCGACACTATTAATAATGCGTCGTCTGAAATTGCGCAAGGAAACTCTGATTTATCTACCAGAACAGAGCAGCAGGCTTCAAGCCTTGAAGAAACAGCGTCTAGTATGGAAGAGCTTACCAGCACCGTTCGCCTAAATGCTGAAAACGCAACACAGGCAAATAGTCTTGCTTCACAAGCATCTGAAGTAGCAGGTAACGGTGGTAAGCTAATTAGCGAAGTGGTAACCACCATGGCGTCAATTAACGAATCTGCACAAAAAATTGCAGATATCATTGGTGTGATTGACGGCATCGCGTTCCAAACTAATATCCTGGCACTCAACGCCGCAGTAGAAGCTGCGCGAGCAGGCGAGCAAGGTCGTGGATTTGCTGTGGTAGCGTCTGAGGTTCGCACTTTGGCGCAGCGCAGTGCCAACGCCGCGAAAGATATTAAAGACTTAATATCTGACTCGGTGACAAAAGTAGAAAGTGGTAATGCTCTGGTGAATAAATCAGGCGACACCATGCAAGAGATTGTAGTGTCTATCCAGCGTGTTAACGACATTATGTCTGAAATAGCGGCTGCATCTGCCGAGCAGGCAAGCGGAATAGATGAAGTGAGCAAAGCCGTTTCGCAGATGGATGAAATGACTCAGCAAAACGCGGCGCTAGTAGAAGAGGCCGCCGCAGCTGCAGAGAGCATGCGTTCGCAAGCATCTGATTTGAACACCCGTGTAGGTACCTTTAAATTAAGCGATACTGACGTGCAGACCAAGGTAGGCAGTAAGCAGCCCGATTTGTTGTCAAAACAGTTTGATGAGTTACCCTCAGTAAGCACTGCGAAAGCCCCGGCTAAAAGCAGCAGAGCAATTCCTGCCACGTCTGAAGAAGACGAGTGGGAGAGCTTCTAAGAGATGACCGTCTCGAGCAGAGAGTCAACCGAATTTGCTTACCAGCGCGCCGATTTTGAGGTCGTGCGCGCCAAGCTAAAACAGCTTGCTGGTATTAACCTGGCTGATAGCAAAGATTCGATGGTATACAGCCGCTTGTCGCGGCGTATACGCTCGCTTAAGCTTAATGATTTTACTTCATACCTTAATTATTTAGATGGTCATGCAGACGAGCAAGAGCAGTTTATCAATGCGCTGACCACAAACTTAACTTCCTTTTTTCGTGAACAACATCACTTTCAACACTTAGAGCAATTTATTCGCCAGGCAAAGCGCCCTCTCAAAATTTGGTGTGCAGCTTCCTCAACGGGTGAAGAGCCCTATTCAATTGCAATGACAGCAGTTGAAGCCCTTGGTAAATTTGATATTCCCGTAACGATTACCGCATCTGACATCGACAGCAAGGTGTTACAAACAGCAAGCGCTGGCGTTTATAAACTTGAACAGCTAGACAGCATGGAAAACGCCTTTAAAAAGCGCTTTTTCCATCGTGGTACGGGCGCTAATTCAGGACGCGTGAAAGTGGTTCCTGAACTGAGGCAACTGCTGAGCTTTCAAAAACTCAATCTTATGGATGCTAAATGGTCCCTGCCTAGCGATTTTGACATTGTGTTTTGTCGAAACGTAATGATTTATTTTGACAAGCCCACGCAATTACAAATACTTGAAAAAATCGTAAGGCATATGCGTAGCGACGGCCTTTATTATGCTGGCCATTCTGAGAACTTCTCACATGTGAGCTCCTTGCTTAAACCCCTTGGTAAAACGGTTTATCAACCTAAAGGGCTAAATTGATGAGTGCATACTTTACAGAGCATTTAGCGCCAAACCGCTACTTTGATAAGCATTTTAATACCGATGCGGTCAAAATTCTTCCTGGAGAATATTTTGCCACGCGCGATGAAACAATGATTGTCACAGTGTTAGGCTCTTGTGTTTCAGTATGCTTGCGAGACCCTATTACTCGCGTGGCGGGTATGAATCATTTTTTATTGCCTGCAAACAAAGACGAAATAAATTTTAACTCAGATTCAGCTCGCTATGGCGTATATGCCATGGAGCTCTTGGTAAACCACCTAATTAAACTCGGCGCATCTAAATCTCGCTTGGAGGCGAAGGTGTTTGGCGGCGGAAACGTGCTCAAGCAGTTAAGATTAAACAGCGTGGGTTCACAAAACGCAGAGTTTGTAGAGGCTTATCTAAAAACCGAGAATTTAAAAGTTGTTGCTCGCGATCTATTAGGTGAATTTCCAAGAAAAATATACTTTTTCCCGCTTACGGGTGAAGTAAAAGTGCGCAAGCTGAAATCCTTGCACAACACCACTATCCTCGACCGTGAGAGTGAGTACCGCGTTAAGATTAATCAAACGCCAGCCTCTGGCGATGTTGATTTCTTCTAGTTTATATTTGGAGTAGTGCATGCCAATACGTGTGCTTGTAGTAGATGATTCCGCGCTCATTCGCAGTCTCTTAAGTGAAATCATTCATCAAGACCCTGACTTAGAGCTAGCGGGTGCCGCACCGGATGCTTTTGTCGCAAAAGAAATGGTGATGCAGCTTCGCCCCGATGTCATTACCCTTGACATTGAGATGCCCAAAGTCGACGGGCTGACCTTTTTAGATAGGCTGATGAAAGCTCGCCCTACTCCTGTACTCATGATTTCGACACTTACTGAAAAGGGTGCAGATGCGACTATTCGCTCGCTAGAAATGGGCGCCATCGATTTTATTGCAAAACCTAAATTGGATGTAGCAAGGGGCATTGCTGAATATCAGCAAGAAATAGTACATAAAATAAAAATAGCTGCGGCTTCAAAGCCTCGTGCCAGAAACAAAACTCAAGCTAACAGCGAAGCAATTCAAATTAACTACCAAGGCACTGAAACGATAGTCGGTATCGGTGCTTCAACCGGCGGTACAGAAGCTATCAGAGTGGTCCTTGAGAAGCTATCTCCTGCATTCCCAGCAACGGTAATAACGCAACACATGCCGCCAAATTTCACCCGTTCCTTTGCTGAACGCTTGAATGGACTTTGCAGAATGAACGTGCACGAGGCAAAAGACGGTGAGCGCTTACTTCCCGGAAATGCTTACATCGCACCTGGCGATAAGCATCTTGAAGTAGTGCGACATGGCGCAGATTATCGGATTCGCTTGAACAATGGTCCGCTCGTGAGTGGGCACAAACCCGCAGTGGATGTGATGTTTGCATCTTTGGCGAAGGTTGCAGGCAATAATACCATTGCAACGGTCTTAACCGGCATGGGTAAAGATGGCGCGAAGGGTTTGCTTGAATTAAAAAACGCTGGTGCAATTACTATGGTGCAGGATGAGGCCAGTTGTGTGGTTTATGGCATGCCAAAGGCTGCTGTGGAAAACGGAGCGAGCTCACATATATTCCCGCTAGAAAAAATGAGTATGGCACTTAGTAAAGCGGTTGAGAAAAAAGGCAACGGCATGCGCCTGTAATAAAAAGCTTGGTTATTTAGAGACGGCGATTTGGTTTCTACCTGACTGCTTTGCAACATATAGTAAACGGTCAGCTTCACTAACGGCTTTTGAGAGCACATCGAATTCTTCTAAGGCGACCACGCCAGCACTGAAACTGATTTTTATCTCTGGTTTATCTTGTACAAATTGCATACTGGAGCAGGTTTTGCGAATTCTATCGACTTTCTTCGCCGCTTGCTCAACGTTGCAATCGACAAACATCAGCACAAATTCTTCTCCGCCGTAGCGGCCCACATAATCGGTATCTCTTACGGAGTTTAGCAAAAGCTGACCCAAGCCATTTAAAACCAGATCACCTGATGCATGACCATAACTATCATTAACGTTTTTAAAATGATCAACATCAAGCAGCACCAAGGCGCAATTACTTTCACTTCGTTTATTCATGCGCATTTGATGGTTGGCCACTTCAACAATCTGTCCATGATTTAAGACGCCTGTGAGCGGGTCTTTAGATACAAATGATTTAATAAATGAAGCACGTTCGAGACGCGCTAAAACTTGCTGCAAAACCAAGGGCGCTGGGGTATTTTTTGCGATCAAATCGTCTGCTCCTGAGGCTAGAATTTTGAGCTTAGTATCGAGCTGCTCATCGGCTGTGAGAAATACAATAGGGGAAAAGTCAAACTTTGCGTCCTGACGAATCATCGCAGCCACTTCCAAACCATTTACGCTTGGCATCATCCTATCGAGTAAAAACAAATCAGGCTGAAGGTGCTCCATCGCCTCTATTAGCGACTCTGCGTTAGTGAAGAAATGAAAGTCTACGTCAACTTGTGAAAATACCGCTTTGTAAAATTCTCCCATCGACTCTTGATCATCTAGCAAGACAATTTGGTACACCTTGTTTAAATTACGCCTCAGCGAGCGAGATATCTTTTCAACCAAGGAATAAGCGTTAATGGGTTTAACTGCATAATCGCTTACACC
>CAYQMI010000084.1:0-10196 GCA_964418575.1 uncultured Glaciecola sp.
AATAAGCATTCTTATCATTAAACCCACGCAACACCGTATAAACCAAAATCCTAAAATCCAACCACAAAGACCAGTTCCGAATATACTCTAAATCATACTCAATGCGTTTCTTCATTTTCTCAACAGTATCCGTCTCGCCGCGCCAGCCGTTTACTTGCGCCCAGCCAGTAATCCCAGGCTTTACTTTATGACGCAGCATGTAAAAATCTACCAGTTTACGATAGGTCTCGTTGTGCGATACCGCATGCGGGCGTGGTCCAATTACCGACATGTCGCCTTTTAATACGTTAATAAATTGCGGTAGCTCGTCGAGTGAGGTTTTACGTAAAAAAGCGCCAAATTTGGTAATGCGTGGGTCGTCTTTACAGGCTTGGGTGACTACTTCGCTGTTTTCCATCACCTTCATGCTTCTGAACTTCCACACTTTAATTTTGCGGCCATTTAGCCCGTAGCGGTCTTGTTTAAATAGTATTGGCCCTCTGGATGTAAGCTTTATACCAATTGAAATTAATAATAACGGAATAGCTAAAATACTCAGCGCAATAAGCGAGAGTACTATATCTTCTAATCGTTTAATGGCGGCCATACCGCCCGACATGGGGTTGTCGTAAACGCTAATGGTTTGTACGTCACCTAAATGCGACATTTGGCCGTGCATAAGGCAGTACATGAATAAATCGGGCACTACATGAACGGTAGCGGTGGTGTCGCCAAATGCCTCTAGCATGCCTTGAATGCGGTGCTGTGCTTGTATGGGCAAGGCTATGTATATTACGTCAAATTCATTGTTGCGGGCGGCTTCTATGCCCGCTGCTACATTGCCTTTAATGAGGTAATGATATGAGGGCTCTAAACGAGATACGTTTCGGTCGTCGTATATCGCATTAAGTCTGTAGCCAATTTCTGGGTTCTCTTGTGCTTCTTTTGCTAGTCGTATGCCTTTTTCAGAGAGGCCAAACAAGGCAATGCTGCGAGTATTGTGCCCGTGCTTGCGCATGGTGTGTAAGAACTTTTTGAACACTGCACGCCAGCCAATGAGTCCAACAAAGCCAACAATAAACCAAATGCCTAATACTACGCGCGAGTAGTCTTCCGACATTTTGGTAAAAAACAGGCCAACCACTACCAGCGCGCCTGCTAATGCCCAGCTAATGAGTGTATAAAATATGATTTCTGAAAAGGCGCCCACTCGCCAGCTGCGATACAAGGCAAAAGATTCGGCAATAAGCGCAAAACCCAAGGCACCTAATAATGCCAGCATAAAGTATTCGTTGGTGTAGTTTTGTTGATATATAAGCGTAGCGGCGTATAGGCTGAAGTGAATAATACAAATATCGATTATTCGATAAACTGATCCAAAGGTATTGCTGTTATCTTTAATGATACCGCTTTTGATTCTGTCCATACATCTACGTCCACTGTTTGCTTTAAGCAATAATTTAAAGCTTACTGCGCTTTATCCAATTTTAATTGCCATGTAAGTCATTTACTATCAGTTTATGTACATCTATTAAGCTCTCATAACTGTTTTTATAGTGAATTTGCTTAATGGGTAGGGCATTCACTACGCCCGATAACTGTTGTAGCCTTCTCTGCTCTATATCTAAGCTGGAGTAAGCGCTGCCTAACATACTATTTTGCAGTAAAGCCATAAGTGCCATGCTGCTGTTTATATCTACTAACCCTAAATCGCTTGTGGCGGCCGCTAAATAACCACCTCGTTGATTTTCTGTACTGCGGGTCATCAACCTTTGGTTATGCTGTAGTGAAGCAAGATCTGCGCCGTTGCGATTAAGTACGTATATCGCGTCTAGCTTATATCCTCTGCGAGCGTCTATCTCTGGTAAGTTTAGCTCAACTTTACTAAAACGCTCGTGAACCTTGTTCATTTTTTGTGCACTCTGTTGGGCCACCTCTTGCACCGAATCGGGCCACATTCTGGCTTTAGGCCAACTCGGATACACATAATAGGCTTGTTCAGATTTTCTCTTATGCAGCGCTAGCATGTCGTCGGTAAGCCAAAGCGCGCCTTGCTGCTGCATGTATGCACTTAAAGTGCTTTTGCCCATTCCGCTTGGTGCAATAAGCGCAATGCATTTACCTTCTATAGCTAAGGCATTTGCATGAATACAAGGAATGCTATTTACTTCAAGCCACAGGGCCATGCCCAGTGTTTGAAAGTAATGCGCAGCACTTGTACCGCCGGCTTGCCAGTCAATTTGTATGCTAGAGCCAGTAATCGCAAACTTACCCTTGCCTTCGCAGTCTACGCTTAATACTAGGCTGTTGTCAGTTAGTTTAAATAGCTCAACGGTGGTGGTGTAGTGTTTGCCTGAGTCTTTTAACTGCCATATTGGTTTGGCAGTTGCGGGCACATGTACTTCACCTTCAGTGAGCGTTAGCGCAAACGGCAAACTATTCTCTATCTTATGATTAGAGCTTAGCGAATGATTATTGCTGTTTTGTGAAGATAATAGACTGCCAGAAAACAAATCAGCGCCATGAAGAGGCGCTGAGTATTGTATTTGCTGCATAGCTGAGAACGTTATATAAACGCTACTCAATTAACCCGAGAATGGGTTACGCTTAGTCTGACCGCCTTGTTCGTCTGGAATGCTTCCAGAAAAACCTTGCGTTAATTCGGCTAAGTTGCCTGGATTAGTTACCACAGGCTTAACGTATGCTTTTTTACTGCTCTTTGGTGATTCTACTGAGTTTGTCATAATAGTTAGGCCTTATAATGTTACTGTTGTACGACTTCTTCGCGCGAATAATACCAAAGCGCCGAGGAATATGCCAATAGTTGCTGGTGTAGATACTTCAGTTAATAAGTCTGTATCGGCAGAGAATTGGAAAATATCACCCTGGCCAACTACATCTTCTAAGGCTACGTCTAACTGCCAAAATAAATCACCAAATGCAGGATCTACTTGATTTGCGTAGCTTCCTTCAATACCACCTAACAGTGAGTCGAACGCAGCACCAGTTTCTGATCCTGGTGTTACTTCATCTGGAGCGATGATGTCAAAGGCAACACCCGCCATCATTCCATTAATGCTAAATGATGCAATACCAGTGCCTTGGTTCTCTAACAACCAGTCCCCGTATACAACACCTAAATCACCCGCGATACCATCACCGATGTTTGGTAAGGTAAAACCGGCTAGTGTTAAGCTCCAAGAAGAACCAAATGCACCACCGGCCAAACCTTCTTGGTCGATAAGTATTGCACCTGATGTTCCGAGCGTGTCACTAGTGGTTACCCAAAGTGCAGTTTCAGAGCTACCGTCTTCAAACGTAGCGGTAACTTCCATTCCGCTCATGTCTGCGCCACTAATGGATGACTGACTAACTATAAATGCAGCATTCGCTACCGACGAAGCCGCGAGTAAACCCATTCCTAAAATTGCTTGCTTCAACATAATGTTGTTTTCCTTTTAAATTAAACTAACACCGCGTTTTTCGTTAGCTACAGCTGTGATTGCATGAATTTTAAACAATGCAAGAAATGATCCAACAAAAAAAAGTGGTTAAAATTCAAACTGATCAAAATTTAAACAATTGAGATTTATGAGATCTGTAAAGGATCTTGACATGTTGTAGAAGCGCTAAAATTGTGTCCATACAGGATTTTATGTAGGCGCAACACGAATAAATTAGCGAATCATTGCAAAAACGCAACAATATAAGCATTATATTTATGAAGGAGTTTTGAGCACGAAGGGTCACTGTGAGATTGTATCTAAAATGAGTCATTTTTTTGCAGTGTATGGTCAAGAAGCTAAACGTGCTCATGAAGATATTGCGCAAGCTCTAGGTAAAGTTTACAACTACCAACAAACCGATTTAAATTCGATTTTCAGTTCAGAGTGTTGTGTTCTTGTTGCCAGCAAATCTAGCGAGCTTGGCATTAATCAAGATGCGAGCGAATCCAACCCTTATATTGAGCAAACCCAATCGTTAGCCTCAGATATTGTTGGATCTCCATTGCTATTGCACTCTAGGCTGCCAAAAGAGGCTTTTTTAAAAGCTAACACAAGCGTTTTAAGCGGCAAAACAATACTCGATTTAGCGCAGGTACTTCACCGTGCTCAAAGCGTTAACGACAATACAAAATCACTCGCCAAAACCTTTGCACAACTGGAAGGGGACTTTAGATGCGTATGGCTAAACCCTGAGAATCAAGAGCTGGTGCTAGCGGTTTCGGCTTTTAATCCTCAAACGCTGTTTTATGGGCAATTACCGCAATACAGCAATACGTATTTAGTCAGCTCCAACATTCAAGACTTACTCACTTGCATTGAGCCAGATGTCGACCTATGTTCACTCTCAATGTGGCTATCAGGCCGCCCCGACCCAAACCGCTCCATGTATACCAATATTCATCAGGTAGCGCAGGCAACTATACTTACGCTTGCAAATGTGAATAAAGGTGATGGCGATTTTGTAGGTCATCACAGCACGAAATTCTGGGATATTACTACCAATACCTTAAGTGCTGAACAATTACAAAAGGGCCAATCGTCTGCTGTACGTGAAAAGCTTCACGCCAATATTCATCAAAGTGTCGCGCTTTATGCACAGTCAACGCAAGCTGATGGGATAAAGAGTCAAAACACCTCACTCTTTACGCAGCTCAGTGGCGGCATGGATTCTACAACGGTTAGCGCCATGGCATTTAAAGCAATGCCTGACGCAAATAAGCAACTACACAGTATTTCGCACACCTACGCGAATACCGAAAGCTGCGACGAGACCAACAATATTAGTGCGATGATTGAGCGCTACCCTTTTGCAAAATCGCATTTTATTGAACTCGACAAGTACAGCGAAATGAGCTTTGCACAGCTCTACCCAACCCACCCTCAAAGCCCTGGCATGGTGCTTTCACCGAAATACCACGAAGAAGCAAAGCTGCTAAAAGCATGTGGCGCAAGCGCTCTTCTAACGGGCAATGGAGGTGATGAAATGTTTTGGGGGCATAGTTTTGCCTATTACGACCGCTTAAAAGAGGGGGATTTTAAGGTAGTACCTGAGGTAATAAAAGGCGCGAGAGAACTCAATGTGCCTGTGCTGCAAGCGTTGCGCTCAGTGTTTGTTAGCCCTTGTGTGCATTACGATATATTGCCCATGTTGCAATTTGGCACAAGGCGTAAAGCTAAAATTCAGGCCAACAAGCAAGCAAGCGAACAAATAAAAACTACGCCGCTGATGCAAAAGCTTGTTGCGCGCAATATGCATCTACCCAACTGGCTTAGCGAAAAAGCAACACAGATGGTAAGTGAGCAACAGTATGCAATGGCCGGTGCCAATCCGTTTATAAATGGCAAACATGGTTTAACCCGTTATGCGCGTTACGACGGATTATTTAATACTTCAACGTTTAACAGCATGCGCTCGTATCAAGCAGTATTTGAGCAATATGGCTTAAATGTGCATCATCCCTTATTTGATAAACGCATTGCTGAGTTCAGCTTTGCTATACCCCAGCATTTGCAAATAAGTGGTAAATATCCAAAGCTGCTGTTGCGCCAAGCCATGAACGATGAACTGCCTGAGCAGGTTTGCTGGAATAGTCATAAAACGGTGTTTGATCAACACTTTGCCAAACTCGTTCAGCAAAACCAAACTGCATTGCGCAAATTGCTTGAGCATGAGGGCTTGCAGAACTTAGGTTTATTAAACAACAACAAGCTGTTAGAAAGCTTCGATAAGCTGGTGCAAAGCGCAAATCCATCCTTAAATGTCGATTTACTCTATGCCATCTTAGTCCAATCTTGGTATCAAACCCATATCTTGAAAATATAAGCTTAGCTTAGCTTGTATCAACGCATCGGAGCGCTTGCCGCTTGTGCGAACAAGGCATTGCTGTGAGTAATTTCTTGATATTCACTGGTGGATTCTGGCGTGTCGTTAATAATCACGCCGTTTACGCTAAGCCAAGCGTGAGCAAATAAACTTTGTTGAGCACCTCGCTCTGCTGCTTCCGCCTCTGGCTTTTGTATTTTAACGCCAATGTGCAATGTGCATTGGCCTTTGCGCCTTTCAATCATCGACTTTAGCGCCAGGCACCTGCGCATACAGTTTAATTCTCGAGATGAGCGGCGTACAACCGAGTCGATTGCTTTTCGCATGAGCTGAATATCGCTGGTCGACAAGTTTGCTTGTTCAGTCGCATCGAATGAGGCGCTATTGAGATGCTGCTGCCACTGTTGAAACGGCTTTTGGCGTATGGTTTTGTCCCATCGGTGTAAATACCAAAAAGATTCTGTGATAAGCAAGACTTTACGAAGGAGTGTCAGCATTTTTTACACTTAGGGTTTTACTCGCTGCCCTGCAGAGTGACTAGCTCTTTTTCATGCAAGGTCTGAATCATAGCGCTTATATCGTTGAGTACTTCCTCTTGCTCAGCCTCATACTCTTTGCATATTTGCGCCACTACCTGTTCAACTGAACTGCCGCTGTTTAGTATATCGAGCATCTCTGTGGCCATGTTATTCAAGGTGTAATATTGCCCGCTCTGGGAGTCTAAAATAACCATTTCGTCGCTGACTTTTTGTATCAGAGCGTTACTGCCTATTTGTATGCGAGTATTTCCAGTGATCATGCTTAGCTTAATCCTTGTTTTGTTAGCTCTTTGACCTTGTTGAGAAAAGAGTGTCAGCAATTGCTAGTGCTAACAGTAGCATTACTTTATTAAATTAGTTATCAGCGTAAAGGCCAGCATTTTTGATTTCAAATACTTGCTCTGCAAGCTCACGTAGATTTTGGTCGTGAGTTACTATAATAACCGTATAACCTTTAAGGTATGTACTTAGCAGCTTTGCAAATTCGTTCTTGCCAACGCTGTCGGCAAAAGACGTGGGCTCATCAAATATAATAATTTTGCAGTCGAGTAACAAGGTTCTAGCCAGCGATATCCGCTGGCGCTGACCACCCGATAGTAAAACACCGTTGTCGCCCACTTGCGTGTTATAAGCTTCCGGCAGTTGGCTGATAAAACTATGTGCGCCAGCGCTTTTTGCTGCTTGTATGGCCGCTTCTGGGTCGGTATCGCTTTGACCATAGCAGATATTGTCCATAATTGTGCCGTGACTCAAGGCAACATCTTGCGAAACTAAACCAATATGACGCCTGAGCGACTGTAAAGTGCATTGGCTTATATCTTGATCATCAATGTAAATAGCGCCGCTTTGAGGATTCATAAAGCGCATCAATAAATGCAGCAGTGTTGTTTTACCCGCGCCGTTTGGCCCCACAATAAGACTTACCTGAGAGGCCTTAAAATGAGCGTTTACATTTTTAAGGAGTTTAGTGTGTTCGTTGTATCCAAAATCTATATTACTAAGCTTAATATCACCTTGGTTAAATTCAAGCTCTTGGCTGCCAGAATCGCTTGCCTCTGGCGCTACTTTGAATATATTTACAATACGAGTGGAAGAGCCTAATGCTTGTTGCCATTGCCCATAAATACCCGCTAGATTACTAATAGGTTTGGCAAATAAAAGCCCGTACATTAGCAGGGTAATAAGCTCGCTAATGCTAAGTTCACCGGCGCGATAGTGCAATGTGCTTACCAATACAATCACCACAATGCCAATCGATATCAGCATTTGAATAAATGGCGAGATGAGCGCTTGGATTTTAAATTGTGAGCGGCGTAAATCGAGCATCTGTTGTGCATTAAGCTTAAACTTTTCGCTTTCATGGCGCTCTCGGCTGAAAGATTTTACAAGCTTAATGCTGCCAAAGTTTTCCGCCGCAATAGATACAATGCTCGCTTGTTGTTGCGTCACCTGCTCTGATATGGGACGAATTTTGCGACCCAGAAATTTAAGTAATACAAAGAAGGCAGGAACACTCAACGCAATGATCAGGGCAAGCTGTAAGTTAATATTCGCCATTAATATAATCGCGCCACCAGCAATAAGGAGGCTCGGGACCAATCCGGTTAAAATACCCGACATGAAGTGGCTAATCACGGTAGCGTCGTTACTAATTAAAGAGAGAATTTCGCCCTTTTTGCGTTTACTAAAATAGTCGACCGGTAGCATTTGCACATGATCATACAGGCGGCAACTCAGATTTTTTAAAATACGTGCGCCTACCATATTCACTTTAAAGCTCACCTGATATCGAGTGGCCGTTTGCACCAAGATAAGCCCAATCCAAATACCCACTATGGCGGTGTAGTTAAGATTTACATTCAATTGAAAGACATCAAACTGCGATGGTTCATTTAACACTGAGCTTGCAAATTGACCTATAAAAAACGGGATCGAAAGGCTCACGGCGCTTTCGAGCACCATAAATAGCACAATTACCGCAAAGGTTTTTTTATATGGCCGAATATAGTCAGCAAAAAATGAAAAATGCATGAGTTGATGCTTATAAGTTGTGAGCTAAAATTGTTAGTAAACGAAAAACATGCCCTAATAGTATCCCATGCTTGCCATTTTTACTTAAAATTAATCTTGATCTCTGAACTGGTTGTTATACTATAACATTCACATTGATATGTAATACTATAACGAAATTTAGCAATTACTGTTTACCGTTTCAATTCGCCCTTTTTTATAAATTCCCAAAAGCAAGAGAGCAAGTATGCCAAGCCACAGCAAAACAAGTCGTGCAGTACATAAAACGACAGCGCCATTCTTACTGAAAAAAACAGCCATAGCGACAGCATTAATATTGTCGTCTAGTTTAACACTCGCCAACACAATAAGTGGTCGAGTGCTTGACCAAGTTGGTAAGCCGGTTACCGAAGGCGAAGTTCAGGTAATGGGCTCAAACAAACGAGTAACGATAGACAAAGACGGTCGTTTTTCGTTTGAAAATGTGCGAATTGGCAATGTTGAGCTTCATGTGGCATCACCCGATTTCATTCATTCAAGTACCGCTGTTACGGTAACCGAGGCTGGCATAAGTGACTTAGATATTACCGTTACAAGCTCTAGTATTGAGGTGTTTGACGTCACCGCAAGTGCTTTTCATGCCTCTAATATTGAATCGGCGGCACCTGTTACGGTTTTAGCAGGCGACAGTTTAAATCACAAGCAAGCCGCTACCTTAGGCGACACTTTGCGTAACGAAGTGGGCGTTCATAGCTCATTTCATGGTGGCGTAGCAAGTACACCCATCATCAGAGGGCTTGATGGTCCTCGCGTATTAATTACTCAAAACGGGATGGATTCGTCAGATGCATCGCGCGTTGGTCCTGACCATATGGTAGCAACTGAAACTACCTCTGCCGAGCAAATAGAAATTTTGCGTGGTCCAGCCACTTTATTTTATGGCAGTGGCGCCATAGGTGGCGTAGTGAATGTTGTTGACCAGCGCATTCCCGACAATAACGACGCAGAAGGCGAGCTTGCTATTACGCGCAACTCTGTAAATGCGGAAGAGGGTGTTGCAGGCTTTGTTAAAGGCGGCGCTGGCGATTTTGCCTTTAATGTAGAAGGTTTTTACCGAGACGCAGACAACTATCGCATCCCAGGTTTTGCCGAAAGCGAAGAAGCTCACGATGATGACCACGACGACCATGACGAAGATCATGACCACGAAGAAGACCATGATCACGATTCAGAGCACGAAGGTAGCGAGGGCGTTGTAGAAAGCTCACAGTACCGCTCTAAAGGCTTTACTGTAGGCGGCAGCTATTTATTCGACCAAGGTCATGTTGGTATCTCAATGCAGCATTTATCTTCGCTGTATGGAATTCCTGGTCACGCGCATGGGGATGAACATGGTCATGAAGATGAGGATGATCACGGCGAAGACCATGACGACCACATGGAAGAAGAAGCCTTTGAAGAGGTGATGGCTGACTTACAGCAAAATCGTTATCAGTTAGCGGGTGAGTTCCAGTTAAGCTCTGATGCAATTAGCGCAATTAATTTTGGAATGTCGTATACCGATTATGCTCACGTAGAAATAGAAAACGGCGAACCCGGGACACGTTTTACCAATGATTCTTTTGAGACTCGCATTGAAGTGTTGCATCAGCCAATTGCAGGATGGCGCGGCGGTTTGAGCCTGCATACTAAATTAAGCGACTTTTCAGCGGTTGGCGAAGAAGCATTTACCCCAGCATCTGACACACGCATGTTTGGTTTAGGTTTAATTGAAGAGAAGCACTTTGGTGATGTACTCGTTCAGCTAGGCGGCAGAATTGAACGTGTGGAGATAGATGT
>CAYQMI010000084.1:10296-15932 GCA_964418575.1 uncultured Glaciecola sp.
CACGATGATGACCACGACGATCATATGGACGACCACATGGATGATCACGACCACGATCATGACGACCATGACCATAACGACTTAGACAGCATATCCCTTGATTTTACGCCATACAGTTTATCGGCCGGTGCCGTCTGGGATTTTGCTGAAGGTTACAATTTAGGCGTCTCGTTTATCCACGCACAGCGTGCGCCTTCGTCTACTGAATTATTCAGTTTTGGTCCGCACATAGGTACGCAAACTTATGAGATTGGCGCCTTATATGAATTACACGAAGACGGCTTTGAGATTGGTAGCACTGACTTTGAGCTAGAAACGTCAAACAATTTTGATATTTCATTCCGTAAATTCGCGGGCGATGTAGGCTTTGTTGTAAATGTTTTCTATAACCAAGTAGATGACTATTATTACGGAGCAGATACTGGTTTGTTTGCAGAGTTCTCTCACGACCATGATGACGAGCACTCTGATGATGACCATATGGATGAGCACGACGACCACATGGACGACCATGACGATCATGGCGATGAACATGGCGACGAGCATTCAGACGAACACAGCGATGAGCTCCCTGTTTTTGCATTTGTAAACAGCGACGCCACCTTGTACGGAGCTGAGTTCCAAGTTAATTGGAAAGCAAGCGATGGTCTTAAGCTCTTTACCCAAGGCGATATTATTAAAACAGAAGTAGATACCGCCAGTGGCAAACAAGATTTACCTCGCACGCCGCCTGCACGTTTAACCTTTGGTGGTGAGTATAGCCATCAAAATTGGTTTATTGATGCGCAAGTGATGCGTGTATTTAGCCAATCGGATGTGGCTGAGTTTGAAACTGAGACCGACGGTTACACAATGGTCGATGCGAATATTTCCTACTTTACCTCTATTCAAGGTTACGACATTGAATTATTTGCTAAGGGCCGCAACCTTACAGACGAGGAAGCACGTGTGCATACGTCTTTCCTAAAAGATTTAGCACCGCTACCTGGGCGTTCTGTATTGTTAGGCGTGAGAGCGAGCTTTTAAATAAATTGGGGCAACACTTATTGCCCCTAGCTCAATGTTTACGCAGTTAATACAATTTAATCCTTATTATATTTTAAATTGATCAATAGTTTTGATTGTAGCGATGCCCAGATTATCTTAATCTATACCTAATAAAAGACTGCGCAAGTAATTGGGCAGTCTGTTTTTTTTACATTGGATATCACTAGGCTTCATGTCGGTAGTACAGTTCACAATACCTTTACTTATTTTGTTGTTGATTGCGGTTTGCGCAATGGGCTATACCATTGTGCGCTTGCGTAACCGTTTAAAACAGCTGACACGCAACATGCTGGGTAACTTACCGCATTTACATACTGACCAAAGTACTGAAGAAGAAGCCGAAGAAGATCCCCCCTTTACCGACCGCCGCTTTGTAGACAAAGCAGACGAGGCTCAACGCTTAATAAAAACCTTCCAAAAATTTGTGCCTAAGCAATTTGTTGATCATATTAAATCTCAAAATGATAGTGCACTCGAACTAGGAAAGGCAGCTGCAGATGAAGTCGCTATATTGTTTTGTGATATTCGAGGCTTTTCAGGTTTATCGGAGCAAATGCAGCCGCACGAATTAATGAAGTTCTTAAACTCCTATTTTCTGCGCATGAACGACGCAATCCATCAAAATAATGGCTTTATTGACAAGTTCATAGGCGATGCGATTATGGCCTTGTTTGACCACCCCGGTGGCAATAACTCAAACAAAGCGCTTGATTCGATAAGAGCAGCAATTGACCTTCAAAGCGCTTTAGCGATGTACAACAAACAGCGCAGCAGTGTAGATTATCCGCCTATTGAAATTGGTGTGGGTGTGCATTTTGGACCTGTTATTATTGGCACCGTGGGTTGCGATGACCGCATGGACACTACCGTAATAGGCGACAGTGTAAATATCTCATATCGTTTAGAGTCTCTCGCTCCTCGATACGACGCGGATATAATTGTAAGCTCGCAATTACTCGACCAGCTCTCGATTGATTCAAAAGCAGAAATTGCCTATCGTTTTGTAGATTTTGTTCGTGTGAAAGGGCGCAAAGAACCTATCGAAGTGTATGAAATACTCAATCACCTTCCAAAAGACATTCAGTTGTCGCGCTACAAAACCGGCTCAATGATTCAACAAGGCGTCGAATATCGTAAGCTGAAGGATTGGAAAGCGGCTATGAAGTGCTTCCATGGCGCGTTAATGATTGATCCAGAAGACAGTTTGGTTATTCATCACATGGAACAGTGCCATCGAATGCGCATTGCCGAGTTAGCGGGTTCTTCAGACGGTGCACTTAATATGGTTTAGAAAACCATATTTCAGCCGATACCTCAATATAATCAATCTTATGTGGCACTCTTGTGCATTCGAGTATTATTAAACATACTCAAACCTAAGCGGTTTTATGCTACAAAGTCACAAATGCTTTTTAATGAGCAAATCTTTTGGGTAAATTATAGCGAATGGATACTACAAGCATACTCATACCGGTTGCGATCATCTTGTTGGTGGCGTTGTTGCTTTGGCGTTTAAAAAACTCCAACAACGGTAAAGAATACTCCAATACTTTGCTCAAAGTGCGTCAAAAGCGCAAGGGTAGCATTTATGCAGAGCCTAAAACGCCGAAAGCTTTGATTGATAGTATGCCCGGAACAACAAAAGCCCCTCTACCTCAAGAGGCTCCGGCAGACGCCCCAGATGTCCCACAGGATTTTGTTGAGTTAACGTTAATCGACTATGAAGCTTTTCAAGCAGATAACAAAACTGAAAAAGAATTTAAAAGCCTGCGCAAACCCCATCCTTTGTTGATGTCTTTGAGCAAGAGCATTACCGATGCTCAAGAGCTAATTAATATTGTGCGCTCCGACCCTGAGCTTGTTGCGATGGTGTTGAATATGGCTAATTCCCCGTTTTTTGGCTTGCGCAAGGCTATTACCGATATTAATCATGCCGTAATTTACCTAGGCATTGCTCAAGTAAAAAACTTAGCGACTCAATTTGCCATATCGCAAAGTTTTGAATTTGATACACCGCAGCAACAAGAAGCTTATGAACGAGTTTGGAAGACCAGCTTCTTAGCCAGTGCAATGGCTTTATTTGTTGCTCGCGAAGCTAATTTAGAAAGCCCCTCAGAGCTATCTACGCGCTGCTTATTAAGCTATTTAGGCGACATTACCTTACTCTCAATTGAACCTAAGGCCGCCAACTTTTATACCAACTCCACGCCCCTTTACATGCGAATAAGAGGGATGCAGTCACTGTTAAACAGTAACGCTGCGGTTGTGGGAGGTGTTTTTGCACAGCATCTGAAACTACCCAAAGAGCTGCACCAGGGCATAGGCCTGGGCTATCAGCCTATGTTAAACGATTGGGAAGAAGCTGAAGTAACGCCCGAGGAAAAGCAAAGCATTCTGTTTTGCTATAGCCTTTGCCGAGTAGCTGAATATTATGCCTTAGAAGCTGATTCAGCCTATGCGAAATCGCCATGTTTAGATTATGAGCTTGCTCATAAACCAGAGTTATTTAATCTTAAATCACAGCTTGAAGAAAATGGTTTGGGTCACCTAAATGCAGTGTTACAGAGCCCTCGTACCAAAATCAAACTCTCACAAATGCTTGGGGATTTGAAAAAGAGTTTGAGCTAGAAGCGACGTCTATCGGCATTGAATATCAATATGATGTTTATTCGACAGGCTTGGTGGCATCTTTCTCTGTCAGTTTCTTGATGTCTAAAAATGAAGCTCCGGGCCTTATTGCCCTTGAATTCCAACTGGATGAGCTTTGTCCCATTTTTCTGCCTAAATGGACCAAGCTGCGCATCTTATCTTGGTCGAACATATTACTGGTATCGGCTATCTCATAGTCTTGTGGGATAGCAACATAGTGCATCTTTACGTCAAATTCAGGCCTTAAATTAATCATCTGTGCAAATGTTTCAGTATCTTGGATAGTTTGTAATGTTGAACCACGCATTAGCGAAACTAAGCTTCTCGTCGCAATTGATGACCATTTAGCTGGAGTAACTTCTGGGTCCATTACTAACTTATTATTCACAATAATCCAGATACGGATTTTGATAGGCTCTTTTTCGTCGACAAAATTTAATTGATCGCCACGTTCGTGTGTGTACAACCATTCTCGGCTGTCAATTCCACTTACAACTTGCATTGAGGCACCACCGTCGACGTACAGGTTTTTGTCAATCACAACGGGAGGGAATGCACTTGGTATAGCAGAGGAAGCGATTAGTTTTTCTACAACAAGCGGTTTTGCGATTGATGCTTGATTTTGCCGTGTAATTTCAGCAATGTCCCACACCCGCATCACACCATAATCAAGGTTAGTTGCACCTACTAATAAAACATTATCGTCTTTTGATTTTTCTGCGACCTGACGTAAAAGATTATCAGAAATACTTTTTGAAATTCTCTCATGTAAAACAGTTGCGTCATAAAACGCGCCATTACCCGCAAGAAAGCCCAATAAAGACCTTGGAACTATCATATCTTTATCAGGGTTTCGGTATAGGTCAACAATTGTTGAGTATGCTTCATCGGTACCCACAAATGCAAAGGGTGCAATCAGCGCTCCGGTACTGATGCCACTTACCGAATCAAAATCAGGACGCTGAAATTCGCTATCAACCACTTGCCCCCAACCTTCCAAGAAGCCAGCACCGAATGCACCAAGCTCGCCCCCGCCTGAAAGTACCAAAATGTCATATTGTTGAGGTTCACCGCTTTGTTTTTGATAAAGGTATTCACTCGTTAGTTTGCGATAGCTTTTTTCTGAAATTACGGATAGATCCCGATAGTAATCATTAGCAAAGCCCTCTGACATGTTTGAAAGCTCTCGTTCAGATAGCGATCGCGTAGGAGATGCACATGAGAAAAGAAAAACTGAAGAAATAAGAACGGCGGAAATAAATCGCATGCTTGAAAGCCAAATTTGTATCGTGTGAATGATTGTTCATTCATTACACTGAAATTGCAAGCTTGCTAATTACTTTTTTAGAATACTAGAAAAGCAAGCTAATGCTGCGTCATAGATTTCATGATGCTTAAGGTTAATATGCCCAAGAATTTGAAGTCGGAGTAGGTTAACGCATGCTTCAAATGAGATTGACGATAAAACAGGTATGGGTAAGTTGCGAAAAACACCTTCTGCTATCCCTTGGCTGAACATACTAGCGATGGGCGAAAACGCGTTTTCTAGGAACTCCTCTTCCTGCAGTTGAATGTCTTTTGGAAGCATCTCAAATTGGGGCTTACACATTATTGCATCGGGGTTTTCAAGCCCAAACTCCCATAGCTTCAGCCAAAGGTGCATGAACCTTTCTTGAAGCGTCAATGTGTCGTCGTAACTCTTGAATAGGTACTCAGAAAAACGCAATAGATGGTCGTGGTGTAACTGCTGAACCAAATCATTCTTACTTTTAAAATACAAATAAAGAGTACCAGTCGCTAGGCCACATCTGTCCGCAACTTGTTTCATTGACAGCCGAGTGAAACCATCAGCGGCGAGGATACTTTCTGTAGATTTTAATATTCTATTTCTTTTTTCTATCATCTATTTGACATCAACTGAACGACTGTTCATTATATTG